>JAAUOP010000078.1 GCA_012034805.1 Synechococcales cyanobacterium CRU_2_2 | reverse complement strand
CAAGATTGGTGGGGTAATGATCATGGGGCGATCGCGGCACCGGCAAATCCACCACCATTCGGGCCTTGGCTGATCTGCTGCCCGAAATCGACGTCGTTGCCGACGACCCCTTTAACAGCGATCCCAACGACCCAGAAATGATGAGCGACGCGGTGCGCGATCGCAAAAACAACGGTGAGACCTTGCCGATCGCCAAGGCGAAGGTGATCATGGTGGACTTGCCCCTCGGGGCGACGGAGGATCGCGTCTGCGGCACCATCGACATCGAAAAAGCCCTCTCCGAAGGCGTCAAAGCTTTTGAACCCGGTCTACTGGCCAAGGCCAATCGCGGCATCCTATACGTCGATGAAGTCAACTTGCTCGACGATCACCTCGTGGACGTGCTGCTCGACTCCGCCGCCTCCGGCTGGAACACCGTTGAGCGCGAGGGCATTTCCATTCGTCACCCGGCCCGGTTTGTCCTGGTGGGCTCCGGCAACCCCGAAGAAGGCGAATTGCGGCCCCAACTGCTCGATCGCTTCGGCATGAGTGTCGAAGTGCGCACCGTCAAGGATCCCGAACAGCGGGTGGAAGTGGTCGAGCAGCGCTCCGCCTTTGATGCCAACCCCCAGGAATTCATGGTGAAATGTCAGGCGGAGCAAGATGCGCTCCAGGCCAGGCTTGTGGCGGCTCAGCAGCTTCTGCCCAGCGTTGCCCTCGACTACGACACCCGTGTGCAAATCTCCCAGGTTTGCTCCGAGCTCGACATCGATGGCCTCCGGGGTGACCTGGTCGCTAACCGGGCCGCCAAAGCCCTGGCCGCTTACGACGGACGCACCGAGGTCAGCGTCGAGGACCTGGCCCAGGTGATTGGCCTTTGCTTGCGCCACCGCCTGCGCAAGGATCCTCTCGAGACGGTGGATTCTGGCTTGAAGGTTCAAAAGACGTTTTGCCGGGTGTTTGGCTTGCCCGAGCCAGAAAGCGAGAAAGCAATGGCGATCGCCAACGGTCGTCGTTAGCCCCCTGCCCGAACCAATTTTCAAAGACTCGCAAACTATGATAAAAGCCCGAGGCGATCACCTCGGGCTTTTGCGGCAGATCTCTATGAACCCAACCCCACGAATTCCACAACGCAACCCCATTCGAGCAAGAGCCTTCACTCAGACGTTTCACTCGAGTGGCTCAGCTCAGAACTTGAGTCCAAAGATGGGGCAAATCCCAAGACCTAGGGCGTGGTCGCCGGAGTCTCTTCAGGGGTTTCTTCCGCCGCTGGAGTCGCGGAGTCGCCACCGCTCGGAGCCGAACCACAGGCCGCCAAAGGCAGAACCAAAAGACTACCGAGTAACAGTAGTGAAAGATATCGCTTCATCGTAGAGTCTCCTGAAATGGAATGAGGGAAAATCTCATCCCATCATTGAACACGGTTTTGTCACAACTTGACTCGACCCAGCGGCAAAATATTTTGAGATGTTGCGATTCTGAGTCTTGCTTGCCCAATTCATGTTAGGAAACCGGGACATAGATCCAGGGCCACTGGGGACGCGCTCTGAGACGCTTAGACCCCCGCCACTGGTAGAACTTCGGATTTGGCTGGATTCAGCAGTTCCTCGAAGCCGCCCCGCTGGAGCAGCAAAGCGGCCTCCTTGCTCGAGAGCGGGCTCGAGAAAAAGTAGCCTTGGATATACTCACAGCCTGTTTTCTGGATTTGAATGAGCTGTTCGCGAGTCTCGACGCCCTCGGCGATCGCCCCAATCTCCAGATCCCCCGTCAAACTCACAATCGTCTTGATGATGTCCCACTTTCCCTCGGACATCTTGCTCGGAATCACAAAGGAGCGATCGATCTTGAGCGCATCGATCGGAAACCGATGCAAGCGACTAAAGGACGAATAGCCCGTACCAAAGTCATCAATGCAGAGCTTGACGCCAATCTCCTTAATCCGCTCCAGATGACCTTCAATTTCGTTTTCATCGCCGTTAAGAATACTCTCTGTAATCTCAACGCGCAAACAGCTTGCCGCCAGCTGCGTCTCTTGCAAAATCTCCTGAATTTGCTTGACCAAATCCGTGTGGGTCAGCTGCGGTCCCGCCACATTGACTGCCATCTTGACGCTCTCATCGACCAGCCCCTCGGTTTGCCAAGTGCGTAACTGACGACAGGCCTCTTCCATCACCCAGCGCCCCAAGGGCACAATCAACCCGGTTTCCTCGGCAATGGGGATAAACTCCGTCGGCGAAATCAGGCCCCACTCAGGGTGGTGCCAGCGCACCAGTGCTTCAAAGCTGGCTACCTTGCCACTGGGAACCGCCACAATCGGCTGGTAGAGCAATTGCAGCTCATTCCGCTCTAGGCATCGTCGCAGATCTGTCTCCAGCTGGAGCTGGCTGAGGGGGCTGCTGTGGGTGCTACTGTCAAACACCTGGGAGCAGGCTCGGCCTCGGTGTTTTGCTCGGTACATGGCGATGTCGGCATCGCGGAGTAGGTCTTCAATGGTGGTATAAAGCTCACCAGTTTTCGAATCTCGGCAGGGGACGATGCCGATGCTGGCACTGATAAAAAATTCTTGATCTTGCAACTGGAAGGGGTGATGTAAACCGGTGTGAATTTTCTTCGCCATCACGAGAGATTCTTCAGGGGTTTGAGCTCCCTCGAGCAAGATCGCAAACTCATCGCCGCCCAGACGAGCCAGGGTGTCGGCATCTTTTAGACAGGCCCTGAGGCGATCGCTAATCTTCACCAGCAACTGATCCCCGACCAGCGGCCCCAGACTATCATTAACCACCTTGAAGCGATCCAAATCCAGGAACAGCAACGTAAACGACCAGTCTGGATCTTCCTGGGCCAGCCCCAAGGCCTGCTGCAGCCGCGTGGTAAACAGCGTCCGGTTGGGCAACCCCGTCAAAGAGTCATACAGCGCACTGTAGAGCAACCGTTCCTCCGCCTGCTGACGTTCGGTAATATCCTCCACGGTTCCTTCAAAGTAGAGAAAGCTCCCCGCTGCATCCACAACCGTATGTACACCCAAGGAAATCCAAATCAGACTGCCATCCTTGCGGTGCACCTGGGCGACAAAATCAGCCACTTCCCCAGACTCATCCATCTGATCGAGAAACTCCGGCCAGCGCATGGGCTCGAGAAAAAGCTGCTTGCTCACATCCGTCAGGCTAGTGATTAAGTCTTCGGGGGACTCGTAGCCGAGAATGTTCGCCAAGGCGGGGTTGGCACTGATGTAGTAACCCTGGCGGGTCATCTGGAAAATGCCCTCGGTGGCGTTCTCAAACAAAACTTGGTAGCGCTCCTCGGCTCGCTGCAACGCCAGCTCTGCCAATTTGTGCCGGGTCAAATCCACCACCTGCACCAAAAAGCTTAGAGGTTGGTTTTGGGAATCGTACATCAGTGCAATTTTGAGCAGCACGTGGACGATGTGGCCATTTTTGCAACGTAGCGCTTTTTGATTTGGGCGTAGAGTTGACCTTCGTCCAGCAGCTTGTTGACCAGAGCCAGACTGACCGCTAAATCGGCTTCGTAGGTGATGGTTTGCTGGGTCAGCCCGAGCAATTCCCGCTCGGAATAGCCTAACGTCTTGCATAGGGCGCTATTCACCCGTAAATAGCGGCCATCCAAACCCATCACCGCCATGCCAATGGAGGCGAGGTCAAAAATCAGGTGATACATGGCCTCGGAGGATTCCATCAGCCGCTCGCGCTGCTGAAGCTGCCTAAGGGTGTCGTGGAAATGGCTGCTGATGAGGAAAAATTCATCCTGGGAATCGCCGGTCAAGAAGGGCCAGAGCGCTGTTTCGTCTTGGTCGCGTTCAAACTGCTGTACGGCTCGAGCAAAGCGCGACAGCCGCCGAACGACTCGGCAGGCAATCCCATAGCTAATTGCCCAAACGGTGCCGAAGAGCAGCAGCAACCCCGCCCAGAGCTGCCGCTGCAAATGGTCTTGCAGCTGCTGAATCTGAAGGTTCGTGACGTTGCAGAGCAGATCTGCTTTTGAACAGTGGAGCAGTTCGTGGAGGGGGGCGATCGCACCTGGGCATAAATCCCGCCTAGCATCGCGATGGGCAGCCCGAGAAAAACCGCCAACCCAAGTGCTAGTCTGAAGGTTGATCCTCTCAATGGGGAGGTCTGGTCGTGGAGAACGCTTTGCTTCATGAACTGGGCAACGGTTAAGGCGTTACGAAAAAACAGCAGATCCTACTATCTAGAGTTGCGTCCCAATTGTCGTATTTTGGGACATTTCCTTGAAAAACCCAGGACTTCCCGCGATGATCCTGAGAATCGAGCATGTCAGATCCCTCGGTCACTAGATCTTTCAGTGAGTTAGATCTTTCGTTGACTAGATCTTTCAGTCACTCAACACATTGCCTGACCAGCAAGCTTACCGAAGGGGGGGCCTTGCCATCAACATAGACGCTTCTACTGAAACTTTCGACCGACAGAGGCACCCAAATTTATGGCGTCATTTTATACCTTGACAACGGGCCTTTGCCTTAGAAGCAGCTCCACGCATCTGCACCATTGTTCACGCTTGAGGCTGCAGAATAACGCTTTTCTGCCAGAAGTCGCTATTCCGAAATCCGCTCTGCCCGACAGAGTAACCCTTCAGCCACCAGATTAATAAGTTGCAGTAACACCCCATCATGGTGGCCTGCGCGCGAGGCCAAGCCCAGCGCCATCAGGCCCGCCCCTGGCTTGGTGTATTCTGCCGCTGCAATGCAGGCTTGGATGGCGGTTTCAACCTGGCCGTCTGGCACTCGACCTGCGGCGGTATTGGCCCAGGTTGAGGCAATCTTCCAGGGATTGTCTGGTTCTGGGTCGGAGGTCTCGGCCAGGGGGTGCATCAGAAAATCTTTGGCCATGGTCTCTATCCACACACGCTGTCTCCATTATCCACCGTCTGCATGATCCAGCGCCTGATCGGACATCAGCTGATAAAGCGTCTCGATCTGGGCGGGCTGCAGTTGGTCTACCGGGAGATCAAATAAAATTTGCCCCTGACGTAGGCCAATGATGCGATCGCAAAACATCCGCGCCAGGGTCAAATCGTGCAAACTAACCACCAGCGATCGCGGCGATGTCGATAATGCGGTTAGCAAGGTCATCACTCGCGACTTCGCTCGGGGTCGAGGCTGGCGATCGGCTCATCGGCCAGGATGATCTGAGGATCTTGGATTAAAACACGGGCGATCGCCACCCGCTGTTGTTGTCCCCCCGAAAGCTGATCCGTCCGGGCATAAAGCATCTCTGGAATCCCCACCTGGGTCAAGGCCGCGCGGGCGCGATCGCGCTCCTGGGGCACCACCAAAGACCACAGCGCCTTGGGCCAGGGCCAGCGGCCCAGGTGTCCGGCGTTGACGTTGTGGATCACTTGTAAGGTCGGCACCAGGTGAAATTGCTGGTAGATCGTGCCAATTTGCCGCTGGAGTTTGCGCCGACGCCGGGGCGAGAGCTGAACCCAAGGCTGTCCGAAGCTGAGCATTTCGCCGCTACTGGGTGAGAGGCTGCCATTGAGCAGCTGGAGCAGCGTGCTTTTGCCTGCGCCGCTGGGACCGACGAGGGCCATGCGATCGCCGGGATAGACCTGGAGGTTGATATTGGTCAGGGCTGCCGGCTGGTAGGGTGAAAACTGGTAGCTGACCTGGTGCAGCTGCAGCAGGGGCTCGGTCGGAGAACAAGGATGGGGCGATCGCAGGGAATGCATGAGATTGGGTAAAGCAAAGTCCGATCGGACGAGGCAGATAACCCCCAACGCCTGGGCTGGCATTTCCAGGGTTACGGCTTGGGCGAAGGTTTGGGGTGGGGTGAGAATAACTTCTAAATAGACTTTTCAGTCTGTGCATATGTTGAGTTTTCTTTCGCAGTCTTGGAAGACACTGTTCAGGATGCCGAGAATAATCGGTAAATTAATCAGACCGTGGCGCGGTGCTTCATAGACTTGATTCGTCGTCGTGAGTTTGTAAAATTGCCAACTGTCGCCGTTGGTCACGATGCCCAGGATATCGATCGATCGTCCGGCTTGTTGATTATTCCATTGGCAGGCTTGCATTTCGATCAGGCATTGAGCGAGTCCCTGCTCAAAGTCATCCTTTTTGGCTTCTACGACACAAAGCATCGGTGAGGCGATATAGCCTATGTTTTCGGTGATGAGATAATCGGCTGCGCCTTTGGCTATATCACTTTCAAGGCGACCCCCTTTCCAAACTTTGAGGTTTGGAAAGGGTTCGATCGCTTCAATAAAGATGAGATCGACAATGAGTTTTTTACTGTCTTCCGACCGGGTTAAGTCGAAGCTATGTTGGATCCGTTTGAGATAGGTCTGAAAGATTGTGGAAGGCTCAATCGCTTCGGATTCTAAATCCCAAGGATGTAGGCGACGAATTTTTAATGCACGGTATGCATCATCTAGATTGAATTTAGAGAATGGTTTTTTACTGGGTAATGTTTGGGCTTTTTTAGCAGCGGATGTCATGGATTAGAGGTCTCCTAAAAGGTGAGCATGGAAAGGTTTGAGTTCCATGGGTAAAGTAGCACTGCTTCTAGGCATTCTTGTGCCCCATGCCTGGTCAGCAAGAAAGGAGAAGAAAGCAGGGCTGAAGTTTCGGGGAAATTTGCGATCGCCCCCTCAAACAAGCCGCAAGATTGCGGTACGGTATTAGTCAGTGATATTACGGCAGTGACATTACGGACTTTTGACGGTCGGCTTCAGCCAATTGGCCTCTGTCTATTGGCTTGTCTATTGGCCTGTATCTTTGGCCCGATTCCCCTCGCTCAAGCGGTATCGACCTATGCATCATCTTTTTTTCACCTACTCGCAGTCTCCATCGGGGGTGAGCCATGGCGGCATTCCGTCAGCTTTCCTAGGATTGGCGATCGCCGGAGTGACACTCGCGGCTTCCGCCTCACTTTCAGCGGCCCAAGCAAAACCCCTCGCCTCGCAAAATTTTGTGGACGGGTGCTTGCGGCGCGATCGCCTACCGCCCGCCACCCAGCAGACCATTGACCTGATGCTGCGAGCGGTCAAAACCGATAGCTGCCAACGAGCCGACGAAATTCTCCGGAAAACCACGGAGCTGACGATCCCCAATGGACGCTTGTCTGACTTGGAGCCGATCGCGTTCTACCCCCAGATTACCAGTCTGACCATTCGCCAAAACGCCATCAGCGACCTGACACCCCTGACAAAATTGACCAGGCTGAAAAAGCTCGATCTTTCGGGTCAGCCAGAGGTGTCGCCAAAAATGATGATGGCGCTGCGGACTTCAGAGTTTATCGATCCAGAGCTGTCGCTGCTGTTGCCCAGTGTTGCCCAACAAGGCGCATCGACCCCTGGGGCGAGTATTGGCTCTGGTGTCGTCCTCGGCGGCGGCGGTGCACCGTTGCGGCGGCAGCCCAAGCCAGTGGAATGGCCCCGGATCGAGCCTGCACGGGTCTGGGATCCGTTCTCGAAACAGACCAAGGGAGAAACGCTTCAGAGTCGTCAGGAACGCCTCAAGCTAGAAGGCCAGCCCCAGGCTGAAACCCTGCAAACCCAGCGCGATTCGGTGTTGCCGCCCGACCTCTTGCTGCGGCCCGAACCCCTGAATCAAATTTCAGATTTGCAGCCCCTAGCCCAGTTGCCCTATTTGCAAGAGCTGTATTTGGGCGGCAACCACATCAGTGATATCCGTCCCCTGGTGCGGCTGCCCAATTTGCAGGTACTCTCGCTCCACAGCAATCCACTGAGCTACCTCGAGGCGCTGCGGGAGATGCCGCAGTTGCGATCGCTCGATCTCCACTCAATTCAAGCAAGAAATTTTGGTGCCTTGGCTAGTCTGCGCGACTTGCGCAGCTTGAATTTGGCCGACAACGCACTCAAAGATGCCAACCCGGTGCAGTGGCTCAAGGAGCTCCGCGACCTAGATTTATCTATGAACCAAATTCGCGATTTGCGTCCTCTTGGTCACCTCGACCAACTCGAGCGCCTGAGCTTGGATCACAATCGGATTGAGAGCCTCAAACCGATTGGTGACAAAGTGACGCTGCGATTGCTGTATATCCGCGACAACCAAATCACCAGTACTCACGCCATCCAGGGGTTGACGAAGTTGCAGCAGCTACTGGCTTGGGACAACCCGCTCGATCGCCCCCTGTGCCCGGTTCGCCGAGTCGATCTGTCCAGCACGGGTATTTGCACCTTTCGCAACCCTGGTGGCGTGTACTAATGCGAATGAGGGAATACAAACTAGAAAACTAGAACTGATTACCGGCTACTTGATTTTGCCGATTTCGCGACCCACTTTTTCAATTTGCTCGTAGTTGGAATTTTCGGTGGTGATGAACTTCTCGGCACCGAAAAGCTCGAGAATTTCGGCTTGACTCGGGTCACTCGGGTTGAGCTTGAGGAACGCCTGTTGGAGCTTCGCGGGCAAATCGTTGCCGAATTCGGCCTTGGCATCGGGATGCAAAATCCAGTGATAGTCGAAATAGGCTGGGGTGCGAAACACAACCTGAACCTTGCTTTCGTCCACGGCCCCTTCCTCCAGGCGGCTGTTCCAAACCTGCTCATTCAGCACGCCAGTTTCGTAGCTGCCCGCTTCGACCAGCTTGATCGTGGCGTCATGGGAATCGGAGAATCCGGGCTGACCCTTGAAATCGGCCAGCGTCACGCCCGCTTGGCTCATAAAGTATTGGGGCATCAGACGGCCCGAAGTGGAAGACTCGCTGCCAAAGGTAAAGGTGCGGCCCTTGAGGGCACTCAGACCCGAAAGGTCGGTAAAAGGCTCAATGCCACTGCCCTTGTTGGCGATGAAGACGCTGTGGAAATCGGCATCGATATCTCGCTGAGCGATCGCCTCTGCTCCCGGCACCTGAAGCCGCGCCTGGGTCCCCGTCAATCCCCCAAACCAGACGAGATCGAGCTCACCTACCTTAAACGCCGTCACCGCCGCCGGATAGTCGATCACCGGTTTGTATTCCACGGGAACCCCCAGCTCTTTGGACAGATAGGCCGACAGATCGCCATACAACCGGTTGAGCTTTTCCGGATCTTGATCGGGAATGGCTCCGACCACCAGGGCTTTGCCACCGGCTTTGGGAGTTGTGGCTTGATCCGATTTTGCCTCGGGGGATGACGAACCAGTTGCACTGGGCGGGCCTTGGTCATCAGAGCCGGAGGGCGTAGCGCAGCCGGAGGTAATCAGAAGCAAGGCCGTGCAGGCCGCAAAGAATGGTTTTCGCCATTGTTCTAGTATCTGAAGCTCTCGCATCTGAAGTTCTCGCATCTAAGTCAAGGATTTTTGGCTAAAAGCGGGGCACCCAATTCGCGCCCCCCTGGAATCTTAGAGCACCATCGACCCGCGCCAAGGCCAGCGGGAACCTCAAAATCGGTCAATCGGCTACAGCGACTTCGAGAGGAACAAGGCATCATAGAACTAACGTTTGGCCCACGACCTTGGCTCACGACCATGAATGAGGATCGACAGTTAGTTTTGGCCGTCAATACCGCGTTTTACCGGGCCTTCGAAAAAAAAGATATGGTCGCCATGGAAAAGGTCTGGTCCCAAGGCAGGGATGCCTTTGTGTTCACCCTGGCCGTGGCTACTTGCAAGGTTGGGTTCGCATTCGTGACGCTTGGAGCCAAATTTTCAAGAACACGGACTATGTCGAGCTCAACCTGGATCTCATTTCCACGCAAATCAGCGGCGATCTCGCCTTTGTGGTGCTGACCGAAAATATCCTACAAATCAGCCAAAACGGTCGTATTGAGGCCCAGTCGATCGCCACCAATGTGTTCGAGCGCCTGGGTAATCATTGGTACATGATCCATCACCACGGCAGTCCCATCATGACCTAGGCCATGAGACCATCCTGAGCCTTAACTGGCGCTCACAAGTTGCCCTCGTTCATCAGCACTTCTTTTTTAGAATCGCCCCAGTAGGCGCTATAGGTCCACTCAATCTGCATTCCCTTGTCCGCCTGCGACCAGCGATAGATAGCGCTCTTAGGCTCGATGCCAATCTCGATCAGCTTCGCGCCCATGTAATATTCGATTTGCCGCTTGGTCATGGGATCCATGCCTTTGGACTTGAGGATCCGACGGGAGAGATGAGCTTGGGTATGTTTTGCCATGGAAGGTCAAGGATGATCGATATTTTGCACGAGATCAGGTTTGAAAGGCCAGAGCCGTTATGCCAGAACCGTTATGCTAGGTTAGTACGCCTTAAATGACCCTTAAAGCCTGAGTTTAATCAGTGTAGAAGGCTCCCTGAAGAAGCGCTATGCTAGAAGGGCGAATGGAGGGGCAAAAAGCCCCTTAGTTGAATTGGTTCACAAAATTGGTTCACAAAGAACCAGCTCATCCCTAAGCCATGACCCAAACCAATATTTGTATCCTTGGCGGTGGCTTTGGTGGACTCTACACAGCCCTTCGTCTCAGCCAGCTCTCTTGGGAAGGATTTACCCCACCACAGATTACGTTGGTGGACCAGAGCGATCGCTTTGTCTTCCTGCCGTTGCTCTACGAGCTTCTCACCCACGAACTCGAGACCTGGGAAATTGCCCCTCCTTTTGAAGAACTCCTGGCAGGCACAGGGATTCAGTTTGTCCGGGGTACAGTTACCGCGATCGACGCCCAAGCCAAACAGGTGCAAATCCAAACTGCGCGAGTCCAAACTGCGCGAGCCCAGGCTGGGGCCGCCGAGATTTCGCCAGTCCCCCAAGTGCTCACCTACGATCGCCTCGTGCTAGCCCTCGGGGGCGAAACGCCGTTGGAGATGGCTCTAGGGGCGGCAGACTATGCGCTGCCATTTCGTTCCGTGGAAGATGCCTATCGTCTCGAAGAAAAGCTGCGTCGGCTAGAAGCCTCGGATCAAGATCGCATTCGCATCGTGGTGGCAGGCGGCGGTTACAGCGGCGTGGAGTTGGCTTGCAAACTGGCGGAGCGTCTGGGCGATCGCGGTCGAATCCGCATCGTCGAACTGGCCGACAAAATTCTGCGCAATTCCCCAGAATTCAACCGGGAATCCGCTCAAAAGGCACTGGAAGCCCTGGGGGTTTGGGTCGATCTGGAAACTCGGATCCAGGCCATTCGCGCCGACGAAATTGACCTGGAGTACAAAGACCAGCGAGATACCGTGCCGGTGGATTTGGTGGTATGGACGGTCGGAACCCAAGTTGTGCCCGTGGTGCAGGCGCTGGAGTTGCCGAAGGGCGATCGCGGCCAAATCCTCATCCGCCCTACCCTGGATGTGGTGGATCATCCCGAAATCTTTGCCCTTGGCGACCTTGCGATCGGAGTAGATGCCGAAGCCCAGAACGTCCCAGCCACTGCCCAGGCGGCGTTTCAGCAGGCGGACTACGTGGGCTGGAATATCTGGGCATCGCTGACCCAGCGGCCTCTGCTGCCCTTTCATTACCAAAACCTGGGCGAAATGATGAGCCTGGGCAAAAATTCGGCCACCTTAACGGGGCTGGGTGTAACGCTCAATGGCCCCCTGGCCCATGTGGCTCGGCGGTTGGTCTACCTGGCCCGGATGCCAACCCTAGACCACCAACTGCGGGTCGGGTTTAACTGGATGACCAAGCCGATTCAGGATTTAATCCGTACAGCGGTACCGCCTGGGGGTTGAGGGCCATGCAAACTCGCGATCTCGCCGATTCCTATCCCAAGGTGATTTTTTTTGATGCCATGGGAACTCTATTTGGCCTGCGAGGCAGTGTGGGCGAGGTGTATGGGCAAGTCGCACAGCAGTTTGGCGTGGAGGTTTCGGCCCCAGACTTGGATCGGGCATTTTTACAATGCTTTAAGGCTGCGCCTGCGATGGCTTTTCCGGGTGTGGCTCAGTCGGAGCTGTTGCAGCGTGAGTCGGACTGGTGGGAGGCGATCGCCCGCCAAACCTTCCACGAGGCTGGTGTGCTTCAACAGTTCCAAGATTTCTCGATTTTCTTTGCCTACCTTTACGCCTATTTCACCACCGCTGAGCCCTGGCAACTCTACCCAGATACAATTCCGACGCTGCAATTCTGGCAAAACCAAGGTATTGAACTGGGCATCATTTCCAATTTTGACTCTCGACTGCACCCGATCTTGCGGATCCTAGGCCTGAGCCGCTACTTTGCCTCGGTGACGATTTCGACGGAAGCGGGGGCGGCCAAGCCAGAGTCAGCTATTTTTCGACAAGGTTTAGCCAAACATGGCGTGCGCCCTGATCAAGCTTGGCATGTCGGGGACAGCATCAAGGCCGATTATCAGGGCGCACGCGCCGCAGGACTAACAGGGATTTGGCTCGATCGCCGCTAGCGGCCAGTCTCTAGTTCGTAAGCGTAAGGTGCAGCCGAGTTAAGCCACAATCCGCATCTCAGGATATTCTGCCACCAGATCATCACCAGAGAGCACATCGCCATTGGCCTGGGGCTCCCAAAGCAGCTCCACACCCAGCAACTGATCACTAGAAATTGAACCGGCCTGACGCAGGGCCTTGCGCAGATCCTCTGCATTCTGAATCTGAGGCAAGTCCACCTTGCCCTGGGCCGCCACGACCAACGTGACTACGATGTATTCGCCCGGTTCCTGAACTTCGGTAGAAAGGTTGCCGCCGCTGCCAGTGGACTTGAGGGCTCGCTCTAGCGATCGCACCTGACCGTTATAGTTGGACAAGGTTTCCGCTGCCAGCTTGCTACGCTCGCCCAGGGCCACCCGGTTAAACACCGTTTCGGCTTGGGTCAAAACCGTTTTCTCAGAATCGGTACAGGCGTAGGCCCAGTATTCGGGGTGACGCAGCAGCGCTAGGACGGATTCTTGCAGCAGACCGGCCAAGCCTTCGGTGTTGCTGGTGTCGGAGGTTTGGGCAATGCGATCGAGGTCTGGCTGTAGCTCGCGGGCCTGGGCCAACAAACCCACTTGTACCTTGGCCACGGTCACCGCAGGGTTGCTCGTACTGACATAGCCCGAGCCATCGTAGCCGCCTGCGCTATTGGTGGAAAAATTTTGGAAGGCACGGACGAGGAAACTGGCGATCGCCATAAAAATCAGCAGCGAGAATAACCCGCCGCCCCCGCCAAAGAAAAATGGCAACATAAACGGGAAGCCAAAGCCACCCCCGCCCCCGTAGTAGCCACCGCCATAGCTTCCACCGCCATAGCTGCCGCCACCCCCTCGGGGCACTGTGCGACTGGGGGCCGGCGCGCGGAAGCCACCGGCTCGTCCGCCACTGCGAGCGGCAAAGGCAGGCCCAGCTTGGCTGAAGACCATACCCGCGACCAGGGCGAGGACAACGGCACGCTTTGTGACCATTTGGAAGAATTTTTTCAAACGAAAGGTTTTTTGCATGGTTGTAGTTCTGGGCCAGCACCGAGGTCGTAGCGGGAGCCTAAAAAATCAGGAGTCTTCGTTCCGTTAGGCCCAGGACTGTCTCGGTTTGGCCGTTTAGGGTTCAGTCTTGGTTCCCTTAGTTTATCGTGTTCGCTGGGGTGCGATCGCCCCTGTCTCTCCCGATTCGGGACGGATCTCCACACTCGAGATGCCTGAAGACGCATCACCCGCCGCCGACAATGGTGACGACCTCGAGGCGATCGCCCTCCTCCATCCGCGTTTCGTCCCAAAACTGGCGATGCAAAATCTCACCGTTATACTCCACCGCGACTAGCCTTGGATTTAGGCCCAATTGCATCAAAAAATCGGGTAGCCGCGTCGTCGCAGGGCAAGACTTCTCCTCACCATTGACCTGGAGAGAAACGTTCGCACTTTTTGCAGCATCAGGCATGAAAGGAATGGGAATAAAACGTTTTGACGATTGGGATTGGTGACGATTGGGATTGGTGACGATTGGGGATGAGCCGCACTCGTCCGGCTGTTGGGGGTAGCCTGAGCCGGACGAATAGCGGTCCGTCCCTACGTGACGATTATGGTCTTATCTGGACGGCTTTTCTAGACCGCTTTGCTTCGCGATTCGCGTCTTTAGCCAACCTGATTCTGGGGAACCAGCGGTGCCATCTGGGATGAGGTCTGGGGCGAAGCAATGCTCTGACTTCTGGCTTGGCGCGTTAGCTGGGCCAGCATGAACTGGGTAATCAGCGTCGGCTGATCCGCCTGCATCACCGATCGCACCACCGCCACTCGACGCGCGCCGGCTCCCATCACCTCGCCCAAATTATCGGCATTAATGCTGCCAATGGCAAACCAGGGCGCGGTGGCATTTTGGGCGGCATATTGAACATATTCCAATCCAGCGGCGGCCTTGCCCGGTTTGGTCGGCGTTTCGTAGACGGGGCCAACGCCAATGTAATCTGCGCCTTCACTCAGGGCACGGGCCATTTCGTCGGGATTGGTGGTCGATCGCCCAATAATGGCATTTGGCCCCAGAATTTGGCGAGCCAGGGAAATGGGAATATCTTGCTGACCCAGATGGACGCCGTCGGCTCCGACCGCCAGGGCCAGATCGACGCGATCGTTCATCAGGAACAGTGCCCCATACCGATGACACAGTGCCTTGAGCTTCAGCCCCGTTTGCAACCGCAGGGTGTCCTCGGATTCTTTGTCGCGGTACTGGAGAATTTGCAAGCCGCCTTCGAGGGCTGCTTCAACCACGTTGAACAAATTATTGGCGGGGCTGGTGACCAGGTAGAGCGTCGCTTGGTTGAGCTTTTGGCGGCGATCGTGGGCCAGCAGTTCGCTCTCGATGGTGTAAATGCGGTAGCGCATTTGCTTGAAACTTTCACCCATAGCCGCTTCGTAGACCTTGCCATATTCTTCTAGCACCCGCAGTGCTTCCTGAACCCGGCAAAAGTTGGCCTGAAGAACCTGGGAGATGTCATTGCGCACGGCCTCCTGGGGATGGGTCAAGGCGGTGCCGGGATCTTCTGGGGTATTGCGAGCCGAGCGAAACTCAGGCCGATGCCAATGGGCGAGCTCCTGGCGCATGTACTTGAATTCTTCGGTGAACTGGGAGTTGTTCAAACCGAAGCGGCACCAGTCTTCGAGGATGCGCAGCCCTTCGCGGGTGCGGTCGAGATTAGCATCCAAAATGCGATACAGGGACGGCTGTACCAGCCCGTCTTGCCAAGCTGGGGAGTGGCTGGCTGCACCAGGATTTGCGGCGTTGTCATGGGCGGAGCTGGGAGTTTCAGGACTGCGATGTCCAGAATTGGCGTTAGAGCTACCCAGATGTTGTTGGTTCACGGTTGGAAGGTTCACGAGTGGGTCAGTGGAGTCGGTCAGCAGACAGAGGAGAACAGGCAAGGACAGGTGGGAGGGTAACGAAAAAGCCAGGCGAACCTGCTTTTAGGGTAAAGGCAACGGGAGTGCCACAGACAAGGCGATCGCAAGAGCAGTCCCATCACCGAAAACAAAACTGTCAGGATCGAGCAACAAATTAGACGTAGACAAAAGTGCATGCACTGAGATAGTTATCGTCTCTAGATGACCCAGTCGCCAGGGCGAGCAAGCCCCAAGCGAATCATTCTGGGTTAAACCTGGTCACTTTAAGATTTGTTTGCTACACCAGTGGGCTTGATCTGGGCATGCTGTTTTTGGGGTGTGCAGGGTTTTGGGAGGCGAGCAGTTGGGAGATTGAAGCTTTGATCGAACGGAAAGACTCGATGGCGTTGACCGCCGGTGTGCTGCTGGCGTTGGCTCTGGGGCCAACGCAGCCTGCCGGGGCTCAGGCAGGCTGGGTGATGAATGTGCCAAACATGCCGAATGTACCGAACCTATCCACGCCCGGTTTGGGCCGCCATCGGCCCCAGTCGCCCCTGCCGATCCAGAGGCCGCTTGTGCCGAATTGGCCCCAGCATTGGTTGGAGCGATCGCCCCTCCAGCCAGAACCCTGGCCGATGCTCCCCGCCCCAGACGCAACCCAGTCCAGTCTGATGCCGCTGCCCGTGCCAGAAGCGGAGGTTCCCGTGGGCAACGTGGGCGATCGCCAAGACATCCTTGCCCCTGTCCAAATGCCTTGGATGGCCGAGGTCAGCAGCCTGCCGAGCCATTCCCAGGCATCTCAGCCCAATCTCCAGTTTAGCGCTCAACTCAGTTCTCCTCTCAACGCCCAGCCTAGCTTTCAACCCCGCTATCGCGTCTTTGTCGATGTGCCCAACCGGGCCGCTCAGGCCCAGGTTCAGCGGCTTGTGCCAGGGGGCTTTGCCACGATGGTTCAAGGGCGACCCGTTTTTCAGGTGGGGAGTTTTGGCGATCGCCAAGCGGCCAATCAGTTGATGCAAACACTGGTTCAACGCGGCATCTGGCCCCAAATCGATTTGCAATCTGCGCCGGGTCACAAATAACGCCGTAAATACATTGGCCAGCACCTCAAAACGGCAGCTTCTCTGTCACCGATTCCTCCACCGGGGCCACCGCCGAGAGGTATTGCAAAAAGTCCCAAAGTTCAGCGTTCGTCAAATCTTTGCGCGTCGGCTTGCCATAGCGGGATTTGAGAAAATTGCTGCCCTGGCGATTGGTCCATTTGAGCCGCTGACATTCGGCGGCGGTTTGCTGCATCATTTCCTCTCGAGAGAGGCCACCCTGGTCGTCGAGCTCTTCTGGAATTTCGGTGACTGGAATTTCGGTGACTGGAATTTCGGTGACTGGAACTTCGGTGACTGGAACTTCGGTGACTGGAATCGCGGGGGTGGTGGTGGCGGTATCCGGTCTGGCGGCAGAGCGCTCATTATCCGCAGGGATATTGACTTCGGTTTCCAACTCGTCAAAATTGTCAAACTGATTGGGGTCAAAATGGGTTGGCAGCGCCCGCAGGTAGCTGAGAAAATTCACTAGTTCGCTGTAGTCGGTAATGTAATCCCGTGAGGGCTTGCCATAGGTGCGTTGCAAATAGTCTGCTTCTTGCTTGGCATTCCAGCCGAGGCGTTTGAGTTCCACCTGGATTTGGGCCAGATCGTCAGACCAGTCGGCGACGAAGGTCGGGGGGGCGTCAGCTTCGTCGGGAGCTTGCTCGGGAGTTTCGTCGGGGATTGCGAGAATTTCGTCGTTAATGGGTTGATTGGGTTCATCTGTGGACGGGGACACAGACGCCAGTTTGCTTGGCTTTGCCTTGGATGCCTTTGGCCTGACCGCTTTGGACGGGGTAGCCTGGGGGTGTTCAATGCTCAAGCTGGCCATGGCCTCAGCCTCGCTCGGTGCGTCGTCGATCGCTTCCACCCCTGCCGACGGGGGGGGGTAGTCGCATGGCCATTGGATGTATGGCCATTGGGGCCGTTGGATGTATGGCCGTTGGCCGCATGACCGTTGGATGTATGGCCGTTGGCCGCATGGCCGTTAGATGCATGATCATTCGCTGGACGATCGCCCTGATCAACCTGGCCGTCTGCAGGTTCAGCGCGGGTGATGGCGGGGACATCGTTATTTGCATGATTTGCATTTGCAGGCACCCCCTCTTCGGGAGGTGCGATCGCCTCCGGCCTCTGGATGGCAAGGCCTAGCTTTTCGAGCCCAAAGCGCTCCAGGGCGATGGCCTGGGCGATCGCCTCAGCCTCCTCCAGCGTCTTTGCCTCCGCCAGACCACTGGTGAGCTGAATCCCCCCGATGGACAAGGTTGCCTGGACAATGTATTGACCCGCGTGCACCGCCGCTAAATTGACCACCAGCCCGCCCATGGGATATTGCAGCCGAAACTGCTGCACCCAGGCCTCGACCGAACATACCCCTGGAGCCGAGCGCCCAACCCCATTGCCGTAGGCGGCAGGATCAGTAATATTTCCGGCAATCGGGGGTGCGGCAATGTTTTCGGCAGCGTTCGAAAAATCACGGGGGTCAGCCATGTGCTTTATCCTGGGTGTGTCAGCCGGAGAGAGGGGCAAGGTTTCGTACAAATTTTTTGCACCAGACCTTTGCACAAACTTCTACACCGGACTCCATTCTAAGAACTCAGGCCCAGAATGATCGATCAGCTTCTTGCTCCCTTTGAATGGTTCAGTCTCGACGCGTTGCTATTGCTGCCAATTTTGATTGGACTAGAAGCCGTTCTCTCAGCCGATAATGCGATCGCCCTAGCGGCGATCGCCCGAGGGCTGCAAGAGCCCAAGCTCCAGCAACAGGCCCTCAACCTTGGCCTCGTGGTGGCCTTTAGCCTGCGGATCCTGTTGATTTTTACGGCGACTTGGGTGACCCAATTTTGGCAATTTGAGCTAGCTGGGGCGGCCTACTTGCTTTGGCTGGCTGTTCAGTATTTTTTCTTCAGCGGCTCTGATGGCGGGAAAGGGCACCACGGTCGAACCTTGTCCAGTCTGTGGGAAGCGATTCCGCTGATTGCGCTGACCGATCTGGCCTTTTCGCTCGATAGCGTGACGACGGCGATCGCCATTTCCAAGGAAACCTGGCTCGTGATCACCGGCGGTGCCGTCGGTGTTTTGATGCTGCGTTTCATGGCAGAGCTTTTTATTCGCTGGCTGACAGAATTTACCTACCTAGAAGACGCGGGCTATGGGGCCGTGGCCTTGGTGGGGTTCCGGCTGTTGCTGCGCGTGGTTATGCCCGATTTTGTGCCGCCGGAATGGGTGATGGTCTGTTTGATCACGGTGGTGTTTATTTGGGGTTTTTCCAAGCGGGTAGCCGAGGGGATTCCCGCCGATCTGAGCGCTGAGGCGATCGCGAAGGCGAACCCTGAGGTGTTAGAAGCCGTGGAAACTCCTGAGTGAATCCCCTGCGTGAAACCCGATCTACGATGGATCGATTACGGTGTTATTAAATTCTCATGCCCATGGACAGCCCGATTATCATTCGCCACAGCGAGCTGCTCAACCGCCTGGTGCTCGAGCGAGACACTGGGCAGGAAGTTGGCCGGGTTGAGCGGCTCTGGATGTATCCCCAGGCTCACCGAGTCATGGGGTGGTATGCCGCAGTGGCCGCTTTGGCGGCAAGCGGTTTGTGTATAAATTGCCCCAGCTCGATGGGATCGAACCGGCTGGCCTGTGGGTCAACGGCCCACCAACGCAAGCCACTGGCGAGCAAATTCGGCGGCTAGAGTCGCTGATGGAGCATGAGATTTGGGTGGATGGGGGCGGCGGGCGATCGCAAGCTCCAGCGGATCGCCTCGGTTTGATTATTGACTGCCTGTTCAACCGCAAAACCGGGGCGATCACGCAGTATTTGTTTGTGGACAATCCTCTGCGACGGCTGGTCAGCGATCCGATTACCCTGGCCCCCACCGAGATCAAGGGCTTTGGCAATCGCCGGGTGGTGGTGGATGAGCGATCGCGCTTGAAGCACAATCGCCCCAGCCTCAAAGAAGGCCTCTCGCATCTGCGCGACCAGGCCCGTGAAGAATATGGCCAAGTTACCCAGGAAATGCGCCTTGCCCAACAACAGGCCACCGAGCGCGCCGAGCACCTGAGACGACAGGCAGCAGAGCAGGCCGAAGCGCTCCGGGAACAGGCCACAGAACAGGCCCAAACCTGGCAGCAGCAGCTGACGAATCGAGCCCAAACCTGGAGTCAGAAGCTCGGTGAACAGGCCCAGGCATTGGGTGGGCAGGCTCAGGAACTCTCTCAGGAACTCTCGAAAGACTGGCGGGAGCAAACCCAGGAATTGCGCACCGGAGAGTGGGGAGCCGTTCCGAGGGTGGATGCGCCGGATGAGGTGACTTGGGTGGATGAGGCGGGGGATTTGCCCCTTGGCCGATCACCGAGGCGATCGCCTCGCCCCAGGAGATCGCTGCGTGGCGAGGGCGAAGGTTTCACGGATAAGGGCGATCCGGGCGATCGCGTCTCGGGCGATCGCGTTTCGGGCGATCGCTCCCAGGACTGGGCTCAGTCCCCTGCCGTGACGCGCGATAATCCTTGGGGCTATGAGGGGGAGGCTGAAGATCTGAACAATCATCCCGCTCCCTTGACACCCTCTGGCTCGCCCCAGCCTCCGACCCTGGGCTACCTCGACCCGGCAGTCCTCGCGCAAATCGCTGCTGAAGAACTCGAAGACAACGACCCCTGGGTTTAGGCTATGCGGGGAGGATTAACCGCTGGCTGTGGCGCGACTGACCGTGGCACGGTCGCTGGTGATGTGCCTGGTTGCACGGCTGGTTGTGGCACGGCTGGTTGTCGGCACGGCTGGTTATGGCACGGCTGGTTATGGCACGGCTGGTTATGGCACGGCTGGTTGTGGCGCACAAGGCCCGCTCTAGCTCGAGAAACGGATTGACCAAAAGCTTAATCTTCGCCTGGTTCCACACCCGCGCCTCGGTGCGCAGCGTCATGTAATTGAACAGCGCCGCTTCGTCCCACCAGCGCAGGGGATTAATCCAGCGCAATTCACCGCCTTCCATCAAATTCTGACAAAGACCCGTCAAGACATCCGGCGGAAACAGACTCGCCCTGGCTCCAAACCAGTGCGCACCGTGGAGGCGATCGCGCACCCGCTCCTCCGCGCACCCCAGTGCGTCCGCCGCGTAGGCCAAGTCCAAGGTCGCTCCGGGCTCTGGCTTGAGCCATTCCCAATCCTCGACGGCTAGGTCATAGCGATCGAGCTGGGTAAAAATCTGGTTCGGATCGACCTGGGCAAAATCAAGGCACGGGCCTGACTCATCTACTTGCTGTCCACCGCGCATGGCGTCGTAGACCACAAAACGCTCAAAGGGGCCATCAAAAGCACAAAACTTGCGGGCGTAATGAACGTCACCGTGGTGGGTGGCATAGCGCTGGCTGAGGCGATGAATCAGCGCTTGGGAGGCCCAAACCGCCGCATAAAACGTTTCCCACTTCAGCAGGGAAGTTCGATCTTGGAACAGAGTCAGGTGGGGCTGGGTCGCAATCCAAGCCTGGATTTGGGTGCAGTCGTTATCGAAGGGAATGATGCAGATGGGGAAGGGGTTGAGGACAGGCGACCGGACGGCAGTGGGCTGAGAGGGGCGTGATGCGATCGCCTCACATAACGCTTGGATATGCGCCAAAACTGTATCGTTCCCCACGATGTAAAGGCCGCGAGGTTGAAGACTCTGGGCTTCAAGATTTTGGGCTTCAAGCTTCTGGAGGTCAGCACTGGGCAAAACAGAAATCGAAACAGGGGGACGCATGGAAGGTTCCTAAAATGAGGCCGAAACCGCCACGGGGTCTGCAAACTGGAGTCTGCAGGCCGGGGTCTTCATGCGTACATCTAACATGGGCGATCGCCCCCCGAGGTGAACCCCAAATAAGGCTTAGAAAAGAGAAATTAGGAAGAAATAAAGCACCTGTCTACGGTTTCTCTTGCAAGGGTTCTAGCGCCATTTCTAGCCGCGTTTCTGGCCCCGTTTCTGGCCCCGTTTCTGGCCCCGTTTTTGACATCACCTTTGGGCCTAACCCCCTCATCACTAAACTGCAAGCAGCCCGTGTTTGCATCAGTCCGTATTCAATGCCCTCGACCACAGCTTCATAGGAGGCCTCAATAATATTCGTAGAAACCCCTAGAGTGCTCCAGCGACGGGAGCCATCGCTCGATTCCACCAAGACGCGGGTGGTGGCGGCAGTGCCCGAGGAGCTATTGAGAATACGGACTTTGTAGTCGGTGAGATAAAACTGGGCAACTTCGGGATAGAAGGCTTCTAGGGCTTTACGCAAGGCGCGATCGAGGGCCTCCACAGGGCCGTCGCCTTCTCCCGCCTGCAAAATATCTTGGTCGTTGACCGTGACCTTGATGGTAGCCAAGGACGAAACCGTAGCGGTCAGACTATCGCCACGATGGCCGCAGTGAACCTGAAACTCCTTGAGGCTGAAAAAAGGCGCTCCTGCGGAGGTTAGACCAGCGTTGGACGAAGCCGATTGCATTCCCATCACCCGGCGCATCAAGAGCTCCAGACTCGCATCCGCCGCCTCAAACTGGTAGCCCTGGTGCTCGAGGGCCTTGATCTGGGCCAACAGCGCCCGACTGGCCGGGTCTTGTTTCTCTAGCTCTAGGCCAAAGCTGCGCGCCTTGGCCAACACATTGCTCAGCCCCGACTGCTCGGAAACGACAATTCGACGTCCGTTACCGACGCTACCAGGGTCGATGTGCTCGTAGGTCAGCGGGTTGCGAGCTACGGCGCTGACGTGGATGCCACCCTTGTGGGCGAAGGCAGACTGGCCTACAAAGGCCGCATGGTCATGGGGTGCAAGGTTAACGACTTCGCTGACTAGGCGGCTGGTGGGGGTGAGACGGGCGAGCTGTTCGGGGGTAATACAGTCGTAGCCCAGCTTGAGTTGGAGATTGGGGATCAAGGCGCAGAGATTGGCATTGCCACAGCGTTCGCCATAGCCGTTGATCGTGCCCTGCACCAGGGTGGCTCCGGCGAGGACAGCGGCGATCGCATTGGCCACCGCCGTCTCCGAATCATTGTGGGTATGAATCCCCAGGGGCGGCACAGTGCCCAGGGCAGACCGATTTTCTTGGACGATCGCCGTCACCTCGTGGGGTAGGGTACCACCGTTGGTATCGCAGAGCGTCAGCCACTCTGCACCAGCTTCCAGAGCCGCTTGGAGCGTTTTGATCGCATATTCTGGGTTGTTTTTGTAGCCATCAAACCAGTGCTCTGCATCGTAGATCACCCGACGCCCCTGGAGGCGGAGATAGGCGATGCTATCGGTGATCATCCGCAGATTTTCCTCGAGCGAGGTGTTCAGTCCTGCCGTGACATGCAAATCCCAAGACTTACCAAACAGCGTCACCCAGCGTGTCCCGGCAGCCAAAATTGCTTGCAAGAGATCATCGGTCTCGGCCCGCTGTCCCGGTCGGCAGGTCGAACAAAACGCAATGACCTCTGCTTGACGCAAAGGCTGCTGTTGGAGCTGCCAAAAAATTGCACATCTTTAGGGTTGGCACCAGGCCAGCCGCCTTCAATGAACGGAACGCCCAAGTCATCAAGGGCTTGGGCGATGCGCAATTTATCGGCTAACGAAAGCGAGATGCCTTCCCGTTGGGCACCGTCTCGCAGGGTGGTGTCGTAGAGCCAAAGTTTGGGGGAAGCGGCCGGGGGATGGGGGGATCAAAGCAATCTCACTCTCGAATAAGGCACGCTCCAAGTATCGAGTAAAAGTATCGAAGCCCGATGTCCCCTGGAGCCAGCACGAAAACAATTCGTTGAGGGCCAAAGCCTTGAATCCTTGAATCTATGTGTGTGGATGAACTGCCGTTCGTCCGCCTGAGCT
>JAAUOP010000077.1 GCA_012034805.1 Synechococcales cyanobacterium CRU_2_2 | reverse complement strand
TCGGGTAGAAGCGGTACTTGAAAGCTTTTTGAGTCATGCTCACATTTTAGCATTTAATCTGTGAGTTGATGCAAAGATATTGTAGAGCCGTCCTATAAGGACGGGGTTTCCACCCACATTTTCCGATGACTGCGATCGCTTCAACATTGCGCCGCAATGCCAATTAACCTAAATTAACCAGCTCCAACACCGGATGGAAAAAGAACGCCAGCCCCAAGATCGCATAAGCAGCCAGTAGCAACGTCCCCTCTAGCCAATTTGACTTGCCATCGCTGCTGATGGAATTGGTAATCAGCACGGCGACTGCCACGGCCACCAGTTCAAAGGGATTGAAGTTGAGATCCATTGGTTGGCCAATGATCCACCCTACAATCACCAGCAGCGGAGCCACAAATAGCGCAATTTGCATACTGGAGCCTACCGCCACCGCCACGGACAAATCCATCTTGTCCTTCATCGCCACGGTCACCGCCGTTGCATGCTCCGCTGCGTTGCCAATGATGGGTAGCAGGATCACACCAGTGAATAAAGAGGTCAGACCCAACCCTTCTGTGGCGACTTCCAGCGATCCCACCAAAAACTCGGATTCGATCGCGACCAACAGCGTCACCCCCAACAGGACAGCCATCCAGAGCAGCAAATTGGGCTTGTGTTCTTCGCCGCTTTCAGACTCTGCAATTGCGATTTCGGCTGCTCCCATATCGTAGAGATAGCTGTGGGTTTTCATCGAAAACAGCAGGGTTAGGCCGTACACCACAATCAACACCACCGCCACTGCGACCGAGAGAGTTTGTAGTGTTTTCTCTTCAATGCCGCTGGAGGTGGCCTGCACCGCTGTGGGCAACAGCAGTGCAATCACCGCCAGATTCATCACCGAAGCATTGAGCCGGGCCGCAGTGGGTTGAAAGCTTTGTTCCTTGAAGCGAAGACCGCCCAACAGCATGGCAAACCCCATCACGAGGAGCAAGTTGCCGATGATCGATCCTGTGATGCTGGCCTTGACCACATCCACGAGGCCTGCTCGCAAGGCAATAATCGCAATGATCAGTTCGGTGGCGTTGCCGAAGGTGGCGTTGAGCAAACCGCCTAACGAAGGCCCAGCGACGACGGCAATTTCTTCAGTGGCAGCTCCCATCCAGCCAGCAAGGGGGATGATGGCGATCGCCGCTGTCACGAAGACCGCAATTTCTCCCCAGCCCAGCATTCTAGCTGCGACTGAAATCGGTACAAAAAGAAGAAGTCCTAAGAAAAGGGGATTTTTAACCAACATAGTCAGAAGAATCGCTAAGCTAAGGGGCAACGAGATGGATAGCACCCAGACTCAGGGCGCTATTTCTGGGTTCCAAAACCTGGGTCATTAATCTGGAGCAAGTGATTCGAAGTCAGGAGCCTGGCGCGCTGGTTCGGTTCATTCTAGGAGATGGACACGTTTGTCCGTCTGGTTCTTGTCATCGAGCCGCCCTCCATTCTGTCAGTCATGAGCCAGTTTTGATCTGCTGAAAGCAAAATCTCTCGGGATTCTGCGGCTTGATCTGCTGCGATCGGCCGATTTCCCAGGTTTACCACCCGTTCACTAGCAGGCAATCGAGCCTAAAACCGTCCAGCCTAAAACCGTCCAGCCTAAAACCGTTCAGCCTAAAACCGTTCAGTCTAAAACCGCTCGTCTTTGTCTCGCAAACCCACCCCCAAGCCGTCCTGACTCCTCGTCTGCCCTATCTTTCCCGATTTTTTGCGTGTTGCTTCAGTCCAAACCCAGGTTGACCCGGAACTTGGTCTGGGCTGGTCAGCATTGGCCCTAGGGCCAGCCTCTACCCGATAACGCTCCCCCTGTTCCATTCACAGTTCATCTACATTCACATTCCACCTAAACTCTTCTCTTCTACTTGCTATGGCTAATCCCGTCACCGCCTCCCACCGGCTGGATTGGGCAACCACAAACCGAATCGCGGATCTTCTTACCTCAGCAGAGGCGGTGCGCTCGACTCAGGCCATTAGAACAATCTCTGCTGGGCTACGCGCCGGATGGATCGGAGGCCGAATTGACGGTGGTGAAGAGCATGGAGGTGCGTTGCCATCTGCGTTGCATGGTTCGGAGATGCGCACCCATGAGATTCAGTTGGTGCTTCGGGTGGTGTTACTGAGTCAAAACTATCTGGAGATTTCCCTCAACCTGGCGCGATCGCAAGAACGGATCTGGGCTGGACTCCAAGGCAAGCCTAGACCTTTTGTGCTGCCGATGTGCGGGCCTTGGCTCAGGTGTTTCAGGTGCAGGTACCTGGATAAAATCCAAGGCCGAGGGCGCACTAGTGGCATTGACCCACGAGTTTGTAGCGGAGATTTCTGATGCGATCGCGCAACTCCGCAGCTCGCTCGAACTCCATCTCCTTCGCTGCTTTTTTCATCTCCCCTTCCAGCTGCTGAATCAATTCTGGAATCGCGGTGAGTGGGATGTCATCAGCTTGTTGATAGGCCACTTCTAATTCCTGGGCATTAAGTCGTCGGGAGACTTCTAGAAAAGCCAAAATTGAATTATCCATCCGCTTGGTAATTGATTTTGGTGTAATGTCATGCTTGATGTTGTAGGCTGTTTGAATGGTTCGACGACGCTCGGTTTCGCTAATGGCTTTTGCCATGCTGTCGGTCATCTTGTCGGCGTATAAAATGGCCTTACCTTCCACATGGCGTGCTGCTCGGCCAATGGTTTGAATGAGCGATCGCTCAGCTCGCAAAAAGCCTTCCTTGTCTGCATCCAAAATTGCAACTAAGGAAACCTCGGGGAGATCAAGCCCTTCTCGCAAGAGGTTGACCCCAATCAAAACATCAAATGTTCCTTCTCGTAAATCACGAATAATTTCGATACGTTCGATCGAATTGATTTCGGAGTGCATATAACGAACTTTGATGCTGCGCTCGGAGAAGTATTCGGTCAAATCCTCTGCCATCTTTTTGGTAAGTGTTGTTACCAAAACTCGCTCCTTTTTCTGTGAGCGTTCTACAATTTCGCTGATCAAATCATCGACTTGTCCTTCGGTTGGACGTACAACGACCTCGGGATCAATGACTCCAGTGGGGCGAATTACCTGCTCAACGACTCGGCCCGTTCCCCGTAAATAAACCTTTTCCTCGGCATCGACAAACTCTGCATCGGACTGTTTCAGTTCCCACTGTCCTGGTGTTGCAGAAACAAACATGCAGTGGTTGACTTTTGCCCAAAACTCTTCGGCCTTGAGCGGTCGGTTGTCGGCTGCACTAGGCAATCGGAAGCCGTGATCAATCAAAACTTTTTTGCGAGCTTGATCGCCATTGTACATCGCCCGAATTTGGGGCACGGTGACATGAGATTCGTCAATGATCAGCATCCAGTCATCACTGGGAAAATAGTCGAGTAAGCATTCGGGCGGAGCTCCCGCTTCGCGTCCAGCGAGGTGGCGAGAGTAGTTCTCGACGCCCTGGCAGTAGCCGACTTCTTGCAACATTTCGAGGTCATATTTGGTGCGTTGTTCTAGGCGTTGGGCTTCGAGCAGCTTGTTTTCTTTTTGTAGGAAATCGAGTTGAGTTTCAAACTCTGCCTTAATGTTTTGACAGGCCCCTTCAAGTCGATCTTCAGGGGTGACAAAGTGGCGGGCGGGGTAAACATTGATACTGTCCATGCTTTGCAGGATTTCTCCTGTGACCGGATCTACGTAGCGAATGGCATCGATTTCGTCGCCAAAGAATTCAATGCGAATAATGCGGTCTTCGTAGGCGGGGCCAATTTCGAGGACGTCACCTTTGACGCGAAAGCGTCCGCGTCCGACGTCGAGGTCGTTGCGCGTGTATTGGACGCTAACAAGGTCGCGCAAAATATCGCGCAGGTTGACTTCGCTGCCCAAGCGGAAGGGGATGGAGGCTTTGAGATATTCGGAGGGGATGCCAAGGCCGTAGATGCAGCTGATGGACGCGACCACGATGACGTCTTTGCGCTCGAAGAGCGATCGCGTTGCAGAGTGCCTTAGCATGTCAATTTCTTCGTTGATGGCCGAGGTTTTGGCGATGTAAGTATCACTGACGGGAATGTAGGCCTCGGGTTGGTAATAGTCGTAGTAGGAGATGAAGTATTCGACGGCGTTATCAGGGAAGAACGATCGCAGCTCGTTGCACAGTTGGGCGGCGAGGGTTTTGTTGTGAGCGAGAACCAGTGTGGGTTTGCCGATTTTTTCAATGACGTTGGCAACGGTGAAGGTTTTGCCGGTGCCTGTTGCCCCCAGGAGGGTTTGGTATTGCTCACCTCGATTAATCGACTGGATCAAGGCCTTGATCGCCTTGGGCTGGTCTCCTGTGGGTTTGTAGTCGGATTGAATTTTGAAACCAGACTTGAAACCAGGTTTTGAACCAGATTTGAAACCAGACATAGGGAGGCACAGAGAGTAACGGCTGAGTCTAGTTACAATTCTGAAGTACATTCCCGGATTTTGGGGCAAAAGCGGACTAATTTTTGGCAAAATCAGGACTAACCCAGTCGCCTCGAACCCAGCCTTTAGCGCCGGAGCTGACGAGTTCAACCCGGTACCAGAGGTATTGGTCTGAGCCAAAGTTGCTGTTGAGGATGCGAATTCGATCGCCCACTCCACCGGAACTTTGGACATTCCCGGCCAGATCGGCGCGATCGCGCAAATTAATCCGGGTTTGGCGATGCTCTGCCGTGAGCGTGCCAGAGCCCAGCCCTGCAGCCAAGCCCACGCTGGCCTGGGGCAGGCGTCCCCAGCGCAAACCTTTCTGGGCCGTGGTCTGGCCCACGCGATCGCATTGCTTGCCGGCGATCGCCCCTTGGATTTCCCAGCGGGCATTGAGGCGAATCTCGGGCGATCGTGCCGTGCTGGGTGTGGTAACCTCCAACGAAAGGCTACCCTGGCATCCAATTTTTCCATCTACAGAGTATTCTTCAAACGTGCCAGAGGCTGACTTACGGGTGAGGCTATAGATTTGAGCCGTTCCCATGCGTTTTTGACTCGATGGCCCGCCGCCTGACTGAGTTTTGTAGTAGGTATATTTCCCGGTTGCTAAGCCGGGGCCAAAATTGACAATTGCGATGCTTTGGTCTGGGCTAATTAAACCGGAACCATCGACCTGGGGGCGCGCCTGGGCGACAGTCGGCACTAGCATTCCCAATCCGAGAGTTAGGAAAAATGCTTTGGCGTAGATCAGATTGGCATAGATCATAATTTTTGCCCGTACAATGATCTTGCCTTAATCCCCGTGTCAAACAGGCTTAAAAGCAAGGTTTTTAGAACAAGTCGGTCTATAACTAGAAACAAGATCCTATTCGTGGATTTCGATAAGAATATGCATCGCTCACAGCTGTCAAAGACTTGGACTCAGGGTTGGGTTAAACTGTCGTCAGCGATTTTTGTGTCCTCTTCTGATCAATGCAAATGAACGCAAACCAATGGCAGGATCGTTGGATATCGGCCAATCACGGGTTAGACCGAGCCAAGCTGTTGGGAAAAGATGTGTTGGAAAGAACGGTTGAAGTGACATCTGAATCAGTCTTTCAACCTCTCTCGGCAAAAATCAAGGCCAGTTTGGCCACCGGCGTTGCAAACGTCGAGGCTGCGGGCGATCGAGCTGTGGCCCAAGCCCAGAATCTTGTTTCGCAAGATTTACTTTCGCAGAATATTCTTTCGGCATCCATTCAGCGGTGGCTTGCGATGCATCCGCTGTGGGCTTGGTTCTTGGCGCATCCGCTGTGGGCATTGGCGATCGCCCTAGTCAGTCTGACTCTCCTGGTTACCGGGCTCAAGTGGCTGCTCAACCCCAAGACCTGGTTGCAAATTTTGAGCTTTCCCGTGAAATTTATGGCACGGCGACTAACGCCGTCTGCCCAAACTCCACTCAAGGTTTCTACTTTGGGTCGTCTAGATCATTCTCGCCTAGGTCATTTGCCCAGCCATTCGCCCAGCCATGTGCGAAATCATCAGACCGTTGCTGATCAACTCGATATCCAGACTATTTTAGCTCGGCTCCAATGTTTGCAGCAGGAGCAAGCTATGCTGCATCAGCAACTGCAAACCCTGCTTACTGAGGCCGCCAAAAGCGAATTGAGCGATCGTCACTCGCACTAATCAACTGAGAGCCATTGGAGTTGAACGCCAAACCCGTAATCGTCGAATTGTGTCCGGTTAATACCCCTTGCAATTCGCCAGTATGGTAGTCCCAAAGCCGAATGTCGGCACCATCACCGCCTGCGGCCACTAGGGTGCGGTTGGGGCAAAAGGCGATCGCCTTCACCGGCCCCCGCAACCCCAGCAATCGGCGCGAGAAACTCCCATCGCGGAACGACCAAAGCTTGATGCTGCCATCGCTACCTCCCGCCGCCAAAATGGCATTGTCGGGGCTAATTTGCAAGAGTGGATCCCCAAGGGTGCTGTCCTCAAACTCAATCAGTGCCTTGCCGGTTTGGCCATGCCACAGGCGAAGCGGCTCATCTAAAATGCCCGTGACCAGTGTTTTGCCATCCCGACTGAGGGCGAGGGAGCCAATGCCGCTGCTGCCTGGAGACCAAGTTTTGAGGCTGCGTCCTGTGTTGAGATCCCACAGCCGAATCGTGCCGTCGGCGCTACCGCTGACCAAGCTTTTACCATCACCGCTAAAGGCTAAGCCACGCACCGGACGGTCATGGCCTTGAAAGGTTTCGAGCAAAAGCACCTTGGGCAGGCTCCACAAATCGACGCTGCCCTCCCGGCTACCGCCGGCAAAGCTCCGCTGGCTCGGACTAATGGCGAGGGTCAACAGGGGGCCATGACGGCTGCGGATCGTATCGAGGACTCGCCCAGTCTGGAGGCTCCACCGCAGCAGTGTGTGGTCGGCACAAGCGGTGAGCAGGGTGCGGTTGTCTTGGGTGAGGGCGATCGCCGTCACGCCGCTATCTAGGCTAGTCCAGGTGTCAGCACATTGCCAGGTGGCCGTTGAGCGAGGTGGCACATAGGTTCGAGGTGCCGTCTTCGGTGTTTGGCGTGGTGGTGTTTGAGGTGGCGGTGTTTGGGGTGGCGGGCGGTAGCTGGTGCGACTCTGGCCAGCCGGACTGGGGCGACTGGGTGAACGCGCAGCATGGCCCTGGGCATCGTGCGACGTGAAAGGGGTGCGATCGCGCTAGAACCATTACCCCCACTGCCGCTAAGCTTTTGAGGTGGGTGTGCCTTCAAATATTCATAGGCTGCATTAATCCGCTTGATCTTTTCCTCCGCGACTTCTTTCTCCTGCGGATCGGTAAAGCGATCGGGGTGCCAGGAACGAGCCAATCGACGATAGGCTTGCTTGACGTCCTCTAACGTCGCATTCTGAGTAATGCCAAGAATTGTGTAGCAGTCGTAAGGGGGCATCAGCGCCGGGGCGTAACGGATTATCTAGGTTCATGATACGAGGCGGTGAGCGCCCTTGAGCCTGGGCTGCCCTCAGTTGTTCCACGCTTAGCTTGCCGTTGGCTTATCGTTGTATTGAAACACTCTGGCGATCGAATGCGTCAGAAGAGCTTTGAGACGGGCAAAAGCTGCCAAGACAGCTAATATCTTATGCAGGCAAAAATTTGCTGTAAGGTGTCTTCTTCCCTGCTCTTCGATGAGCCTCCAGCGTCCTTTGACTCATCGTAATTTCCATCCATTCTCACTCCCATCCCTTGCATTTCCACCCAACGCTCTATGCTTCGCGCTGTGCCTCCTGTGTCTGACGTTTTGTTGTCTAAAGTTTCGCCTGCTCGGCTTTCGCTTGCTCGGCCTCCGTTGTTCAAGACTTGTCTGGATGTTGCTGGGACGGCAGGCTTGGCGATCGCCGGTCTCTGCGCTCCCACCTTTTGGCAGTCTTCCTCGGCGATCGCCCAAGCTCCCCTTGATCCCGAGATCAAGGTGGGGATCATCCAGCGGTTTGGTGCCAATGCCAAGGACAAAATCGAAGTCAAGGCCAATGCAGGCGATCAACTCACTGTCAAAATGGTTCATGAAGCCAAAACGGAAACCTTGCAAACGGACAAGCTGACCTTTGATATTCAGCCCAAGCCTTTGCCCCAGCCCCAGTTGAGCGAGCAGTTGGTGCTGAGCACCCACCGCAGTTTTGAAAGCGCAGAAGACAGCGCCAACCAATGGCGTGCCCGAGGCATAGAGGTGGAACTGGCTCAGCCAGACACCTGGGAAGTTTGGGCTAAGCGGGATGTCTACAGCATTCCGGTCGTGCGCCGGATGCTGCTCAATAATCTCAAGGCCGAGGGCTATGGACTGCCCTACATGAAAAGTACGGTGTTGCAATCGGTTCCCCAAGCCGGGGTCGTGGTTAATTTCTATCGGTATAACCGCGACGAAGTCGAAATTTCCGGCGGCGCGAAGACGCTGTTGGTCAACGGCGCACCCTATCCCGGCAAATTGCGGCTCCAACGCAATGCCTATGGCAGCTACACGCTGGTTAATAAAGTTCAGGTCGAAGACTATTTACGTGGTGTGGTTCCCCACGAAATTGGCCCGAGTGCGCCGATGGCTGCCGTAGAAGCTCAGACCATTCTGGCGCGAACCTATGCCCTGCGAAATTTGCGACGGTTTACGGTGGATAACTATGAAATGTGTGCCACGACCCAATGCCAGGTCTATTTTGGCTGGAAAGATCCGGTGCCGACGGCAGATCAGGCGATCGCCAACACCCGAGGCCTCGTGCTCACTTACAACAACGAATTGATCGACGCCGTTTATTCTTCCACCACAGGAGGGGTCACTGCCGCCTTTACCGACGTTTGGAATGGTGCTCCTCGACCCTACCTTCAGCCTGTCGTGGATTCGGTGGCGGGCTCCTGGAATCTGGGTCAAAAGAGTCTTGCGGATGAGAAAAATCTGCGCCAGTTTATTGGCCAAAAACAGGGATTTAACGAAGATGGCTGGAACTATTTCCGCTGGACCAAAACGGCCAGTCTCAAGCAACTCAATGGAGACCTGAAAAAGTATCTCAGCGGTAAACAACATCCGCTCAAAAATTTCACGACCATTCGCTCGATGCAGGTAGTGACCCGCTCCTCGGGTGGCCGCATCCGCCAGCTGCAGGTGGTGCTGGACAATGGCCAGGTCATGCTAGAAAAAGATGAAGTGATCCGGGCCTTTGCAGCTCCGAATAGTTTGCTGTGCTACTTAGATCCGATCGCCGAAGCTGGTACGCTGACGGGCTATCGCTTTACGGGCGGAGGTCTGGGGCATGGCGTCGGTCTCAGCCAGACGGGCTCTTACAAGCTGGCTCAGATCGGCTGGAATCGTGACAAGATTTTGAGCTTTTACTATCCCAACACCCAACTGTTGCCTCTGAACCGCTCGATTACTTTCTGGCGGGAGCCCCAGCGCTGAGGTCCATGCCGAAGGCCATCTGGAACGTCATCGCGAAATTATTTAATTTCCAGCCCTGAATTTGCATTTGTTCCTAAACTTGCATTTGTTGATTTATGTTAATCAAGTGCCGTTTATACAGTAATGAACTTGGGTGTAATGGACTTGGGTATACCGCGATCGCCTCAATCAGACGACATTTCCGACGGCATTTCCGACGGCATTTCCGACGAGAGTTCTGGCGTGATCTCTTTCGAAGGATTAGAAACGCTCCTGGGCGCTTCGGGTGCCGTGCTGGCGGATCGAGCCGACTACAGTCGCGGCTCCGAAGGTCGGCGTTTGAAGGCGGCGTTGGTGCTGCTGACGGTCTGGCTGGGGGTGGTAGCGCTCTATTTGGCACCCTGGGGCAGTCGTTTGGTGGTCGCCCTTGCGGGCTTGCTCGGCATCCAAACCCTGCGCCTAATGCGGGCCCAGCCTGAACCGGCTCCGTTGGCTTTGGTGGGCAGTCCTGACCGGTGGCCGACGGTGGCGCTGATGGTGGCGGCCAAGGACGAGGAAGGGGTGATCGAGCGCCTTGTGCATGATCTGTGTGAGGTGGACTATCCGAGCGATCGCTGCGAAGTTTGGATCATTGACGACAACAGCCAAGACCGAACCCCGGAAATTTTGCGTCAGCTCCAAGCTCAATATTCGCAATTGCGCGTCCTGCGCCGTCCGGCGGGGGCGGCGGGGGGCAAGTCCGGCGCGATCAACCAAGCGGTGGTGCGAACCCGGGCGGAATTTATCGCGGTGTTCGATGCGGATGCCCAGATTCCGAAGGATTTATTGCGGCGATCGCTGCCCTATTTTGAGGATCCCTTCGTTGGCGGCTTGCAGGTACGCAAAATCACCGCTAACCCTGACGAGAATTTTCTCACCCAGGGCCAGAATACCGAAATGATGCTCGATGCGTATTTTCAGCAGCAGCGCACGGCCTTGGGCGGCGTTGGCGAACTGCGCGGCAATGGTCAGTTTCTGCGGCGCAAGGCGCTGGAGAGCTGCGGTGGGTTCAATGAAGAAACCATCACCGATGATTTGGATTTGACTTTGCGGCTCAACCTCGACCAGTGGGATGTTCGCTTTTCGCTTTATCCGGGGGTGTTCGAAGAAGCCGTTACGCGCCCCCTGTCGCTGTGGCACCAGCGCAACCGCTGGGCGGAGGGGGGCTACCAGCGCTACCTCGACTACTGGCGGCTGATTGCGGATAATCGCATGGGCACCCGACGCACGCTCGATTTGTTGGCTTTTTTGACGATTCAGTACTTGTTGCCGATTGCGATTGTGCCGGATTTGCTAATGGCGCTGCTGACCCAGCGTGTGCCGATGCTGGCTCCCATGGGTCTGTTCTCTATTGGGCTACCGTTGTGGGCCTCTTGGTGTGGCATTCGGCGATCGCATCTCGCCCAGTTTGGTAAGCCTGCTCCTCGAGGGCGGGCTCTGTGGGATACCGCGCTGAGCATGGTGTATCTGCTGCACTGGACAATTGTCATGCCGAGTGTCACAGCCCGCATGGCGGTGGTGCCCAAGCGGTTGAAATGGGTTAAAACTGTTCACCATGGCGGCTAGCGGCTGGCTGCGTTAATCTATTGGCTGCGCTAACCTAACCATCGGCCAGACTCCGGATTGGGCGGTTGCAATCGTGAAGGGGGAATCATAGAAACATGACCTTGCGAGATAACATTTGAGGCATATCAGCGTATGAGTTGGATCGGTAAGCTCGGTGACACCCTTCAGGACGAGGCCGTCGCGGCCAGCATGGCCGCAGATTGCACCACACTAATGGATCAGCAAGTTGCCGCCAAAGGCGGTATCTCTGGGATGGCGCTGAAGGCGACCTACGGCGTCGTCAAAGGTGTGGGTGCAGATTATATTCCTGCCGCGATTCAACGACTCCTGCCCGATGCGATCGCGCTCTAGAGCCCCTCTGGCAAGAAGGCCTCCAGGCTGGGGATCCCGTAGCCCATCTGACGCAAAATTGCGATCGCACTGCCGACACCATTCTCAGCGTCACGGATGCCCGGATTGAGCGAGCCCGCAATGGTCTGATCTGTTCGTCCTATGGCAAACTCCGCAAGTCGGTTAAAACTGACATCGTCGCTGCGGTTCCTGGCCTCGCCCAAATTATTGGCAAGCACGCCACAGCTTAGTGGCTCGATTCCACTTCCCGACGAAATGTCCCTATGGAAACGCTTGAAGCATTGCGAGCTAGCCAACTTGCCGGTGGTAAACGGCTGGCGATCGCCGCTGACCTGACGGAGTTTCCTCGGGAAATTTTTGGTTTGGCTAATTCGCTAGAAGTGCTCGATTTGTCGGGCAATCGATTGCGATCGCTCCCGCCAGACTTTGGACGCCTCAAGAAACTCAAAATTGCCTTTTTCTCCCATAACCAGTTTGAAGCGCTTCCCTCGGTGTTGTCACGTTGCCCAGCGCTGTCGATGGTGGGGTTTAAGTCGAATCAGATTGCCGAGTTTCCGGAGCATTCGTTGCCAGAGCAATTGCGCTGGTTGATTCTTACGGACAATCGACTGACCCAGTTGCCTGCTTCTATCGGACGATTGGGTCAGTTGCAAAAGCTGATGCTGGCGGGTAATCGGTTGCGATCGCTCCCCCCCGAACTGGTGGCTTGTCACAGTCTGGAGCTGATGCGGCTGTCGGCCAATGCCCTCGATGCCTTGCCCGAGTGGCTATTACAACTGCCTCGACTGGCTTGGCTGGCGGTGAGTGGTAATCCAGCTGTCTCCGCCAGAACCTCGACACCAGCGACGGCCACCGGCGCGCTGCCCCAGATCGATTGGCGAGAGCTGACGCTAGGCGAAACCCTTGGAGAAGGAGCTTCCGGGGTGATCTCCAAGGCGGTTTGGCAACAGAATTCTTCCCCGCGAGAAGTCGCTGTCAAATTGTTTAAGGGCCAGGTCACCAGCGATGGTTTTCCAGCGGATGAAATGGCGGCCTGCATCGCGGCGGGAAGCCATCAAAACTTGGTTCAGGTGTTAGGACAACTGATTAATGCCCCGAGGTCTCAGGCTGGATTGGTGTTGTCGTTGGTTTCACCTGACTATCGCAATCTGGGTCACCCGCCAAACTTTGACACCTGCACCCGAGACACCTATCCGCCGGATACATGTTTTTCGCTACTAATGGTGCTGCGTATTGCCCAAGGTATTGCTGGGGTTGCGGCACATCTGCACGAGCAGAGCATTCTGCATGGTGATTTGTATGCCCACAATATTTTGGTCAACCCAGCGGGTGATTGTGTGTTGGGTGACTTTGGGGCGGCCTCGCGTTACGGAATGCTCAAATCCAGGGCTCCTGATGTGGCAAAAGGCTTAGAACGCATTGAGGTGAGGGCATTTGGCTATTTGCTTGAGGACTTGCTGAGTCGCTGTGAGGTAGCATCTGATGTTGGGCAACAGCGGGCGATCGAGAAGTTGCGACAGTTACAGGCTGATTGCTTGGGCTCGGCTGCTATCCAGGGTGGCTTTAAAGACCTTTGTTCATTGTTAGTGACGGTCTGATCTAAGTCAGCAGATATACTCATGAAGATTCTTTAACTTTCTGGCTTGGCAATATTCAAGTGATTACACTGAGACTTGTGTTCTTCTTCTCGTATAAACCGTTTTCCGGGTAGCAGTTTTCTGGACTAAGTAACGTCAGTTTCGGAGAAGGAAAGGGAGGGAGAATAAGCTGAAACTAACCAAAGTCAAAGAGACACTTCAGGGGCTCTTTGACTGGCTTTCGGTCATCGGTATTGCCCGGAGCGAGAGTCATGTTGAGCGGTTCTCCTCGCTCATTGACGACCAGATGGAGCTTGAACCCGAAGAACCAGTCCACCGAGGTCTTGCCCCGAGCGGCCAAATCTTTGAAGACTCGGTGCTGGCGGATGCGACGGTTATGGCAGACCTTGATGCAAGTCGCATCGATGAAGCCAATGCCACTACATTGACCGAAGCAGCTTTTGAGGTAGGCACACAGCGGTAGGACCAGAGAGGGCAACCCACTGACAAAGCGCTGGTAGCTCACCAGCTTGGGAAAGGCCGAGCGCCAATGCACAGCAACAGGTTTGGTGTAAAAGTCTTTGAAATTCCGATAGCCCTGGAGATGAAAGGCAATCGCGAGCGTCATTCGCTCGCTCAGGCTCAGTTGTCCGGGCCGTTGGCGCATCTTCAATCCGTTGCCGAGCAGGTGCTGATTCCACTTCGGTTCAAACCTTTGCAAAAGTCATCGACGTCACAGAACAGGTCTTCTAAGCTAGGCATGGGTAGAGGGGGGCTATTTCTTTGGTTAGTCTTAGCCTATGCTCCTCTACCCTTTCTATCCAGAACTGACGTTATGTCAGCGTGGGGCATCGGTTCAGCTTGTTGGAATATCATCAGCAAGTCTTGGAGCTGTTACCCCAAGGGCAATAGCAGCTCTGGTTCTCGGCGGAATATGCGAGGGCGATCGCGCAATGACGGACAGGGCTCACAATGGAAACCGGGCAGTTTATAATTTTGATGGCCGGTCAGTATTCCCCCGTTAGCCGCCACTGCCTAGCTTGTTGTTGGGACTGCCAGAGGCGAGCATAGCTGCCGTTTTGGTCTATCAAGCTATCGTGGGTGCCCTGTTCAATTATTTGACCCGTATCTAAGACGAGAATTTGATCTGCACTTTTAATTGTCGAAAGCCGATGGGCAATGACCACGACTGTTTTGTGGTGAACCAGTTGATCGATCGCCTGCTGTACCACCGCTTCGCTTTCTGTATCCAGGGCCGATGTGGGTTCGTCTAGGAGCACAATGGGAGCATCTTTGAGAATGGCACGGGCAATGGAAAGACGCTGGCGTTCCCCCCCGGATAGCGTAGCTCCGGCTTCTCCCAGGGGGGTATCGTAGCCGAGGGGAAGCCGCTCAATGAACCCGTGACAATGGGCAGCGTGGGCGGCGGCCTCTAGTTGTGTCGGGGTGGCATTGGGCTTGCCCAGGCGTAGGTTCTGGGCGATCGTGTCATCAAACAAATAGACCTCTTGAAACACGGCTGCAATTTGCTGCAACAAGATCTCAGGGGCAAGCTGCCGCACATCCACCCCGCCCAGGCGAATCGCGCCTGCTTGGACATCGGCATAGCGCATAAGCAACCGCACCAAGCTGCTTTTGCCGCTGCCAGAGGCACCCACAAGGGCAGTGAGACTGCGCTCTGGCAGGTGGCAGGTGATGTCGCGCAGGGCGGGGGTTGTCTGGCCTTGATAGGTGAAACTCACCTGGTCAAATTCGATGTCATAGCCCTGGAGGGGAGGCGAGCTAGAGGGGCTGGGTAGCGGCGGAACAGACAATAGACGATCAATGCGATCAAGGGCCACTTCGACCAGATCAAAGACGCTAGCAAAACTGGCAAAAACAGAGAGGGGCTCACTGAAGCGAACGGCAATGAGCATCACCCCGAGCAGGCTGGCACTGGAAAGACCCTCTGCAAAACTGCCTGATAGGAGCAACAAGCCGAGCCCCAGAAGGGCCAAAATTCCTAACTCCACACAGGCGGCTAGGGCGAGCTGGGGCAGGGTCAGGCGCAGGTTGCCCCGGCGCTGGAGTTGATGTTGAGTTTCGATCGCCCGATGCAGCCGTTCGGCCTGTTCCCCTACCTGACGAGTGGCCCTAAACACAGGCATTCCCTGGGCATATTCAATGATGCGGGAGGCTGTATCAGCATCGGCCTGGGCCACGGCACGGCTGGAGTGGAGGGTGAGGTTGCGAATCTGGCGATAGGCTGGAATGGCAAGGGGGAAAAGCAGGGCGATCGCCAACGCCAGCCGCCAATCAACCCAAAACACCACAAAAATAGTTACAAATGGCACAACCAGAGTTTGTACAATCGTACTGGAGAGGGTTCCCAGCCAGATGACGATTTCGCTGACATTGCCATTCAAAACCACGTTGAGATCGCCAGATCGTTCGCCAGATAGCCATTCTAAAGGCACTAGACGCAGTTGCTTACCCAACCGGAGTCGGGTGTCGTGGGTAATATCGTTAACGGTAAACCAGGAAAAGGTAAGCTCTTGCCAGCGTAGAATCGTTTCGAGCAGAAACAAGCCCCCCATCCCTAGCAATAGCCAGACCAGACGTTGCTGGGGAATGGGGTCCTGCCAGAGCGTCTGGAGCAGCGGCAGGAGCAGGGCAAAAATTAAACCATCCAAGACCGAAGCCAGCAGGGAGATCCGCAGCAGTTTCTGCATGTCTGGAGCATGGAGATCGAGGACGCGCAGCATTTGTCGGTAGGTCTTGAGCATGGAACCCGCGAGAACAAAGGAAAATCGATGGAGCGCAATAAGGACCCAAAGGACAGACTAGGTTTACCTACTGAGCCGGGAAGGACGGGGGGCGGCTGGCAGTCGCTTCGGCTCTGAGTGACCACCCTTGGGCCTGTTGGTGTCGCAACCAGAGTTGGGCATAGAGCCCATGCTGGGCCAGGAGGCTGGCATGGGTGCCCCGTTCTTGAATGCGCCCGCGATTGAAGACGAGAATTTGATCCACCGATTGAATGGTGGCCAGGCGATGGGCCACAATCACCAAGGTTTTGCCCTGGGTTAGGGCGGCGATCGCCCGTTGAATCAACACTTCATTCTCAGGATCGGCAAAGGCCGTTGCCTCATCCAAGACAACGATGGGTGTATTTTGTAAAATCGCGCGGGCGATGGTGATCCGCTGACGCTCCCCGCCAGATAGCCGCGCTCCCCATTCCCCCACTTGGGTGTCATACCCCTGGGGAAGGTTGCGGATGAAACCATCGGCCTGGGCCGCCCAGGCGGCGGCTTCGATGGCACTGCGGTTGGCTCGGGGGTTGCCCAGAGCGATATTTTCTGCAATGGTTCCGTCGAGCAAAAAGGTCTCTTGAAACACAAAGGAAACCCAGCCCATGAGCTGATCGGGATCGAGCGATCGCAGATCAACCCCCCCGAGGGTAATTGCCCCCCCCTCCACATCCCAGAAGCGAGGGATCAGCCGGGCGACGGTGGACTTCCCGGCCCCCGATGGCCCCACTAAAGCCGTGACGCTGCCAGGTTTAAGTTCAAAGCTGACTTGATCGAGGGCGAGGGTGGCTGCGCCAGGAACGAGGGCAGTTGCCGCCGCTGGTTGGGGCGGATAGGCAAAGCACACCTGCTCAAACCGCAGCGTTGCATCCCGAGGGATCAACGCCTGTCCAGGGTCGGGAACAGGTAGGGGTTGTAAGGCCAAAACTTGCCCCAGGCTGCGGGCCGCTGCATTGGCACTATTGATTAAATAACTGAGCATCATTAAGGGCAAAAAGCTGCCGCTCACCATGGGAGCCAAGAGCAAAAACAGCAGCAGTTGGGGGAGGGTCACCCAGCCCTGTAACAGCATCCAAGCGCCGACGATCGCCCCCAACAACAGGGTGGGCAGGGCCTGAAACAGCAAATACCCGATCCGTCCTGCCGTTGCCGTGGATTCAGACCAGCGCTTGAGCGTGACGGTAAAGCTGTCGAGCCGCTGCTGAAATCGGCTAAACGAACTGCTGCCATTGTCAAAACTGCGCACCACCTGCATACCCTGGATATATTCCACAACGGCATTGTTGATTTGCTGATTGGCGTCATCGTACTCCCGGCGACGCAGGGCATAGTCCTTCATGGCCAGTTGCATGACCCCCAGGGACAAGGGCACCAGGGCTAGCATCACCAGCGTCAGCCGCCAACTGACCCCCAGCAGCAGCACCAAGAGCGTCAACACTGGGGTCGCATAGCTCCTGGCAATGAGTGGTGTTGAATCCGCAACAAAGCTATGTAGGGCCTTGACATCATCTTGAATAATTTTTTTGACGGCTCCTGAGCCCAAGCCCATCACCTGGCCCAGGGGGAGCTGAGCCAGGTGATGCGTCAGTCGTTTGCGCAGGATCTCCTCCAGACGAAACGCACCCAAGTGGGAGACCCGGAAGGCCCAAACCTTGGTCGTCAAGCTGCCGAGGGTCGCGATCGCAGCGATCGCCCACAGCCCCCCAGGGCTATCCATCGCTGCCTGGCCCGGCAAGGGCGCGACGGCAAAAACCAGGGTAGGAATGAGCACCAAGGGCACCAACCCCAAGGCCGCGCTCAGCCCCGCGAGCACCATCGCCCAGCGGATCATGCCCTGTACAGGCTGGAGGATCTGCCAGCAGGTCATTTCAGGCGGTGCCGGAGCTTTGGCCTGCCCCCTGATTTGGCGACTTGTTGGAGCATTCGCAGACGATAACGACATGGCAATCCCTGAAACAGTAAACCGAACCCAGCGAGAACGAGGATGAGAATGAGGATTAAAACAGGGAACTGGGCAGAGATGACAGCCAGTCACCCCTCCCCCAACTCAGCGGTAGCGCTGGACAATGAGCCCCACAACAGCCAGAGCCGCCGCCACGCTCACCCCAAACAGCCCCTGATAACCAATAGCCTCAGCAACAAAGCCGCTGACTATCATGGCCAGAATGCCCGAGAGATAAATCAAGGCACTCTGCAAGCTGTAGTCGCTACCGGGGGATTGGGGGCGGCTGTGGCTCATGGCAATGGTGAATACAACTGTCTGGGCCGCAGACATTCCCATTTGGGAAATAATTGCAGCTCCATAGAGTACAGGTAAAGATCGTAGACCCCAGGTGGGCAAAAGATAGCTCCCCAGGGCTACGGCTTGAAACAAACCGACATAGATCAACGCTCGGCGATCGCCTAGGGGCTTGACTACCAGGCCCGCCAGCAACGCCGCTGGAATCCCTCCCGCACCAAAGGCAACCACCCCTAGCATCCAGCCAATCTCGCCCATAGAAAGGCCCAGATCCACCAAAAAAGGGCGCAACATCCCCCAGAGCAGACTGGTCCCCAAGCCATACAGCAGCAGCACAGCCGTCCATAGGCCGAGGCCGGGCCGCTGAAAAAAGCTCACGAGGGGGGCATAGATGCGGCCTAGGTCACCCGTGCGCTCAATCCGGCTCTGGCTTCTGCTATGCGCCATTTCATCAAACTGAATAATGGGCACTAGAGCCACCAGCGTTAACAGCGCCAAACTCAACATGGTATTTCGCCAGCCCACTTGTTCCAGCACCATCAACAGACCGCCCCCACCTACCAAAGAACCCACATAGCCCCCCGCCATCTGGATCCCATTCCCCAGCCCCCGTTCATTGGGGCCTAGGATTTGCACAGCCAGGGCATCTGTGGCAATGTCTTGACTGGTGGAGAACAAACACAGCAGAAGAGACAGCCCCATCAAGGCCCCAAACTGGGTTTTGACATCAAGAAAGGCGATCGCGCCACTCAGCAGCCCCGCACTGAGCTGAAACAGAATAATCCAGGCCCGATAATGACCCCGACGACTGGGGCTAAACCGATCAATCAGCGGTGCCCAAAGAAACTTCAGCGCGAGGGGAAGCGCGACCAGAGACAGCAAACCAATCTGCTTCAGGTCGACTCCCTGTTCGCGCAAAAAATCGGCATTCCCATCAAGATAAACATGATAGAAACATACTGAGAAATGTAGAGACTGCCAAGCAGAAGCAGTTTTCGCCAAGAGGCCTGGACCGCCATCACCGTAGTCGCAGAAGAACGTTCCATGAAGGGAGCCAAATCAAATCACTAAAAACGAAACTGAGTTTGAATACCGTAGTTGGTGCGTTCGCCAAAGCTACCAATCACCGTGGGGGGTGGAAAGATAAAGGCATTATTGAGATACTCTTGATTGAACAAATTGTTGGCAAAGAAATAGATCGAATAATCCTGTGCTTCGTAGCCAATACGAGCATTGGCAATGACATAGGGATCCTGCTTAAGCTGGTTTCCATCATCAAAATAAGTGGTGCCTAACCCTTGAAGTTCAACCCGTCCAAACAGACCCGAAGCACTGCGATATTGAGCCCCCAAGTTATAAGTTAAGTTGGGCGTATAGTTGAGACGATTTCCACTAAAATCCTCCCCCGAAAATGGGTTTTTATAGCGTTTGAATTCTCCACTCAATAGCCCCAGACTGGCATTGAGGCTGAGCCCATCCACCGGCTCAGCGAGCAGTTCGAGTTCCAGGCCTCGGATTCCTACCTCGGCGTTGGTAATATTGCGAAAGAAGCCATCTGGCCCCGGTAAGGCCACTTGATAATCCTGCAAATCTGTGATGAACAGTGCGAGATTCGCCTGGAGGCGATCATCCAGCCAATTGCTTTTGAGACCTACTTCATAACTCCAGGACTTCTCCGGTTCAAACACCAGGACGCTAGCGTCATCGGCGCGGTAGTTAAATCCACCGGCTTTGTATCCCCGGCCAATGCTGCCATAGGCGCTGAGCTGGGGACTGAAGGCATAGCTGAGGCTAAATTTGGGTAACAAGACGGTGTCAGAGGTGGTTTCATCGCGGAAACTTATCCCCCCTGGGAAGCGATCGCCACTGCCCTCAGGAGTAAAAAAGCGATCGCGATCAAATCTCCCCGAGTTGTATTCATAACGCAGCCCAGCGCTCAAGGTCAGGGGCTCAACTGGCTTAAAATCCACCTGGCCAAAGCCCGCCCAGGTGCGCTGTTGAGTTTCCGAAAAAATCTCATCCACACCCTGGCCAACAATCGTAAACCCTTCGCCATCCACCGTCGATTGATTGGCTTCAAAATAGCCGCCCAGGAGCCAGCGCAGGCGATCGGCAGAATCGGGTGACTGAAAGCGAATTTCTTGGCTCCAAACCTCTGCCCCAAAGCTATAGTCCGCCACAAAAAGATCCAGTGGACTATAGTCTCCTTCCGTTTCTCTGCCATTCTGCTCAGAAAAACGATGGGTGCTGATCGAGGTCGCTTCAAAGGTATCGGCCCGATGAACTATTTTTAAGGCCTGAGTTGTGCTTTGGTTTTCTAGCTTGCCATCGCGGTTGTACTCCACCTCATAGGGGTCATCCGCATCAATCGCGGCATAGACCGAATCTCCATCATTGAGCCAACTTCCCCCAGCCCGAGCCGAAAGCTCCCAGCGATTGGAAGGGGTCCAGAGTAGCTCTCCTCGCACCTGAACATCCTGCTGCTCCCCAGCATTGGTATCTAAAAAGCGATTGCGGGTAAATCCATCGGTTCCTCGGTAATTAGCCGCCAAACGAAACTTGAGCTGGTCGGGAATCAGGGCATCGCTAAAGGAGAGACCGAAGCTCTTGCTATCGAAGTTGCCATAGCTGGAATTGATCCGGGCTTCGGGCTCATTGCTGGGCGGACGAGAGATAATATTGATGGCCCCAGCTTGGCTATTGCGCCCGTAGAGCGTACTTTGGGGGCCTCGCAAAAACTCGATCCGTTCAATATCAAAGAAATCCCCCGTCAAAAAAGCCCCATATTCCAAGGGCACATCATCCACATAAACGCCCAATACATCGCGGCGATTGAGAAAGTTGCCATTATTTAAGCCCCGCAAACTGTAGAAACCAAAGATTCGCCCGCTTACGTTTTGAGGAAAATTGAAATTAGGCGTTCGTGCGGTCAAGTCCGAAAAGCTAGAAATTTGCTGGTCAGTGATGGCTTCTTCGTCAAAAACTGTCAGGGCAATGGGAACTGTTTGAGCCTCTTCCTCCCGTTTTTGCGCCGTCACAACCAAAGAAATGCCTTCGGTTGACGGCTGGGTTTCGGTTGCTGGGCTTGCCTCGGTTGCTGGGTTTGTTCCCGTTGCGGGCACCGCAGGAGCCACGAAACGAAAGGTGATTCCCGTTTCGGTGGTGACCACCTTGATTTCAGGCGCAGCGGCCTGGCTGCCAGTGATTTCGATGAGGAGGCGATCGCCCGGTTGATTCGTTGCGACGATCGCCGCAATGCCCTCTACTGGATCAACCCAGCGCTCCTCTTGAACCAGTCGAACGCTATTCAGCACATATCGCTGCCGATTGCCCTCAACCTCTGCTTGGGCGCTCAGGGGAACGGATTCGGCATTGCCATCCATCGACGTTAAGACCAGCTCCAAGCCCTGGTCTGTGTTCTGCAACACTACCGTGACTGGTAAAGCCTGGGTAGATGGAGACAGTTCTGCTTGACTCAGCAACGCCCCATGGGTGGCCAGAACGCCGCTCCCTGTCGGTTTTAGGGCTGGCTTATGGAGATCTGGCTGGGATTCATGGCCGACAGCAGACCCTAAACCCAAGACGGGATCCCCCCAGAATGCGGCTTGCCCCTCTGCCGAGAACACCAATGGCAGCCCGGTGAATACCGCCATGGTCAAGCTCAAATGCCCCACTGACCGGTACCGAAGCCCCCGAACTAGACTTCTTCTATTCCAACGCTGCTCGAAGCACTGACCCAAACCCATGCCCTATCCTCTACTGAATTCTTTATTGAGACTCATTCCGATCTACGAGCTCTTGACCTTAGAATGAGTCAATCGCCAGTGCTCCAGACCACTGAACGAAACCTACGCGTTTTGAGTATGATTATTATTCTCAGAGTATCTGAAATCCCCTGACCTGGAGCCTAGGCGATCAATTTTCTTAAGATTTGTCTTCCATGAGCAGGAAATGACTCAATCTGGCAGGCAAACTCGCTAGCAACCTCTAATCCAGCTAAGCTGAGTTATACTTCTATTCTAGATGACATAAATTCCTAAGAATTTATTTATGCAGCACCAAGCATCCCAGCCTCATCCAGCCTCCACCGCCTCGACCGGGCAAATTGCCGTCGAACTGGGTCCTGTGCAAGAAACCTTGCTCATTCCCCTACTGGGCCGCGCTCGGTTGAGCCAACAACAGCCCAGTTTAATCCAGGATCCCAAAGCGCTCGAAATTGTCAGCCGCCTTAACTACGATTTCTCCAAATGGGAAAAGTCCAAATCCCTCTGGGGTGCTACTTTGCGAACTCGCATGATCGATGAAGATGTGCAGGATTTTCTCAGGCAGCACCCCGATGGAACGGTTATTGAAATCGGTTGTGGTCTCAACACCCGCTTCGAGCGCTTAGACAATGGACAACTGCGGTGGTTTGACCTAGACCTTCCAGACACGATCGCCCTACGCCGACAATTTTTCCAAGACGGCGATCGCCGTCAGATGATCGCGGCCAGCGTCCTAGAAACCGACTGGATGGAGACGGTGGCTGCGACGGGTGGCCCTTGGTGTTTTATTTCTGAAGCCGTGCTGATCTATTTGCAAGCGGAACAGGCCCAGCAGGCCGTCACTCAAATTGCCCAGCGCTTTCCCGGTGCCTGGTTCCTCCTCGACACAACTGCAAAAGCCATGGTCGAGACCCAAGATAAGCATGATGCCATGCGCCACTTGCCCCCAGAAAGCTGGTTTCGCTGGGCCTGTGATGATCCCAAGCTCATTGAGCAGTGGGCCGTGGGACTAGAACTGGTGCGATCGCGCACGTTGCTAGAGGCCTCCCCCGACCTCTTGCGCCATGCCCCGTTCCCGACCAATCTGCTGATGCGATTCGCGCCTTGGCTGCTCCAGAAAAAAGTTGCAGGCTACCGTCTAAACTGCTTCAAGATATCAAGACAAAGAGCTAAAGACTAAAGACAAAAGGGATAATTCAGATTGGCTAGAAGACAGGCCTCACACCGCCGAGGCTCTAAACATTCAGCATATAGCGGTTTTCAGAATTAAGGGATACAGTTATTAGTCTGGATAACCCAACAGAATAGCAATGAAATCCTACTCCCTTGACTTGCGCCAAAAAGTGATTGAGACCTACGAAAATGAGCCAATTTCCCAGCGGCAGCTCGCCAAACGGTTTCGGGTTGCTCCAAG
>JAAUOP010000076.1 GCA_012034805.1 Synechococcales cyanobacterium CRU_2_2 | reverse complement strand
GGTTGAACGGTTGAGCGATCGCGCCACCCTCGCGCGCTACCGCCCAGATGCAGACCCCCCCGGCCCGAGACGCAAATCATCCCAGATTGGAACCGCGCCGCCGACCTCGGCTTGTCTAACGTTGAAATTGGCGACACCGTCCAAACCGCCCTCTCCGGCAGCGTGCCCACCCAACTCCAACGCGGCTCACGGCTGATCGATGTGAATGTACAACTGCCCCTGGGTCGCTTCCAGCGTCCTGAACAGCTAGAAGCAATTCCTCTGTTTAGCACCAGCCAAGCCCCCATTCGCCTGGGCGACCTAGCCCACATCCAATCTGGCGAAGCGCCCGCTGAAGTCCAGCGGTTCAACCAGCGGCAGATTTATCTGATTCAAGGCAGCCTCAGCGACGGAGCTCGCCTCAGCGACGCCCTAGCGGAAGTCGATGCCCTCTGGGAGGAGATGCTCCAAGAAAAAATCTTGCCCCCCGGCATCAGCCACCTTCCCAGCAGCGCCGCAGACACCAATCGCCAAATTCAGAGCGCGCTGGGGCTGTTGGGCGGACTGGCGGCCTTCCTCGTGTTTGTGGTGATGGCGGTTCAGTACAATTCACTCATCGACCCCCTGGTCATTATGTTGACACTGCCCCTCGCCTTCACGGGTGGGTTGCTGGGGCTATGGCTGACCCAGACGGCGATCGGTGCAACGGTGATTGTCGGTGCGGTTCTGCTGGTGGGGATTGTGGTCAACAACGCAATTATTCTAGTGGAGCTGGCCAATCAAATTCGACGGCGTTCTGGGGTGAGTCCGGCCCAGGCGATGCTCCAAGCCGCACCCCAGCGCCTGCGTCCGATTCTCATGACCACCTTGACGACGGTGCTAGGTCTATTGCCCCTGGCCCTGGGCATCGGCGAGGGCTCAGAGTTTTTGCAGCCTCTAGGAATCGTGGTGTTTTCTGGGCTCGCATTTGCGACAGTGTTGACGCTCTTTGTCGTTCCTTGCTTCTATCAGTTGCTGCACGGACTGTTTAAGTCAGCTTGATCTCAAGCTAGCTCCCCGCCAGGGTCTTTAACCAGATCAGCGCGACTGACCCCCTTCAATGGGTTTCCCAAAATGAGGCCTGGGTTTGCAACCCAGGTCGGTGCATGGACTCTCAGTAGAGCAACGGTGTTGATCAGGTCGAACTCGCGTTTGATTCGCAATTTTTATGGCTCATAGCCTTCAATCTGGGTTTAATGGGGGGACTGCCCAACGGTAGTCTCGCGCCTGTTTTGTCTTGCTTGTTTTGTCTTGCTTGTTTTTCGTATCTGGTTTGAATGCTCTATGAACACCTTGGTTAATGTTGCGATCGCCCTCACAACCCTCTCCTTCTCGATCTGGGTCTTGCTGCTATTGTTGTGGGGCAACTTCTGGCGCTGCGACCAACGCCTAGACGAACAGTCCTTGCCGGAAAATCTTGACCGCTATCCCGCCGTAGCCATCATCATCCCGGCGCGCAACGAAGCCGAAGTGATTGGCCAAAGTGTGCGATCGCTCCTCAACCAAACCTACCCCGGCCCCCTGTCCATCCTCCTCGTCGATGACCAGAGCAATGATGGGACGGACGCGATCGTGAGGGCCATGGCTCGCGAGAACCAAAACCAAAACCAGCAGCCCCCGCAGCATTCCCTAGACGTGTTGTTGGGGCAACCCCTCCCGGCGGGCTGGACGGGTAAGCTTTGGGCGCTCAAGCAAGGCATTGCCCAGGCCCAATCCCTGCCCGAACCCATTGACTACATTTTGCTCACCGACGCTGACATCGCCCACGATCCCCAAAACCTCGAGCGACTAGTGGCCAAGGCCGAACTTGAAGCCCTGGATATGGCTTCCCTGATGGTGCAGTTGCGCTGCGAGAGTGCCTGGGAAAAACTGCTGATTCCGGCGTTCATCTTCTTCTTCCAGAAGCTGTACCCCTTCGGTTGGGTGAATCAACGGCGGCGGAAACCGCAGCGGCGGCAGGAGGCTGCATTTTGGTGCGATCGAGCTTGCTCCAGGCGATCGGCGGCATCGATACCGTGCGCGAAGCCCTGATTGACGATTGCGCGTTGGCAGCGGCGATCAAACGCCAAGGCGGTCACATTTGGCTGGGCCTCAGCCAGCGGACAGTCAGCCTACGCCCCTATCCAGATTTGGCAACCATTTGGGGCATGGTGGCCCGGACGGCCTACACCCAGCTTTATTACTCGCCACTGCTGTTACTGGGAACCGTGCTCGGCATGGTGCTCGTGTATTTAGTCGCGCCGGGGGCAGTGGTCTGGGGCGCGATCGGGGCCAATCCCGCCCTCCTCGGCCTTGGACTGCTCACCTGGGGGCTGATGGCCCTGGCCTATTGGCCTACATTGCAGCTGTACCGGCAGTCGGGGTGGCTCAGCTTTGCCCTCCCCGGCATTGCCCTACTTTACAATCTCATGACCCTCGACTCTGCCCGACGCCACTGGCAGGGCAAAGGGGGGACTTGGAAAGGCCGTAGCTACTCGCACCCATAGCAGCTGTTTGCATCACGGCTGTTCGCAAATTGACTGCTACCATAATGGCTGTGACCGTAAGACCCATTATCAAGCCCGCCGTCGAGGATGATTGGATTATGTTTTTTGAAGAACTCTCCCCTTTACTCAAGGAAATGACCCAAAATCCAGTTGCGTTTTTGGGCGGTTTTGCAGCCGGAATTCTGCGCCTGGATCTCAATCAGGAGCCGGTGAAAAGCTGGCTCGAAAAGCAAGGTGCAGGTGTACCGCCGGGGGGTTCAGGGGGTTCGGGAAGTGGAGGTTCATCGAGCAGCGGTCCCCAGTCCATTTCAATTGATTAGACCTCTTGCGTAAAAAGCAACAGCCCCCTCGTCCCCCAGCCCCTTACTCCCAAGATAGGAGAAGGGTAGCAACGTCAAAGTCTCTCTCCCCCGTTTGAGCTAAACCTATGGCATTTTCTGCGGCAAATCCGCTGGGCGTCGCGGTAGTTGGAACAGGGTTCGGGCAGAAAGTCCACCTTCCGGGCTTCCAAGCCTGTGCCCAGACTCGCCCTGTTGCGGTCTATCACCGCATCGCCACCCAGGCCCAGGCCATTGCCGCTGCTCACCATGTCCCCCACGCTTGCACCAGCTTGAGTGAGGTTTTGGCGCTGCCGGAGGTCGAGGCCGTGAGCATTGCGACGCCGCCCTTTGCTCATTACCCCATGGCCAAGGCTGCTCTGGAGGCGGGCAAACATGTGTTGCTAGAAAAGCCCACGACGCTCAATGCGGCAGAGGCCAAGGCCTTGGCGGAGCTGGCGACGGCGAGGGGATTGGTGGTGGCGCTGGACTTCGAGTACCGTTTTGTCCCCGCTTGGCAGTATTTGGCGGAGCTGCTCCAGGATGGGTTCGTCGGCCAAACCTATTTGATTCGGATTGATTGGCTGATGTCGAGTCGGGCGGACAAAAGCCGCCCCTGGAACTGGTACGCCCAAAAGGAGATGGGCGGGGGGGCTCTGGGGGCCTTGGGTTCCCATACGTTTGACTATGTCAACTGGTTATTTGGGCCGGTGCGGCGACTGTCTGCCCTGCTTTCAACGGCGATCGCAGCGCGCACAGACCCGGCCACGGGCAAGCTTCGCCCCGTCGATGCCGATGATACCTGTTTGCTCACGCTCGAACTCACAGATGGAACGCCGGTGCAAATTGCGCTCAGCTCGGTGAGTCGTTGTGGGCGAGGGCACTGGGTGGAGGTGTATGGCGATCGCGGTACCCTCATCCTCGGCAGCAGCAACCAGCAGGATTATGTGCATGGCTTTACGTTACGGGGGGCCAAGGCGGGCGAGGAATTGGTGGAAATGCCAATCCCCGATCGCCTCGAATTCCAAACCCATTACCCCGATGGCCGTCTAGCGCCTTTTATTCGCGTTGTCGAAAACTGGGTCACGAATATTGCCGTTGCGGCCCCTCCTGGCGTTTACCAAGCTCCTGGGATCCAAGAAGGCTGGAGCTCCCAACAGCTGATGGACGCGGCCCACCAATCGGATCGAACCGGGCAATGGGTGGATGTGGGCTAGGAAAAGGGGTGGTCCACCTTAGTAAAGGATGTAGAGAATGTCATTGGGATCATTACCCTCGATCTTTTCTCTGATTAAGCGGTTGTACTCATAAATGAAGTTCCAGATTGCACCGACATGATTTTCGAGCTTCTTCGAGAAAGACAGTGTTTTCCTCACGAATCGCGAAACCCGTTGCCTCAGCGTGTTATTGAACCTTTCCATAGCCGTCCAACTTGATTTTTGAACGGTTCCCGAAAGCCTTGCCCCATATGATAAGGGCTTCAGTCTCCGTATACCGAGAACGGATCAATCCGGACGGCTATAGCAACCACGGAACAGGTGGCCGCTTCAACTCAGAAGCAGGCATTTAGCGCCCTGTCGTCTTTATATCGACAAGTCTCACAAATTCCCTTGGATGAACGGATCGATGCCCTGCGAGCAAAACGCTCTCGTCATTTACCCACCGTCTTAACACCCGATGAGGCGAAGGCTATTATCCAGCAAATATCAGGGGTTTATCGCTTGTTGGCACTGTTGCTCTATGGCAGCGGCCTAGGATTGCGAGAGGTGCTGCAACTTCGGATTAAGGATATGGATTTTAGCCAGCATCAATTCCCAGCATCAACTCCCAGCATCAATTCATCGTTCAGTGTTTTGTCCCAGTTTTCCGATTGGGAGAATACGAAGTCGCCTAAATCTTCTACACGAGAAAATACTGATAGATCATGATCTAAATTTAGCCTGATGGCAGTCTTCTCCGTAGAAATATACAAGTAACTGCTCCTTGAACCTGGCCTCCGTTGCCGAGGCTCCGAGCGTCTACTGCATTTCTGCGAGGAGGTCTCACTCAATGTCCACCATTTCAGCGATAACAGGCCTGTCGGCCCCAGGCCAGCTCGCCACTGGAGACGACCCAAATCCCAGCTTGCCAACGGGTTTTAAGGATGACTACCAGCTCATCGATTTCATCGTCGGAGAGCCCGTACTGCTATTCATCGTCGCGAGTTTCGCTCCGTTGCTACAGTTGGTTGATGCAGACAGCGGCGAGGTGCTTCTGGAGGCGTCCTCGGAGCCGCTGGGGTTTATTCCGCAGGCTGAGCGCAACTATTTGATTCGGGTTACCAGCGCTGCCCCAGCGATCGGAACCTATACAGTGGCAGCACTACCCAACACTCGGTTTTGGACGGCGGGGAGTGGAGATTGGGCGACGGCAAACAACTGGTTAAACAGCATTTTGCCGGGAAGTTTGGATCAGGTGAAAATCGATCGCAATGGTGATCTGACCGTCACCCACTCCCAGGGCAATACCACCATTAACCGGCTCGATTCAAAGGAGCAGATCTCCGTGACCGGAGGTTCACTGACAGTTACCGACACCACTTTAGTTGACGCACTTTTCTCGGTGAGTGGTGGAACGGTTAGCTTTGGCGGGGGCACCGCAATCCGAGACCTGGCCTTGTCGGCAGGAACCCTGGCCGGGAACGGCAGCGTCCTCGTCACCCAGGGTGCAACCTGGACCAGTGGAACCTACAGCGGCAAGGGCCTGACGATCGCCCCCACCAGCACGCTCAATCTGTCTGGCAACCTGACCAAATTGCTCGCAGGCGGCATTCTGACCAACCAGGGCCTGACCACCTGGAGCGGGGGAACCCTGGTCAGCAACACCGCTGCATCGGTGATTACTAACGCGGCGGGCGGCACTTTTGACATTGCAGGCAACCTTACCCTCGACCAAGCTCCGGGTGCACCCCTGCCCACGTTCAATAACGCAGGTCTGCTCAAAAAAACCACGGGTACGGGCACAGCCTCGATCGAAGCCACTCTCAACAACACCGGCGAGGTGGTTGTCCAAGCCGGGAAACTAGCATTATTCGGCGGCGGCAGCAACAGCGGCAGCTTCCAGATTGATGCTGACGCAACCTTAGAGTTTAGCAATCGAACGTTCACCTTAGGGGCCGGGACAGTTTTTACAGGGGCGGGAACGATTCGGCTCGATGGCGGCAGTCTAGTTGCCAGCGAGCCCCTCAGCCTCAGCAGCGGCAGCTTTGATGGGGTCGGCAGTTTCACCGGCAACTTTATTAACCTCGGGGCGACGATTAATCCGGGTGTCGAGAATCCGTTTACGCTGGGCCTAGCTGCTTTGGGTGTTGGCGTACTGGATATCAGCGGTGACTATCGCCAAGGCGACAACGGTACGCTGACGATTCAGCTGGGCGGCACGAACGATGGGATCAGTCGGCAGTTTGACCTGCTGAGCATTAGTGGGAATGCTGAATTTGATGGCAAGCTCAGCTTGGACTTGATTAATGGTTTTACACCCCAAGTGGGCGATCGCTTCACCATCGCCACGTTTGCGAGCCGCACTCCTGACCGCAACTTTGACCCCATCCTTCAGCCCGAACTCACCGCCCTCGGGCTCTTTGCCAACCCCGAATTCAGCGCCCAAGATCTAACGCTGGTCATCCGTGACCTACCCACCCTCAGCTTCACCAACACCGTCACAAGTCTGGCTGAAAACACGAACACCAGCGCCGCGCTCCGACTGGCCGACCTGATCATCACCGATCGCGATAGTAGTCAAAATAATCTGATACTGAGTGGAGCGGATGCGGACTTTTTTGAGATTTTCAGGGCCTCAGCGGCAGCAACCCCTCAACTGCGCCTCAAGATCAACACCGTACTTGATTTTGAAACCCAATCCCAGTACCGCGTCACGGTGAATGTGGATGACCCGGCGATTGCTGCGCAAGCTTCCGAAGGAATCGCAGGCAACAACCTCGAAGCCAGCCAAGACTTCACCCTCAGCCTCACGGATCAATTCGAAGCTCCGCCCTTCGTGACCAACTTTGGCGGCGACAACTCACCGGACTTGGTTTGGCGCAATGGCTCGGCCCAGGCAACCACCGGCGAGGCTAGCATTGTGCTGATGGATCTGCTCACGCTTGAAAGTCAGGTGGCTCTACAACCGTTTATTCGCGATCGCCACTGGCAAATCCAGGCCACGGGAGACTTTGACGGCGATCCTTCGGAGCTTGGCACAGCCAATCGCAAAGCCGACCTCGTCTGGCGCAACCAAGCCACTGGCCAGAATGTGCTCTGGCGCATGGACGGCACGCTGCCGCTCCAGGCCGTGCCCTTGGCCCCCGTCACCGATCGCACCTGGGAAATTCGGGGGTCTGGGGACTTCGATCGTAACGGCACGTCAGATCTGATCTGGTACAACACCCAAAGCCGCCAAGCGGTCGTTTGGTATCTCGATGGCAACACCGGCAGCGAAACCCGCGCCGCCCTCGTGACCCAGCAAACCGAAACCGACTGGCAGCTCGAAGGGAGCGGCGATTTCGACGGCAACGGCACCGCCGACTTGGTCTGGAGCAAGGGCAGCGAAGTTTCGATTTGGTCGATGAACGGCCTCGAACGCACCCGTCAACAAACCCTGGCGCTGCCCATTGCCGCAGGCCATACGCTGGGTGCGATCGGCGACTATAACCAAGACCGAGAATCGGATTTGATTTGGCAGAATGTTGCCACCGGCCAGACTGAAGTTTGGCTCAGGAACGCTGGCGAGTCCCTGGGCCGGTTTCCGCTCGATCGCAGCAGCCTCAATCTGGGACTCAATCTGGTGGCCTAAGGCCCCTAGTCAGATGGTGACAAGTTGGCTAGTCTGGTGCCATTAATGACGCCCGTGCTGCGGAGAACCTTGGCCCATGACGACCCCGTTTTCGGCGGTGACCAGATTGGCGGTGACTGGATTGGCGGTGACTGGATTGGCGGTGGGTGGATGGGCGATCGCGATCGCCACCCCCCTGATCCCGCCCGCCCCGGCTCAATCCGCCCCGGCTCAACCCGCCAAACCCCAGCCCATCCGCAGCCTCGAGATCACCAGCGACACCGCCGCCTTCACAGATCGAGAGCTCAAACTGGGCAAAGTCACCCTCAAGATCAGCTACCGACCCCTCACCCCCGCCGAACGCTTGGCTGAACGCTTGGGAGATCCCGCCAAACCCGGCGGCAGCAATGCCATACCCCCCCCGAGCCACCAACCTCAGCTACAAAATCTTCAACGACGGCAAACTCCAACTCACCGAGTCCGTCCCCTCCAGCAACTTCCTCGGCCAGGTCACCCTGCTCGATCTCGACAACAACCTCAGCCCAGAAATCGTCGTCAAAACCTTCAGCGGGGGCAGCCACTGCTGCACGACGCTGCGGCTCTATGCGGCGAATACAGGAGCCTACACAAAGGCCGTGACCCTGGAAGGGCTCGATGGCCGGGGCGGTGAGTTCAAGGATCTCGACGGCAATGGCTCCTGGGAATTTGTCAGCAGCGACAATGCCTTTCTCTACGCCTTTTCCGGCTATGCCCAGTCGTTCCCACCCTCGAAGATTTTCGCTTGGAGCAACGGCAAATTTACCGATGTGACGCGGCGTTATCCGAAGGAGCTGCGATCGCGAGCCTGGCAAATGTTCCAAACCTTGGAGGAAATTCAAAAAGGCGGCACCGGTTTGTCGAATCACGGGCTGCTCGCAGGCTATGTGGCCCAAAAAATCTTACTGGGAGAACATGAAGCGGGCTGGAAAATCATGCTCAGCCGCTACAACCCCAACGACCCACCGAAGGATTTTCCGACGGTTCTGAAGACGTTTTTGGTTCGTCAGGGATATCTCTAGCGAGCCAGTCCTAGTCAGCCTGATATTGTGCCATCAGCCAAGCCCCGACCGCAGACTGATCGGTTTCGCGGTGCTGCGCAGAGCTTCCTCCAGCAACTCGACCCTCAAATCCGGCAACACCTGGGACTGACGAATTTGCTGGGAACCCTCTGGGGTCATGGCGTAAGCAGTGATCTGCGCTTGCTCCACATCCACAACCCAATATTCCTCAACACCCAATGCTTCGTAGAGGCTGCGCTTGGCCCCGAGATCTTCGAGTAAGGTGGTCTTGGAAATTTCGATGACTAAGTTGGGAGCGGGGTAGCGATCGAGATCAACCACATTCGTTCCCGACGCAATCGTTCGGGCTCGATCGCCTACGTAGTAAGACAAATCCGGCTGGGCTTCTCGAATACCTGTTTTGCGATAGGAGCAATTATCCAGACCCGCTAGAGGAATGCCTTTGAGCAGAGCAAAAAGCCCAACTGCGAGGGTCACAATAACGTGGTCGTAAGCATGGTCATGGCCAACCGGCAGCGTTTCGAGCCTCAGATGGTGTTGGTAATAATAGCCCTTGGCTCTAGCATGGTCGGGGTTTTCGAGAGCCCGCAAATATTCGTCCCAGGTGGCTGGGAGCCAGGCGTTGGTTTGGACGGGGGTCTGGGTGGATTGCATGGGAACCAATTGATCAGTCCATAATGGCATTCCATAATGGATCTATTCTATCGAGGCGGTCTGCCAAGCATCAGCATGGGAGCCTATTCCCTTTGTCCAAAGCTGGCTTTTGCCGCTGTCCTTGGATTATCGCTCGCGCTACCGATAAGCCGAGGTTTAGATTTCAGGCGGTTTTCAATTTGGTGTTTGACCAGGCACGTTACGGGACGCGGCCTGGTTTTTGGGAAGTTGTGGTTACGTTTCAACCGGCTCGCTTGCCAGAGCCTTCTCCTCTAGTGAACTTCAAAAGTCTGTTTGGCTTCCTGGCAAAGCACGTGGATCCAATCGCATTCCAAAGAGAGCTGAGGAATGAGTGGGATCGCTGAGGGCTATTTGCTGGATACTAATATTTTTATCTATTTTTTCAACGGCGAGGTGGCTGTGGAGCCGTTGTTCAATAAGATTTTGGGGAGCGCTCCTTTGGAGCTTGGCCAAGCCAATCCCTTGGCTTCGTACTGTCCACTGACGTGGGTGGAGTTGCTTTGCTATCCGAGGTTGAGCGATGCGGAGGCGGATTCGATTCGTGAGCTGCTGCGATCGCTGACTTGTATTGACCTAACACCAGACATTTTGAACCGAGCAGCGAGTATTCGCCAAGCGCACCGTACGCCATTGCCAGATGCTCTGATTGGAGCTTGTGCGGTAGAGAAAAACTTGACATTGAGTGACGCGCAACATTGATGACTTCAAGTCCATTCAGGGGTTAAGGGTTCTCAATCCCTTTTCTGTCTGAATTGTACGGCGGCGGGCGGGCTCCCAAAATGCCGGATCAGCCAATGGACGGAGAGTTCGGTCTCAGGATAGGAGGGAAGGGTGATGGCCTCGCCGTAAAGATCGATTTTGGCGGCTTTGAGGTCGTCGATGGTGACGGTGCGCCAGCCGGGGACAAGTGTGGGGTTAATTTCGATGGGGGGCCGAGCGTCACCAAAGCCGACGATGATGTTGAGGTTGGTGGGGTTGTAGCTGACGGTTTGGGCGAGGGGGTTGGGATTATGCATTTCTGAACTCCTCCCATTTCTGTAACAGAAAGTCTTGGTACAAAATCACGAGTGCTAGAGATTTTTTGATGTCTTTGGCAGGCATATTTTGGCTATCCAGGACGCTGGGCTCTGTCTCTGCGTCACCTAGCAGAATCCGAGTTTCTCCGCCTGCTTTCTTGATGTGGGCGTGGGGTGGGTCGTGATCATTAAAATAGAGAACGACGTTGAATCCCTGTTCGCTAACAATCACGGGCATATTTCAGCGCCTCTTTGTGGAAAAGGTGGAGGCTCGTGGAGAACTAGACGACTATTCGTCTTAGTTGTGGCGGTGTGTCTGTAGGCTTGCATGGCTGGCGACAGTTTTTTTGACTACGATGTTTGCCCCTATGTTTAGGTACTTTGCTGGCTCTATGCTGGCCCTATTGTAGATCTGCTGACGCTCCCCCAAACGGTTCCTTCCACGAACTTCCCCGGATTAGCCTGGGGTTTTCAACCTCAGGCGGTCTGACGGCATAACCCCCGTGGACTGCAGACAGGGTTCGGGGTTGGGAATGAAGCTCGACACCTTGGAGCCTCGGGCTCTGCATCTTCACGGGTTCCGTATTTTATTTTGAGGTATAAAATGCCCTAGTCCTCTTTTGCGACCACCGTGGCAGTCCAATCTGAAGAACTCTTGGAGAAAATCCGTCAGCAATTCGATTTTGGCCCCTATCCACGAATTCCGATTGAGTCAACGCCCAAAAATAATCTTCAAGATCTGTTCAACCACAACCTGATCACCCCTTACTACATGCGCTACCAGAAGCTTCCGAAGCTGGCAGCGCCTATGATCCTAGACATTGGATGCGGTACTGGCTATAAAGCATTGGAGTTGGCTCTAGCAAACCCCAGTGCTCAGATTGTGGGTATTGATATTTCGGCAAAATCAATTGAGCTTGCCCAAGCGCGCTTTGCCCATCACGAGCAAAAGAATGCAGAATTTCGTGTGCTGGATGTGGCTGATTTACACCTGCTAGGGCAAAAATTTGACTATATCAACTGCGACGAGCTGTTGTATCTATTTCCCAACCCAGCGGAAACACTGGCCATCATGGCATCCGTCTTACAGCCTGAAGGGATTATTCGCAGCAATTTACACAGTTCCTTGCAGCGTGCAGCATTCTTCAGGGCTCAAGAAATGTTCCAAATGATGGGATTGATGGATGAAAACCCCGAAGAGGTTGAGATTGAATTAGCGATAGAAATCTTAAAATCAATCAAGCCACAGGTTGATCTCAGACAAAAAACCTATTCAACTGATGACGCTTTAGATAAAGAAGACATGGATCAGCAGGTTCTGATGAATCTCCTGTTTCAAGGCGACAAGGGTTACACGATCTCAGACCTCTTTAACTATTTAGAAGAAGCTAATCTAGAGTTTGTCAGTATGCTCAATCCCAGGCAATGGGAGATTCTAGAATTAGTTAAAGACCCCAACAATCTTCCCGTTTTCCTCTCCATGGGTCTAGAGTCTATTTCTATTGAGGAACGGCTTCATCTCTATGAGCTGATCCATCCTCGACACAGGTTGCTAGATTTCTGGTGCGGGCATCCGATAGATGAAACAGAGGCCCAAGGCAGCATCACGCCCATTTCGGATTGGTCTGAGCAAGACTGGCTGGAAACCCTAGTTCATCTGCACCCTCAGCTCAAAGCGGAGAAGGTCAAGACTCATATCATTGAAGCTGCGACCCAGAGCCGAGGCTGCAATCTGGGTCAGTTCTTGCCGCTGACCACGGGAGCCGTCTCAGAGTGGAACGCAGCGATGGCGGCGGTTCTTTTGCCACTCTGGGAAAGACCCCATCGCTTTCCGGAGCTAGTTGAACATTGGCTCAAGATCCACCCTGTCGATTTTGTCACCTCAGAGCCTATCTCCCACGAAAAGGCTGCTTTTGACCTTAGGCAGTTTTTGACCGCTCTAGAGATCTACCTGTATGTTCTTCTGGAGCACACCTAGACGATATCCGTTTTCCAAAGCTTGCCACCTGGGAGCGCGAACCAGTTCTAGCCATAATGCTCAAGTTCTTGCTGGTGGAGCTTCTCGGACGGCATGAAGCAAAAAGTTGAGAGAGCATGATACGCATCTGCTGTTAGCTGGGTAAGTTATCTACAGGAGCTAGATGACCCATCGCGTTCAACCCTCTAGGAATTACGACCCCAATGAAAACTGAACTGAAAGCCAAGTTTTTGCAGCACCTCGCCGCCAAGAAGAGCGACAATGCAGGCTTCACCCTGATCGAACTGTTGGTGGTGATCATCATCATCGGTATTCTGTCCGCCATCGCCCTGCCTTCCTTCCTAAACCAAGCCAACAAAGCTCGCCAGTCTGAAGCCAAAACCTACGTTGGCTCCATGAACCGTGCCCAGCAAGCCTATTACCTTGAGAACGCTACCTTCATTGGCGCTCAAACCAGCTTTGAAGAGCTTGCGCTGGGCATCTCTACGGAGACAGACAACTACAACTATCGTGTAGCTGGAAACACTCCACGCGTCAGCGTAACAAATCATGCTGAAACGAGAGAAGCGGATGCAGCATTCAAAGCCTACCTTGGGGGCGTAAGCATTTCTCAGCTTAGCGCAACTAGTACCGAGTCTTCCTCTCTTGCAGTTCTGTGTGAAGCCGCCAAGTCACCTGTCAACGGTGGTAAAACGGGTGCTGCTGCTGATGCTACTAACATCACCTTTTCAACAAGTGCTGCACCTGTGTGTGATGGAACCAACTACAAGTCTGTTGGCTCCTAAGTTCCACAGAAGGGCATAATAAAGCCATTAGGAACAGCTTCAACTGATTGATTGCAGGATATACAAGCGTGTGCGCAAAGTTCTCGCACACGCTTGCTCGCTTTAACATAAGGCAATGGCAGGTTTACGTGCATAACTTAAAGATTAGATAGGATAAGTATTACCGACTGTCCCGAATGGAATTTAGAACAAACGTGAGTGAGGTTTACTCATAGGTTAACGAGCCGTCTACATTTATAATTGTGAATATTCATTCACATTCTCAAGAATCATTCATATGGTGGTTCAACAGTCAAATCAGCTTGCTTCCACTGCAGAAGAACTGTTCAGTGCAAGAAACTACGAAGCTGCTGAGCTTGCCTATCAAGCACTCATCGAAGCACAGCCAGCATGTCTAACTCACCATTGGAAGCTAGGACTCTCACTGCTGCTACAAGGACAAGAAGCAGAAGCTCAGATGTGTTGGATGAGCAGTCTGCTAGAGGGTAGTGAATCAGAACTTGAAACCTGGACAAAAGAGCTAGCAGAGACTCTAGAAGCAGAAGCACAAACGCAGGCCAGTGCAGACGATGCTCAGAATAGTTGGCTAGTTCGTCAGCACCTGCGCGAGATTCAGCCTGCAAATAGTCAAAACCTTCTCAACCTGATTCAGCTCTGCCTCCTTTTAGGATATCCCTTCTCCGACTTAATTTCGGGCGAGCAAGGCTTAGATCGACTTCTCAGCCAAGACGCAGTGCCCTTTGACAAGGAGCTTCTCATCAGCACGCTCTTGCTAGTCTTACAAAGCTCCCCTGTTGAATCTGAAACTCTATCACTGGTCAGGTTGTGCCTAGGTCGGCTAGATCATTTACATGAGCTCAGAGATCGACTCGTCCCAATTTGTATCGACTTAGCGAAGGGCTACAGAGTTGAAGATGCGATTTCCCTGGGTGAACTCTATCTATCGGTCGATCAAACTGATTTAGAATTTTTAGCCCATTTGCCTGGATGGTATTCCACTACCAAAAACTTTCCCAAGGCAGTTGGGTGCGCCAAGACACGCATAGAGTTATCCCCTTGTGAGATAGAGAGGATTTTTTCGAGACATTTGCTCATCAAGATTCTCCTCGGAACAGGGGGGCATTGGCAAGAAGCCGCCAAGGAAATTGAAACTAACCGTGCTGCCCTAATGAGGGTAGAGCAGTTTGAGCCGCAGCCCGAAGTTTTTCAAGTTCTTCGTTTAGTCTCCACAGCCTTTTTCTCACCTTACATTCAAGACAATCCCGCTCTCAACAGACACCTCATCAACCATGTCGCCAATCTCTTTTCCCAAGAGCTTCGCAAAATCACACCTCCAGAGCTTAAAGAGAAGAATAGATTAAAGCACGAGTCTGCAAGAGTCAATCTAGCTCGCTCAGTTCAGAAAAAACTAAAAATTGGCTACATTTCCTACTGCCTAAGGCGTCATTCCATTGGTTGGATTGCTCGGTGGCTGCTCAAATATCATGATTCTGCATCTGTCCAGACCTATGGTTATTTGATTAACTTTGATCAACAAGACCCATTTCAAAATTGGTATGCAAAGCAGTTTGATACGATTTGTAGGGTGGGCATTGACTGCCCTGACAGGGGAATTGAGATTGCAAAACGAATTTCCGAAGACGACATTGACATATTGATTGATCTCGATAGCATAACCATGGACTTTACCTGCGAAGTGATGGTACATAAGCCAGCTCCCATACAGGTCACTTGGCTGGGGTGGGATGCTTCAGGACTTCCACAAATCGACTACTATATCGCAGATTCTTATGTTCTACCGGAAGAAGCGCAAAGCTATTACCGGGAGAAAATCTGGAGATTGCCAGATACTTACGTTGCGGTCGATGGCTTTGAGATCGAAGTACCAAAATTAAGTCGCGCATCTCTAGACATACCTAATGATGCAGTTATCTACCTAACGGCTCAGGGAGGCTACAAGCGTAACCCAGAGATCATTCGCCTTCAACTATCCGTCATCAAAGCTGTATCGAATGCCTTCTTGATCATCAAAGGCACTGGCAGCGCAGAAGCCATTCAGCAGCACTTTTACTCTATTGCAAAAGAAGTTGGCGTGGAAAAAGAGAAGTTGATATTTCTGCCGATTGTTGCTTCAGAAGAAGAGCATCGCGCCAATCTAAGAATTGCAGACATAGTACTAGACACCTACCCCTACAATGGAGCAACCACAACTCTTGAGACCTTGTGGATGGAGATTCCACTGGTAACGTTGGTCGGGGAGCAGTTCTCGGCGCGCAACAGCTACGCCATGCTAAAAAATGTCGGTGTCGAAGAAGGCATTGCCTGGACCCCAGAAGAATATGTGGCATGGGGCGTCAAACTTGGATTAGATGCTGAGCTGCGTAAAGAAGTGATTTGGAAACTCAGAGAATCCAAGAAATCAGCCCCCCTCTGGGATGCAAAACGCTTTGCCCAAAATATGGAAGAAGCCTATCAGCAAATGTGGAGTCATTACCTATCTGTGCCCCCAGAAGAATGATAGAAGATAGTCATATAGTTGGATAAGCCAAACATCGTGGAAATTGAGTTTCTCGCAGGTTTGTACGGCGTTATGGTGATGTATCTTTTGTATCATTAAAATAGTAATGGAGAATATCAAATGAAGCTGCATATTGGGGGAAAAGAAACCCATCCAGATTGGAAAATATTGGATGTCTTGCCTCGTCCAGAAGTTGATTTTGTCGGCAATGCAAATGACCTCAGCCAATTTTCAGACGATTCCATCACGTCAATTTATGCCAGCCATGTGTTGGAACATTTCTATTATGGACTCGACAACGAGCTCATAAACGTCCTCAAGGAGTGGTGCAGGGTACTCATTCCAGGAGGGCAACTATTGATTAGTGTGCCAGATCTCAGAAATCTGTGTTGGCTCTATAGCAACCCAGAAGCTTCTGTCATGGAAAGGCACCACCTCATGCGCATTATGTTTGGTGGACAGACGGATCAGTACGACGTTCATAAAGTAGGATTTGATATTGACACATTAGCGCTATACCTAATGGAAGCTGGCTTCGACGACATGGAACCTATTGATGAATTTGGACTTTTTCAAGACTGTAGTGTTTTAAAAATTATGGGAATTCCTGTCAGCCTCAATCTTATTGCGACAAAGGCAAGCTGAAATTGATAGGCTTGAGCCACACAAGTCCTGCTCCCAGCACAATTCGTTGTCATGAAATCGAAGCAGCAGCATTCGTACCGTCCAAGGTCAGCGCATAGGTCGGTCGCCCGCCCCCATTGCAACAACATTGACCCCAGCACTGACCACGCCCTGATCGCTCTGGCGATCCAGCTACTTGACACAGTATCAAGCTTTGTAGTCATTGATGTAGCCGTTATGTAATAACTCAGACCTCAACAGTCCTCTGGATCAACGCCTATAATTCCCGCAGCTTTGCCGCCAGCCATTCCCTCGCCCGCACAGCGCCATCTAACGTAAGTAACGCCCACACAGCTTGACTCAACTCCCTTTAGAATCAAGATAATAGGCCTAATCTTGATCCCCAAGCACGAGCCACACATGGAACAAATCAGCCCTCTGACGACCGAAATGCAGAAAAAATGGTCACTCCTGCCACCTGCACTGCAAAAACAGGTGCTTGATTTCATCGATTTCTTACTCAACAAATATCAACACTTTCACTCATTATCTCTGACGTCCCCCCTCGAAGTAGAACCCGTTGCTGCACAACAGCCAAGAGTGCTGGGTCTCCATGCTGGCATGGGCTCAATCAGCCCAGACTTCAACGATCCCCTCCCAGATCCCTTCTGGCTTGGAGATGAGGTGTGAACTACCTGATCGACACCCACGTTTTTCTCTGGCTCAGCCTCAGTCCAGAACGGCTTTCCGAGCAGGCATGTCAAATTCTACAGAACCGGGAAAACTCAATTTTCCTGAGCAAGGTCAGCATTTGGGAAATACAAATCAAGCAGCAGCTTGGTAAAGTATCTCTCGCACTTCCACTGGCAACTCTAGTCGCTGATGAAAGACAAACCAACCAGCTACAACTGCTATCGATTGAAACGCATCACATTTACGGTCTGAGTGCATTAGAACAGCACCACCGAGATCCATTTGATCGGCTTATTATTTCTCAAGCCCGCCAGGAGGAAATGACTCTAGTAAGTGCTGATCAAATCTTCTCTCAGTATCCTGTTCAGCTCATTTGGTAATCAAACCTCATCTGGATCAACGCCTAATTCCCGCAGCCTCGCCGCGAGTCGTTCTTGCTGTTGCTGGGCGCGATCGCGCTCCTGCTCTGCCTGCCGAGCCAGGGCTTCTGCCTGCTGTTGCCGCTGCTCTGCCTGCCGAGCCAGCTCTCCGGCGTTGAGATAAGGTTGCCCCTGCTCATCAAACCAACTCAGCCCCTCTTGGGCAATCCCGCCAAAACTCAGCTCCCGCCGCCCCAGGCCCAGACCAATCTCCGGCATCCAAAACGGCTCACCTGCTTGTAACTGATAATCTCCATTGATTAACTTATAAACTTCAACAGAATTGTGGCCATCCCGCCGCCCATATTCGGGGTTATAAATCACGTAATACAACACATCAAGTTGACGATAGATCTCGCGCTTGCGCTCATACTCTCCCCCTGGTGTATGTGAGACCATCTCCAGGGTCAGAATTGGCGGAACACCATTCTCCTCCCAGGTCACATAACTCAGGCGAGACTTGCCTTGCTTCTTGCGCTCAACCCCCAGGCTGAGGAAAGCATCGGGAACTATGGGAATCCTCCGATTTGAGCCAGTGGTGTGATACAGCCCCATGTCAACGGCAAAAAACCAGTCCTGACGCTCAGCCCAAATTTGCTGAAGCAAAAATAATAAATAGTTAGGCAGCAGATTCTGGTCTTCGTTGTCCACAGGGGTGTCGTCCGAGCAGGGCAGCTCAGCGCTGGAGGGTAGCCGGAGTTTGGGGTCAACCTGAAGCATGGTCTCTAGGACTCCGCAGAGCGAATGGCTCTATTCTAAACCATGCCAAACTTCGGGGCGGCCAATCTGACATCGCCCATGCGGTCATGTCTTAGCTCAGAAGGTCGTTGGGGTCGAAACCCAGCGATCGCAGCTTTGCCGCTAAGCGTGCCTTATCCTGTTCTACTTGATGCCGAATCTCCTGCTCCTGTTGTTGAGCTTGCTCCGCTTGCTGTTGAGCTTGTTCCGCTTGCTGTCGAGCTTGTTCCGCTTGCTGCCGAGCTTGTTCCGCTTGCTCTTGCTGCTGCTGACTTTGAACTAGGAGCTCGCCTTCATCCCAGTAGGGCGTTGCTTGTTCATCGAACCACCGTAACCCTTCTTGGGCAAATCCTCCCAATACGAACTCCCGCCGACCGATTCCTAGCCCTACTTCCGACATCCAAAAAGGCTCACCGAGCTGCAATTGATAGGTGTCATTCACTAACTGGTAAACCTCAAAGGGCTGGTGGCGATCGCGCTGCCAATATTTGGGATTGTAGATAACGTAATAGAGCACCCCCAGCTTGCGGTAAATCTCCAATTTTTTGTCATACTCGCCACCCGGTGTCTGGGACACCATCTCGATCACGAGAATTGGGGGAGTTTCATTTTCCTCCCACATCACATAGCTGAGCCGAGACTCGCCATTTTTCTTGCGATCGACCCCAAGGCTCAAAAAAGCATCCGGCACCACCGGCACGCGGGGATTGACTCCGGTGGTATGATAAATCGCCATGTCCACTGCAAAAAACCAGTCGAGGCGATCGGCCCAAATCCGCTGCAGTAAAAACAGCAAATAATTGGGCAAGAGGTTTTGGTCTTCGTTATCCACAGGAATGTCGTCTGAGCAGGGGAGTTCAGCGCTGGAGGGCAGTTGCAGCTTGGGGTCAACCTGAAGCATGGTTTCTAGCTCTCCGAGCAATACACAAAGAAGCCACTCGCCTGAATCCAACAACGCTACCGAAAAATGTCATCACGACTCTCTGCCGACGATTATAACAACTTAGCCTCAGCCTGCCCTAGCCAAGCGACCAAAGCTTCCCGGCTCTCAAAATCAAACAGCGCTTCATGGAGACGCTCCAAACTCTCCTGGGAAAGCCCATGGACTTGCTCCTGGACAGAATTTGGCATCTCCCCGAGTTGACGAGAGAGCAACCGCAGCAATAATGCCCGTTGCCGCTGTAGATTGAGCGATCGCTCCTCCTCCCGGCCTTCCTCCCGGCCTTCCTCCCGGCCTTCCTCCCGGCCTTCCTCGCGAGAAGTGTCCACCACGTTATTGAGATCGCGATAATACTTGAGACTGTCGTGATAGCTCGCCTGCTCCGTCGGCAAGAAATTAGAAATTTCCGCGATTTCAAACAGTTGGTTAAAAACTTCCTCCTGTAGAAGTTCAGGAGGCTCGGCCAGCTCAGATAGATGCTTCAGCAAGAACAACCATTTGTCTAGATGTGTTTGCAATTGCCCTAAAGTCTTTGTGAATTTAGGCAACTCGATGTAGATAAACTTCAGCTTGTCATAGAAAACTTGGCAATTCTGATCTTTTAACTCAACTGTATGAATCAATTCGCTTTCGTGCTTATGATCGGCAAACACAAAGTCGAGCACGCCCACCGTATAGACCGGAGTGAGTTTATAGTTCCAGTTTCCTTTTAAGGCTTGCTCTTGAATCGGGAAGGTTGAATAGTAAACGCTTCTGTCTTTGAAAAAGTTTTGTTTGGCTTTCTGAATCTCGACAATGAAACGTTCACCATTTTCACCTTGACAGTAAATATCGAAGATTGCCTTACGATCAACCGGCGTGTTCCCCAAATTCTCATTGCTCTTGTAGGTGACATCTTGAATCCGATGATGAGCCGGAAGCAGCGTATTTAAAAAGTCGATCAAGAGTCGCTTGTTCGGCTCGGTACCGAAGATTCGTTTGAAGCCAAAGTCGGTTAGCAGATTGACATACCGGTCTTCGAGAGAGTAGGGCATCTTTCACAACACTCCAAAGTTAGACCGGCCTGCTGTCGGGTTCGGTGTCGGCTTAGCTGCTGCCATTCTAATGCCTTTGGCTCACCCCCTCGAAGGGTCAGATTCACAGGGCTTGGCTTGAGATCAGACCTGGTGAGTAATCTGAGACTACATCTGTGGCTAAATCTGTGGCCGTATCTGAGTCTATTGCGAATGCTGAATCTGGCGCGGGTTCTGGCATCAGGCAGCAGTCTTGGGCGATCGCCTCCCGCAGCAGCACGTCGTATTCGCGATCGCCAATCACATAGGCTCCAAACCGCTCCAAGTGCGGATTTTGCATCTGGGCATCAAACAGCACAAAATCCTGCATCCGCAGAAGGTTCACCAGTTCCACCATGGCCACCTTCGAACCTTCGGGGATATTAAAAAACATCGACTCGCCCATGAAGGCCCCGCCGATGACAATGCCCAAGATTGCACCGGCTAGGCGATCGCCCTGCCAGGTCTCAAAACTATAGGCCCAGCCCTCTTGGTGGAGCATTTGATAAATCTCCTTCAGCTCCGGAGAGATCCAGGTCGTTTCCCGGTTGGCGCAGCCCTCTAGCACCGCACCAAAGTCACGATTGATGGCCACCTCAAAGCGTTTTTGGTTGAGCAGGCGCTGGAGCGACTTGGGGTAGCGAAAGCGATCGTCTAGGGGGATGATGGCGCGTTTGCGGCTGGTATACCAGCCCAGCTCTCCATCCTCTTCGTCGGCCATGAGGAAGTATCCCTGGGCATAGCCTTCAATAATTTGTGCGGCACTGGTTTCAATCACGGCAATGGTTCTTTGTCTCCAATGCTGATCCGTCAATATTCTCTAGATTATGCGGTCGCAAATCGCACTTGTAACGATTTTTGTCTTTCCTATCCCGGAAAGCTTGCCAACGCTGTGGGCCTTGGGTGCGAGGCGGGCAAGTGCGATCCTAGGGACAGGCTAAGATGAGAAGGCCCAATGGGGAAGGTGCTCAACACCCTCAGCGGGTCGAGCCCCCCTAAATTTGCAGCGAATTTGCAACGAATCTACAATATGCTTAGCAGGAGTGATCGGCCCATGGCTGACCCCATACCGCCTATTACGTTGCCCCCGTCTGAGGACTTGGCCCAGGAAGCCGAATGGTTGCAAGGTGCGCTGGGGCGATGGCTCGACCATCAGTTTATTCCGGAGACGATTAACCAAGCGATCGCGGCTCGGGCGACTCAGGTTTATGTGCGGCAGCGAATGGAAGGCGAAGATGATTTGGGGGGGATTGTGATCGCGATCGTCCTGGAACTGAAGTCGTTTGATTTCTCAGAGAGCTTTTTTGGCGAATTCCCGGTGGCGAATGCGGTCAGCGAGTTGTTGCTCGATCGTCTTGGCATCGAGCCCTGTTGCGATTGGGAGAGAACTTGAGCTTGGGCGGGTTGGTGAGTTTGGGCGATCGCAAGGACACCAAAAATGGACAGGGCGGATGAACGCCTTGCCCATTTTACTAACCGCAACGGCATGATTTAATTTATGGCGAATGGCTTGAAGCTACCAGCTGGACTTGACCACACCAGGCAGCAGACCCGCATGGGCCATCTCCCGCAGTTGGTTGCGGCACAGACCGAAGTCACGGTAATAGCCACGAGGCCGACCTGTGGCCCAGCAACGGTTGCGCACGCGAGTCGGTGAACTGTTGCGAGGCAGCTGCTGGAGCTTGCGGTGAGCGTCTAGCTTGTCCTTCTGATTAGTGGCGTTCTCGAATTCCGCCTTAAGCTCCGCTCGCTTCACTGCGTAGCGGGCTACGATCTTTTTGCGCTTCTCGTCCCGCGCGATCATGGATTTCTTGGCCATGAATTGCCTCGATTCCTCGTGTTGGTGATTGTGTGTTCGTGATTCTGGTTCGGCGGTTCGCGCTAATTTTCCAGGTCATTCTGGTTTTAACGCTAATGCTTATTTTGGCAGCGTTTTTCAGTATAGCGGAAGGGCGTCCAGCTTAGGAAACAAAAGTCTGACTTTCTGGGTTGAGTGCTGCTTCCTCAGATTCCGGTTCGGGAAAGGTATCGAGATCGAGCCAGAACGTCGTGCCGACGCCAACTTCGCTGACGAGATGCATTTTGCTGTGGTGGCGATCGACAATGTTGCGCACGATCGAAAGACCTAGCCCGGTGCCTTCGAGGGTGTGAACCCGGTTTTCGACCCGGAAGAAGCGATCGAAAATCGCTTCTTGGTCTTCTGGATCGATGCCAATGCCGGTATCGGCGACTTCAATCCGAACCTTGCCCGGAATCTGAGCTGAACGACCCAGTTTTGGTGCGAGGGAGTAGGCTCGCATCACGACTCGCCCACCGGGAGCCGTAAATTTAAAGGCGTTGCCGACCAAATTGGCGAAGACTTGGAGCAGCAGGTCGTAGTTACCGTAGATCAGCGGGATGTCTGCTGCGATGTCGTAGCTCAGTTCAATGCCCTTGTCCTTGGCATTGAGGGCGTAGGTGCGTAGGGTTTGATCGATGGCCTGTTCGAGATCAACGCCGTCGAAGTGGTAGCTGCGGCTCGATTCTAGGCGAGAAAGGTCCAGGACATCGTTGACCAGGCGGGCAAGGCGATCGGTTTCACTATTGGCCGTACTCAGGAATTCCTGCCGTTCGGCGGGCGAGAGTTCATCGCCGTAGTCGTGGAGCGTTTCAATAAAGGATTTGATATTGAACAGCGGCGTCCGCAGCTCATGGGAGACGTTGCTGATGAACTGGCTTTTGGCCTCGTTGAGTTCGGCTTCGCGGGTGACGTCTTGCACGGTGATGGCGATGCCTTTGATGGTGCTGAAGTTTTGGTCTGAGACCTGGGAGAGCAAAACGCGGAGGGTGCGGCGGGTGGGTTCTTCGAGGGTGATGCGCAGTTCGGTGCCTTCTCGCGGGGGTCGTGGGGAGATGTCGAGGTGGAGCTGGCTGGTGAGGTGGGGCTGGCTGGTGAGGTGGGGGTCGATCGCGAGCTGGG
>JAAUOP010000220.1 GCA_012034805.1 Synechococcales cyanobacterium CRU_2_2 | reverse complement strand
TTGTTATTAATCCCCTCCACAACTCCACTGGTTGTCCGATGCCTTAGTGATGCAGAAAAGTCCTGAAAGGCTTGCTATGCGGAAATTCTCAATGAGACAGGAGTGACTGGGAGGGGCGAGATATGGCAGGCTCAAGTTCCTACACAAAAAGCGCTGACCATGACCTCACCCCAACTCCATGTTCAACTGCGAACCCAATTGAGTCAATGGGTCACCCCCAAGGACCAACGACACCTCAGCGGCTGCGCCGAGAGCGTCGCTGCAATCTTACAATCCCAGTCGGGATGCTTGAGCCATTGGCTGCCTTTCCTGAGCCATCGCAACTGCAACGCCCGTGACCACCTGGAACGACTCAGCTACTTCGTGCACAACGATGCCACCACCGCAGAAACCTTTTATGACCCTTTGATGCGTCACTGCCTCCAAGCCTTTGAGGGAGAGGCGGTCGTCCTCACCCTCGACACCAGTATGCTGTGGGACCAGTTCTGCCTAATCCAGATTTGTCTGGCTTGGGGAGGACGCTCTTTGACCCTGGCTGGAGAAGTCATTGAGCATGGCAGTGCCACGGTGGGATTCAAGGACTATCGCCCCCTGCTTGAGCGGGCCAAGGCGCTCTTGCCCCCGGAATGTAAGGTTACCTTTCTGGCTGACCGAGGGTTCGAGCATGGAGAACTCATTCGCTGGTTGCAGCACCATCAATGGTCCTGGGCGATTCGGGCCAAATCTGACTTACTCATCACCCTAGCCAACGGACGGACCCGAGCGGTACGCGACCTACTCCCACCGATGAATCAGGCTAACCTCTTCCACAATGTGACGATTCTAGAGGATATTCACTGCCACTTAGCCACCGCGCGCACTGACGCAGCGGCTGACGATTGGGCTGTGCTTAGCCAGCAGCCCACCTCTCTTCAGACCTTCACCGAGTATGGTCAGCGCTTTGGGGGAATTGAACCTCATTTTAAGGACTACAAGTCAGCCGCCTTTGAGGTGGTTCGCTCCAGGTTACGCGATGCTAAAGCCCTCACTTGCCTGTTCATGTTGCTCGATATTGCCTACCTCTTCGCTTGGATGCTCGGTCTCAGCGTCGTTCTACAGGGCCAGCGTTTGCGCCTCGATTGGCATTCTCGAAGGGGATTGAGCTTCTTGCAACTGGGACTTCGAGAATTGGCCACCCTTTGCTATAAAGGGCTGACTTTGCCTTGGCTACAACCCTTGCCTTACAAAAGTCCGCCCCCTGCTTCGGCCTCGAAGCATAAATGCCTTATTCAAGACATCATGCTCAGCTTCTCTAAAGTTACTCTCGTCTCAGCTTGAGACTCGAAAAAGTTTTCTGCACCACTAAGGCTGGAATATTCCGTTTACCGATATTGCTGTTTAAGTGCCTGCCGCCAGTCTTGGCCGGTGCCGATCGCCTGCTTAATGTCCAGCGCTGCACAACGGCCTGAGCACCGCAGGGACTGTAGCTGCCTCACAACTTTTCGACCTGCGGGCTCTACGACTGCCGCGATCGCCTCCAGCACTCGATCCGCCATGGCTGCAATCTCTGGATCGCCAAAACCCACCTTTGCCGAATGTTGGTGAAGCTGGCGATCGGGCACCCAGGCTCGCCCCGGCAATGTCTGATCCAAAATCAAGCCCTTGAGCAAGAGCAACAGCACCCCATACAAGCCAAATTCCCCACAGCTATCGAAAGCTTTGAACTCAATTCGGCCAATTTCCGAAGCCGTGCGGGCTGGTTTGATCAAAGAGGGCTGTTGGGGCGATGAAACGAAAGCCGGAACAGTGGATAGGACGGTGGGCAAACTTGCCGGATCAACAAAAACTAAAACCGCAGGCCGCCGCCCAGTGCGTACATAGGTTCGCATCGAAAGCCCCGGCCAGAGTTCTCCCTGCACCAGGGGCGCACTAAAGCTAAAGGGAACCAGGAATGGGCTGTAGTAGGTGAGCTTTTGGCCCATGTCGATCAGCTCCGCTGTGGACATGCCTGGGCGTGACAAATTGAGGTCTGGGCCATAGGTAACCATGGCCAGTAACTCGGTTTGTTCCTCGGGAGATTGGCTCAGGCGATTCAGCTCATGGGGATTGAGCGGCGGCTGGGGTTGGTACTGATGATGTTGGGGATTGAAGCTGGTTAAAACGGGCTCAAAACCATAGCCTTTAGCAACAGCACAAAGTTGATTAAAGCTTGTTTTCAGTTCGGTGATCGCCCCTGCGATCGTTCCCTGGAGCGTCGTGCGAATCTCAATACCCTTGGGCACACAGCCTAAAAATTCTCCTTCAGAGGAAAATCGTTCAAATCCTTCAACGTACCATCGCTTACTCCGAATCCCCAGGTCTCCGACCCGCAGGCTGGCGCGATCGCTCACACAACTCGGCAGCTTTTGAATAATTTGATCCCAGTCTGCAAAGGTCGTATTGGAAAATCGGCAAAATCCCCTGCCTGATTCAGAAATGCAACTTCATGCTCAAGGCCAAACTGGAATGTCATCGCTGTCATATTCCCGTAATGAAACGCGTAAAAAAGTCCTGAGCATAGGTGATTCAACGCTGCGCCTCGAAGTAGAACATCGGGGCCGCGCGCCAAAGCCGAGCGATCTAGCAAGACAAGCCATCCAGATGCCCACTCAACTTACTACCATAAACAGACCAAGCTTTTTAACAAAGAAAAATTCTCAAGAGCCAGCCCAGGGGTCAGGCCACAGCCTGGGGGAAACACAGACCGAGATGGCGAATATCTGTACTAAGAATTGAGCTACAACACCGACAGAATCTACTTTTTATACAAAAGAGCCAGGTGAGGCCTGGATCTCAAGCGAGGTTCCTAGCCGCGACTCAGTCCGCATATAGCAGCTTTTTCTGCTATACTTATTGACATCAACTCTCAATTTGCTCAGGTGGAGGTGGCGGTCATGATCAGCTCCTGTGCGCTTTTCGCCCAACAACAGGGCGAGGCCTTAATCGGGACGGCCCCATGGACCCAGCGGTTTATCTTGCTGGAATGCCCTCATCCCTGGGGCAAGGCCGTGGCCCAGACCCCAGGATTGCCCCATGGGCTGGCTGGGCAACTGGCGGATTGGACCAAGCGGTGGCCTGGGACTCGGTTTTTGCTTTTTACGGGCGATCGCGCCCCCCAGCCGAACCAGCCTCGCCGCATTTTCATTTTTGAAGCCCCTGGCGGTGCAACCCAGCAGTATCAAGCGATGCAGCTTCTGCTGTCTGATACGGCTCAATTTGGTCCGGCTTTGGTGGAGTGGTTTGCGCAGCGTGCCCTGGGGCGCTGGCCCCGAGCGGCTCTGCCCCTAAAGGGGCGACATGTTTTTATCTGTACCCATGGAGGGCGCGATCGCTGTTGTGGCCGCTATGGCTATCCTTTTTATCGCCAGGCCAGCGCCCTCGTTCAACCTTAGAGACCGAGGGATTACTCCCAACAAATTGGGTGCAGACCTGGCAGGTCAGTCACATTAGCGGCCACCGCTTTGCGCCGACCCTCGTGGATTTGCCTGAGGGGCGTTATTACGGGGCGCTGACGCTGGAGGATTGGCGATCGCTGCTTCTACATCAGGGCGCTTTGGAACTCCTGTCTCGGGTTTATCGAGGTTGGGCCTATTTGCCAGAGCTAGCTCAGGCCGTAGAACGCTTGTTGTGGCAGCAGCAAGGATGGCAATGGCTGGGGAAAAGCCTGTCTTATCAGCAACTCTCCACAGAGGTGCAGCAAAGAACGCTTCCAGCCACAGGTCAATCTAGCGTCCAAGCTAATGTCCAAACTTGGCAAATTTCCCTCACTTGGGGCAGTTCCCATACCTGGCAGGCCTCCATCCAGTCTGATCCAAGCCGCCAGCGGTCTATCCTCGGCTCCTGCGGCCATGAATCGCTGACTCAAATTGAGCAATATCAAGTGATGCGACTTAAGCAACTCAAATGCGACCTGATCCCAGGGGGGATGAAGGCGAGGGCAGAACCATCGTTGGTGCAGCTCAAGTCGTAATCCACGGGGTGCCATAGAAGATTAAATATCCGTGAGCTGGCCCCAGCAGGTGCGGGCGATTTGCCAGTCTTCCTGGGTGTGGATGACCAGAACCGGGATTTTGGAATCTGCCTGGGCGATGTTTTGATCCCCAGGCTTGCCCTGGTTGCAGGCTTCATTCAGGGCTTCATCCAGTTGTAGGCCCAGGAATTGGAAGGCTTGGCAAACCTGCGATCGCACTGCCCCGCTATTTTCCCCCACCCCAGCGGTAAACACCAGCCCATCCAGCCCGCCCAGGCTCGCCAACATCGCTCCAATGCCTCGGTTAATGCGGTGGATGTAGACTTCAAAGGCGAGCTTTGATCGAGACTGGTCGGAGGTGATTTGGGAGGAAGCTGGGAGCGTGATCGCCCCTTGAATCTCCCGCATGTCTTGAGAAACCCCGGACAGACCCAGGAGTCCAGACTGTTTGTTGAGCAACTGTTCCAGCGCATCGGCCCCCAGCCCCTGCTGCCGCATCAGATAGATCAAAATGCCGGGATCCACCGAGCCCGAGCGACTGCCCATCATCAAGCCCTCCAGGGGCGTAAAGCCCATGGTGGTGTCAATGCTGTGGCCATTGCGGATTGCAGCCAGGGAGCAGCCATTGCCCAGGTTGACAGGTGATCAGTTGTAGCTGGGCCAGATCTTGCCCCAGCAACTGGGCCGCCCGCTGGGCGCAGTATTCATGGCTGATGCCGTGGAAGCCGTAGCGGCGGATGCCCTGTTCTAGCCAAGCATAGGGGCCAGGGTAGACCGCTGCGGCCTCGGGCAGATGGCTATGGAAGGCCGTGTCGAAGATCGCGAACTGGGGGATGTGTTCGCCAAACAACTGCTGGGCAATGACAATACCTTCCAGGTTGGCGGGGTTGTGGGCCGGGGCGAGGGGAATCAGCTCGCGGATTTTGTCTTGGACCTGGGCATCGATCCGCACGGCTGCGCGATAGGCTTGGCCGCCGTGGACCACGCGGTGGCCGATCGCCTGGATGGCTTCAACCCCGCCGAGCACGGCCTGTTCCCCCTGCCAAAGGCTCTGGAGCAGGTGCTGGAGAATGGTGGAGCGATCGCGGACCAAGCCATCCCCAGAATCAGACGCGCCAGCCTCAGAACCAGGCCCAGCATAGGGCAACGTTTCCAGCCGGGTGCGGCCTGGCCGGTGATTTGAGTTCAGCCTGGCCGGGTCGGTGGCTCCAGTCGATCGACCCCTCCCAGAGCGGCTCCGGCGGGGCGCTGGGGAGGCGATCTCCCGAAATGCTGTATAAACAACTCTTTTGGCTACTGGAGCCTGCATTGAGAACTAGGATATTCATGTGCCTTCGCGATCGCGGAGTTCCGGCGGCATGTAGGCGCGATCGCCCATGCGTTCCAGCAGCGGCCCATATTTGCCAAAGCTGATAATGCTGAGGGAAGCGGCGGGATAGTCGAGGCGATCGCGGTAGCGCCCCAGATCAATCCCCAGTAGGCTGCACAGGATAATCCGCAGCGTTGCCTTGTGGGACACCACCAAGACATTCCCTTCGCGGTACTTTTCTTCAATTTCAGCGATCACCGCCATGGCCCGATTTGCAATCTGCACCGCCGTCTCGCCCCCGGTGGGGGCATTCCAAGCGGGTTCCGTCATCCAGTGGTTGTAGTCATCACAGCGGGCTTGCTTGACTTCCTCCTTGTGCTTGCCCTCCCACTCGCCGTAATTGATCTCCCTCAGGCCATCGCGCAACTGCGGCACCAGCC
>JAAUOP010000219.1 GCA_012034805.1 Synechococcales cyanobacterium CRU_2_2 | reverse complement strand
CCACAATCAAGATCTGACACCACTGATCTAACCCCAAAATCATCATCTCCACAACCCCCAACCCCTCGCCGCGTAAAGCTTTGACACAATAGAACGACAGAATCAGCACTTCAGCCGATCCCCCGATTGTGGAGCCGAACTGAGTTCCTATCAGTAAAACCCTGGATAACATCAGCCTCCGACGGCCTTTGTAGCAGATCGCTTCCCATCGTCAACACCTGCCGCATCGCATCCTCCGCCACCCAAAACAGCTGCACATTACCCTCCTTCGGTTACCCCATTTGAGAACCCAATTTGAGAACATATCTGAGAACCTAACCGATCAAAGCCCATGCCTGCACCGATGCCCGCCCCCTGGAACACAGACGCGATCGCAATCCACACCCAACGGCTACTCAACAGCTTTCTGCGCTGCACAGATCGATCACTACTGCCGCCTGAGTCAGCACCCTCAGTCTCAACAGTCGAATTCCTCCAGAGCCAGGCGCAACAGCTCTTCGAGGCTCCCTTTGTCGTCGTTTCCCACGGGATCCAAGCCGACCCGATTTTTAACTACGGCAACCGCAAGGCTCTGGAGCTTTGGGAATTAAGCTGGGATGAGCTAACACAAATGCCGTCTCGGAAGACGGCGGAAGTGGAATTTCAAGGTGCTAGGTCGCAAATGCTGGCTGAAGCACTGCACAAAGGCTATATCGATTATTACGAAGGCATTCGGATTTCTTCCACGGGCCGTCGTTTTCGAATCCTGGATGGCATCATTTGGAATGTGGTAGATGAGACGGTGGTGAATGAAGCGAGCGATGCTTTGGAACTGAGCGAGGCCTATTGCTGGGGTCAAGCGGCCATGTTTTCACGCTACGAATTTTTGTGAGCCTGTCTTGTGAGCCTGTTTTGTGAGTCCGAGAGGATAACGGTTTCTCGCCCAAGGTTGCCATCCTGTCTTCGATGCCGGCTAAGGTTGAATTTGATTGCGATCGCGCCTAACCTCTTCAACATAACTCACGACAAATGAGTTGAAACGGCTGCCCAATTTCCGCTTCAACAAATGACTCCAGCAGTTCCACTTGCTTACTGGTGACGGGCTCTTTGGCATAGACGATTAAGCGAACCTGCGGCGGAGCACTCAGCCAATCCACCTTGACATCCCTCAAATCCAATCGTTGAAAGGTAATGGTTCGGTTCAGCAAAGCCTGTCTTAGGCTAGTTTCTAGGCGAGCATTCTTCACCAATTCCGCAAAGCTTATGCCCAGTGGGATGAGCAGAATTGATGTTAAGGCGATCGCACCCATCAAAACTTTTCTAACTTGATGCAAGGGTGTATAACCCGCTAGCCCAAACGTCACCATACAAGCGAGGGCAATGCCTAACAAGTTCGTTAAGTACAGGAGCGCTGCGCCCTGGCTTAAAGCCCAATTGCCCTGGGACAACCCTAGGCCAATCACACAAATGGGGGGCATGAGTGCTACGGCGATCGCAGTGCCAGCAATCGTGCCAGAGACTTTGGGCTCAAGCTTGCCATACCCTCCAATTCCACCCGCGAAAATGGCGATTCCTAAATCTAAAAGCGTTGGTTGTGTGCGAGCTAGAACCTCGCTCTCAAAGCTGGTAATACCCGCCAACCACCCCACGACACAAGAAAGAATCATGGCGAGCAGGGTTCCAACGGTTACGGAAAACAGGCCTCTTTGAAAGAGCCTCATGTTGCCTTCTATGGCACCAAAGGCTAAGGCTCGAATGGGCAACATCAGCGGGGCAATGATCATGGCTCCGATAATCACAGCCGCACTGTTGGACAGCAGACCAAAGGTGGCGATCGCGCAAGAACTCACAATCAAAATCAGATAAGACGTATCAACCTTGGCTTCGTCCATTAAGGCGAGGCGCAGCTGCTCCGTGTGACTTTGCCCCATGGGCTTCCATCTAAACATTTCAGCAACAGCCCCCAATGATTCTTTTGACTGAATTCCCTGTGGCAATCCTACGTGTTTTTTTGAGAAGGGTGAGCAAACGGACGGATCAACTCCGGCCCAAGGCTTCTACCCAACCCGTGAGCTATGCTAGGACATCTGGCTAGAGATGAAGTCATACCTGGAGTCATACCTGGAGTCATGGTTAATGTCTGCTAAAAACCCGCCCGAGAACCCGCCCGAGAACCCGCCTGAAAAGCGCTCACCGGAGAATCGCCCGTCCAGCGACAGCCGTGAAGCTGCTGCGAAGCCATCCCCAAGCGTGTGGGACTTCAAGCCCTGGTGGTGTCAGCCCTGGAGCATTGTGCTGACGGGTGGGGGAGCGATCGCCCTCAGCTGGTTCTTTTTTCATCGTTTTTGGCTCACGGGCCTCGTGGCCGTGCCCATGCTCACCTGGATGGGATTTTTTCTGATCCTCTTTCCCAAGGCCGCTGTCGAAAGTGGCCTGCTCGAGCAGATGCGGCGTGACCATGCAGGGGCGAATGAGACCGATTGAATGAGACCGGTTGATCGATTTCCGGATCTTCCGGATGTCCGGGTGCGAGTTTTCAAGCTGCCTCTAGCCCGTTCGATCGCAGTGCTGCTTGGGCATTCTGAGGAAAATCGCTGCCGACCAGTGTTGGCCGAGAGAAACGCACCATGTTTACAGTTGCCGTCGGACATAGCATTGACCCAGATGCCCAGGAAGCTGTGGCGGAAGTTTTGGAGCAGTGTCAAACCTCACTCGGCGGGGAAATTCCTCAAGCTGGTGTTTTGTTTGCTGCGATCGATTTTGAGCACCAGGACATTCTCGACGCGATTTTGCAACAGTTTCCGGCGCTAGAACTGGTCGGCTGCACCACGGACGGCGAGATTTCCTCGGAGATGGGATTTCAGCAGGACTCGCTGACGCTGATGCTCTTTTGCTCAGATGAAGTCGAAATTCGGGCTGCGGTTGAACGCAATCTTTCGGCAGCCGTTGCCGAAAAATCCCAGGCGGTCGTGAGAGCAGCCCAAGCTAAAATGACCCACCCCGTTCGGCTCTGCTTGGCCTTTCCCGACGGCACACGCGCCAACACCTCTGCGATTGTCGAAGCTTGCAAGCCGCCCTGGGGCCGGTGCCGCTCTTGGGCGGTGTGGCCGCAGAAAAGCCCAAGGCGGAGCAGACCTATCAGTTCTGTGGCCGTGAAGTGTTACAAGATGCGCTGCCAATTTTGCTCTTGGGCGGCAATTTACTACTTTCCCATGGCTTTGCCAGCGGTTGGCGGCCCATTGGCCAGCGCTACCCCGTGACCGAGGCCCAAGGGAATATCATCTACACCATCAACCATCGTCCGGCCCTAGCGCTCTATCAGCACTATTTTGAGGACTACAGTTCCGATGCGGCCTATCCGCTGGCGGTCTTTTCGCCGGGAGAAGAGAACTTCTTTTTACGTGGCTCTCTGAGTAATGACCCCAAACTCGGCAGTTTGACCATGGGGGGAAATGTTCCGATGGGCGCTGAGGTACAGGTGACCGAAGCCTCTCGGGATGATGTTGTGGCTGCTGCCAAGACCAGCCTAGAAAACGCCCGAAGCAGCTATCCGGGGGTGGCACCCGCAGCCGCGTTGTATTTCTCCTGCGCTTGGCGACGGTGGGTGCTGGGCATGGAGACACGGCGGGAGTACGAAGAGAGCCACCAGAGCTTGGATCAGAGCTTGGATCAGAGCTTGGATCAGAGCTTGGATCAGGGCCTAGCCCAGCCTGGAACGACGAGCGCTAGCCACCCGACGATTCCCTGCTGCGGCTTCTACACCTTCGGTGAAATTGCTCCCCTGCGAGATCAAGGGCCTGCGGTGGTTCATAACACGACCTTTGTGACCTTGTTGCTGGGTAGCCGTTAATGGTGATGCAAGATTTGGTAGAGCCAGCGCAACGTTGCAAGCGGTAACGGATGCTTCTGTACCAGACGCTTCTGTACCAGACGCTTCTGTACCAGACGCTTCTGGACCAGACGCTTCTGGACAGGTGATTCTCAAGGCACTTCAGAAAGAAAACCGCATCTTAAAGAAAAAATTAGAGCGCTTTGAGGACGATCACATTCGCCTAGAGGAGCTCAATCGCAACAAAGAACGGTTGCTGAAGCAAGTGATTGTTGAGTTGCAAACCTCTCAAGGTGTTCTTGAGCGCAAAAGTAGTGATTTAGAGCAAGCCTTGTCCGCCCTGCACCAGGCCCAGGCGCAACTGATCGAATCGGAAAAACTAGCCGCGCTTGGTCGCTTGGTAGCCGGGGTTGCGCACGAAATCAATACCCCCCTAGGGACGGCGGTGACGGTGGCATCTACCTTGGCAGATGAAACTCGGTTGTTCAGAGGCGATCGCCCAAGGCAACCTCAAGCGCTCCCTACTCAATCACTACACTGAGCTTGCTAGCGAGGGCACTCAGCTGATTCTCAGCAATCTGGAGCGGGCGGCGGAGTTGGTGCACAGCTTTAAGCAGGTTGCCGTCGATCAGACCCAATCAGAGCTGCGGTTCTTTGATGTCCGCCATTATCTAGAGGAGGTGATGCTGAGTTTGTCGCCCCAACTGCGTCAGACCTCTCATGCCTGGTTCATCACAGGCGATGAGAGTATCATGATTCAAAGTTATCCCGGTCTCTTAGCCCAGATCCTAACCAATCTTGTCACCAATTCGCTGCTTCACGGTTATGGCCCCGGTGAAGCGGGAAAACTAAGCCTGCATCTTGGCCTAGAGGCGGGGCAGCTGCTGTTGCTGTATCGCGATGATGGCCAAGGGATTCCCTTGGTGGATCAGCCGAGGATTTTTGAGCCTTTTTTCACGACTGCTCGCGATCGCGGCGGCACCGGATTGGGCCTCTCAATTCTCTACAACTTGGTGGTTCAAAACCTCAAAGGAGAAATCACGCTCCAGAGCCAACCCGGTGAGGGAGTCCAATTTAAAATTTTGCTCCCACTGGAACAGGGTTGATGCTTGAAGAAAGAATCTCGCTGCCGATATCCTCGCCCCCCAGAAGACCTTCTTTGCCGACTTCCTCTGCCGACAATTTTTGATCAGGACTTTTGAGATCGTTACCATGGCTTACCCCTCTACCCACGCAGACGCTTCCCGCGATGAAGATATGGTCATTGACGAGGATATGGCCATTGACGAGGATATGGCCATTGACGAGGATGTGGCCATTGACGAGGACATGGTCATTGACGAGGATATCGAGCCAGCGGAAGCGCTCGGCTTCGTCAATTCCCGAGGGATCGCCCCCCACTCCGTCCAGGCGTCCTCCCAACATCCGCTAAATTTCGATCGTTGGAAGGTGGTGATCATTGATGACGAGCCAGCCGTTCACCAGGCGACTCAACTGGCGCTGAGAAATTTTATGTTCGAGGGTAAACCCCTAGAATTAATCTCCGCCTATTCTGGCGAGGAAGGTAAGGCGCTGATCACCCGTTTCCACTCCGATATCGCCTTCATCCTGTTGGATGTGGTGATGGAAAGCGAGGATGCAGGCCTCAAGGTTGTGCGTTATGTACGGGATGAGTTGCATAATCATCAGGTACGGATTATTCTGCGCACGGGTCAGCCGGGTGAGGCTCCAGAAGAGTCGGTGATCCTAGATTACGACATCAATGACTATCAACTCAAGGTCGAACTGACTCGCCAGCGCCTGCTGACCACGGTGCTCTCGGCTCTGCGATCGTTTCGGGATATTGTCACCATCGAGCAGCAGCGTGGGGGAAATCGCGGCAGTTCTTGAAAGAATGAGCTACTTGCAGGAGCAACTTAAGGAGTATTCCTATAGTCT
>JAAUOP010000075.1 GCA_012034805.1 Synechococcales cyanobacterium CRU_2_2 | reverse complement strand
CGAGCGGGAAGTTGTGAGCATTGCGCTCGTGCATCACTTCCATTCCCAAGTTCGCACGGTTGAGCACATCCGCCCAAGTCGCAACAACATGGCCCTGGCTATCAATCACAGACTGGTTGAAGTTGAAACCATTCAGGTTGAACGCCATTGTGCTGATGCCCATCGACGTGAACCAAATGCCCACAACCGGCCAAGCTGCCAAGAAGAAGTGCAGGCTGCGGCTGTTGTTGAAAGAAGCGTATTGGAAAATCAAACGACCGAAGTAGCCGTGGGCCGCAACGATGTTGTAGGTTTCCTCTTCTTGACCGAACTTGTAGCCATAGTTCTGCGACTCGGTCTCGGTCGTCTCACGAACCAACGAGCTGGTCACCAAGGAACCGTGCATCGCAGAGAACAACGAACCCCCGAATACACCCGCTACTCCCAACATGTGGAAGGGGTGCATCAAGATGTTGTGCTCAGCTTGGAACACGAGCATGAAGTTGAACGTGCCGGAGATACCCAAAGGCATGCCGTCTGAGAATGAACCTTGACCAATCGGGTAGATCAAGAAGACTGCGGAAGCCGCTGCAACAGGCGCAGAGTAAGCAACGCAGATCCAAGGGCGCATTCCCAAGCGGTAGGACAGTTCCCACTCACGACCCATGTAAGCAAAGATTCCAATCAGGAAGTGAAACACAACCAGTTGGTAAGGGCCGCCGTTGTACAACCACTCATCCAAGGAAGCAGCTTCCCAGATGGGGTAGAAGTGAAGACCAATGGCGTTGGAAGAGGGAACAACTGCACCAGAGATGATGTTGTTGCCGTACAGCAAGGAGCCTGCAACGGGCTCGCGGATGCCGTCGATGTCTACAGGAGGGGCCGCAATGAAGGCGACGATGAAGCAAATCGTCGCGGTCAGCAGCGTTGGGATCATCAATACCCCGAACCAGCCTACGTATACTCGGTTCTCGGTGCTCGTTACCCACTCGCAGAAGTTCTGCCAGAGGGATGCGCTTTCGCGACGTTGGATTGTGGTAGTCATTATGATTTCAGTGTGTGGTCTTAAAGGATGTATGGGTGGGCGTTTGCCCATGCATCTAACTTAACCTCTTTGTTTAGTTTTGTAAAGCGATCGCGCAAAATTACCCTCACAAACCCTAAAAACACAAACATACAGATGCTGAAACCTCCCATCTCACTAGGCTGAGCGAAAACAAAAGCTTCATGAGCAATCGTTACATTACCTATAGTCCAGCCCTGACGTTGGTTCCGACCTACGAGTGTTTCAACCGCTGCAGCTACTGTAATTTTCGGGTGGAGCCGGGGCAGGATGCTTGGTTATCCCTGGATGAGGCGGAGCGGCAGTTGCGATCCTTCGGGGTGGGCCGAACTCCATCGGTTCCATCCCCTCTTCGTCCATCTGCCGAGCCATCGTCTCGTCAATCCGCCGAGAGGCACATTCCCGTCGTCACAGAAATTTTGATCTTGAGTGGTGAGGTGCATCCCCAGAGCCTGCGGCGATCGCCCTGGTTTCAGCGCATCTACGACCTTTGCCAACTTGCACTCGAGCTTGGCTTTTTGCCCCACACCAATGCTGGCCCCTTAAGCTTTGGGGAAATGGAACAGCTCAAATCCGTCAATGTTTCCCTGGGGCTGATGCTGGAGCAAATGACGCCCCGCTTATTGGAAACCGTCCATCGCGATGCACCGAGTAAGCAGCCAGAGCGGCGGTTGGAGCAGCTGGATTGGGCCGGGCAGCTCAGAATTCCGTTTACTACAGGATTGCTGTTGGGCATTGGAGAAGACCGGAGCGATCGCATTACCACACTGGAAGCGATCGCCGAGTGTCATCAACGCTGGGGCCATATCCAAGAGGTGATTTTGCAACCCCACAGCCCCGGCCGCACCCAAGGCTTCTTGGCCGGGGCTTTTGCGGCTGAGTCCTTGATCGAAACGGTGGCCTTGGCGCGAGCCATCTTGCCGGGGGCGATCGCCTACAATTCCGCCCAACCTGGCCCAATCTCCCGAAATTCTGCTCGCCTGCCTAGAAGCCGGTGCCCGCGATCTCGGCGGCATTGGCCCAGTGGATGAAGTCAATCCAGACTACGACCATCCCGAGGTTAGACGCTTGTCGTGGCAGCTCGCCCAGGCCGGTTGGGAGCTGGTGCCACGCTTGCCGGTTTATCCCCAATACTTATCCTGGCTTGCGCCAGGTCTTAGGGCTCGGTGTCTCGCCGCTCAAGCGGCTTGGGTGGGGGAAGGGCATCATCCAGCAGCTGGAGCTGGCGCGGTTGGGTCTGGCACGGGTGGATCTGGCAAGGACTAAAGAGAGACGGTGTAAGGGCGATGGGCCAAGGCGAGCCAGACCTGCGCGGTGGGCCGCAGTGCCATAGCCTTTGTTGCGGGCCAGAGCATAGCCGGGGTAGCGCAGGTCGAGGCGTTGGATGAGGCGATCGCGCCACACCTTCGCCAAAATACTAGCCGCCGCGATCGCAGGCTCTACACTGTCCCCGCCCACCACCGTGCGCTGCTCGCAGGCCAACAGCGGAATTCGCTGGTTGCCATCCACCAGACAGAGCCTTGGGGGGGGATTGAGTTTTAGCACCGAACGCCGCATCGCGAGCAGCGACGCTTGCAGGATATTGATGCGATCAATTTCAGCCACTCCAGCAAGGCCCAGGGCATAGGCGATCGCCTGTTCACGAATCTGTTCATTGAGACGCTCACGCTGGGATGCCCCGAGCTTTTTGCTGTCCGTCAGCCCGACCGCCAGAAGTCTGGGTATAGCAGCAGCCGGCAAGATCACCGCCGCCGCCACCACAGGGCCAAATAGACAACCTCGCCCCACCTCATCAATTCCAGCAGTGTGAGCGGCAGACAACGGCTTCATCCGGGTCTAGTCCGCCGAGCGTGGCGCAGAGGAACGACGGCGACGACGACGCACCACACGATCCCCCATTTCAGCAGCCGTATCCTCGTCAGCCTCTGGCTCCGATCCAGCACGCATCTCCGACAGATCCGAAGGTGCCTCGGCTCGAACGGAGATGGATTTCGCAACGGTGACCAGTTCTGGAGAATCTGATCGCTTAATCGGCGACGACCGACGACGCACCGTCAGTACTCGCTTGGGAGCAGGTTCTACATCATCACTGCTGTCATCACCGCCGTCATCGTCATCCTCTCCATCACCATCTTCGTCATCGCCAAAGTCGGCGTCGGCTTCCCCGTCGCCCTCATCGTCCAAATCTTCCAACAGCAGCTCATCCCCATCCGCATCCTCCTCTTGAAGATCCTCCGGCGGGGGTTCACCGGGCAACGTCACCGTAACGACGGCCGATCGCAGATCCGCAACCTCTGTATCCTTCAGAACGAGAGGAGAAATGCCCAGCCAGGCATAGACATCCTGCTCATCTTGAGTCATTTCGACCGTGATATGCTCGACCGGACGCTCTGCCCCCCGACCCCGACGGCCCCGGCCCCGAATCTCACGACTAGGAGCAGTCTCTTCTTCAATGGACGGCTCTGGGGTGGCGGTCAAAAAATCATCAGCGGGGTCGGCAGGACTGAGGGCATTGGCGCGATCGCCCCGTCCCAAAGGTTCATTCCGGCGACGACGACTGCGGCCTCCCACCTCTGGGCGCTCTTCTTCTACCACCGGCCCGGATGACCGACTGGGGGCTGACCAGACACTATCTTGAACCCGCAAATCCTGAGACCGTGAATCCAGGCCGCCTGAGATTCGTGAGTCTTGAATACGGGCATCCGGAGCCCGAAGCTCTGATGTCCGGGTATCGAGCGTGCGACCATCCTGAGAACGCGGTGCCCGTCGTCCGCGAAATTCACTAGAGCGCACCGTCGAAAGACGCTGTCCCGGCAAAGAAACGCTGTTCGCCTCTGCCACGTCTGCCTCCTCTGAGATCACATCCCCTGGCAGATGCATCAGGTGGCCCAAGCCATTGCAAGTTGGACAAGGACGACCAAACAGCTCATAGATATTCTGCCCCTGGCGCTTGCGAGTCAGCTCCACCAGGCCAAGCTCCGAAAGCTGAGCAATTTGTGGCCGTGATTTATCGGCCTTCAGCTCCTTCGTAAAGTGCTCGAGCACCTGAAGCTGGTCGCGACGGGGCTCCATGTCGATAAAGTCCACCACAATCACCCCGGCCAAATTCCGCAGCCGCAGCTGACGGGCAATTTCCGTCGCAGCTTCAAAGTTGGTCCACAGTACCGTCTCGCGAGAGGTCGCTGAGCGCGTGAAGGAACCCGAGTTGACGTCTACGACAGTCAAAGCTTCCGTCGGTTCAATCACAATGTAGCCACCGGAGGGCAGGTCAACCCGAGGCTTGAGTGCCTCGCGAATGGCTGCATTGACCCGGAAGTACTCCAGAATCGAGGCTTGTTCCCGGTGCTGATCAATCAACACCCCCTGGGGAATTTTGCCGCCGCTCCAACTGCTCAGGTGTTGTTTCACCCGCTTGAGGCCGGTGTGGGAGTCTACGACAATGCGGTTGACATCGGCATTGTAGACATCGCGTAAGACGCGCTGAATGAAATCATCATCCCGGTTGAGCAACGCAGGAGGCCGGGTCGATTCGGCTTCCTGCTGAACGTTGTCCCACTGGCGGGTGAGAATTTCGAGATCTTCAATAATCGCTTCTTCATCCACACCTTCCGCCTCGGTACGTACCAGCAGGCCCATGCTGGCTGGCTTGATGAAAACCGCCAAAGCCCTGAGCCGACTGCGCTCGCTCTCACTGGCAATCCGTCGAGACAAATTGACCCCCCGACCAAAGGGCATCAAAACGAGGTAGCGACCCGGCAGGGAAATACTCCCGGTGAGACGTGGCCCCTTATTGCCGGTGGGCTCCTTCATCACCTGAACGAGAACTTTTTGTTGGGGAGCAAGCAGCTCGGTAATCGCCCCGCCCGAGCGTTTTAGCTTGAGCGGGCCAAGGTCTCCCATGTGGATAAAGCCGTTGCGATCGGAGTCTCCGATATTGACAAAGGCCGCGTCGATACTGGGCAAGACGTTTTCAACAACGCCAACGTAAATATCGCTAACCTGCTGAGTGCCTTTTGCAACGATTAGTTCTTGGATCTGGTCATCTGCGAAAACTGCTGCAACGCGGTGTTGCTCGGCAATGATAATTTGCTTTGCCATTTGAATAAATGCCTCAATGATGTGGCGAAGAGGAGGGTAAATCTAAAAATCTGAGATCGAACTCTGAAGACTGAACTCTGGACAGTAAACCTTGAAAAACTGGACTTTGAAGAATTTGAAGAAATTGGATCCTAAAACAACGAGCTCGAAAAAACTGAGCCTCAAAACCCTGGGAAACCTGCGCGCTAGGCTCCCGACGAACACTTCAGTGACTAGGTAAGACCACGACCAAACCAGACCTTGATTGAACAAGACCCTAGCTTGGGAACTCCGGATTCCAGATAACTGAATCAGCAATGGAGTCACGAACAGGTTATCTCAGGCTCCTTGGAGAGGGCCGGACAAACCGCAGCTTGTCCCTACACCCAGAATTTTCGCAGGGACGAACTCAGTCCGCCCTGGGCACTTGACACCCACCGAAAACCTTTCCGAAAGATAAAACTGTCTCAAGCCAACCTAACCTCGAGCAAACGAACCGCTCAATTCAGCGATGCCTTACGTTGACGACACTCTTACGTTGACGACACTCTAAGGCCATACTCCAATGGGCTACACCCTGAGCTGTAGCGCTTAGAACTACTGCACTTCAACTGAGTTAAAAGATTAATATTTGAACAACTCTTCTTTCCTTATGACGACAAGATTCGCAGTGCGGCCCCAAACCTAGGCAAAACGCTTGGATTGTATCCAGTGCTGGGTACCAAACGCTGAAGACAAGCAAGGGCTTGCCTCAGACATTGAGCAGTTGCATCACCACTAAGCCCACAAGCTAGAGGCTCTTGAGACCAACCCCAGATCTGACATTCATCCTAGGATCTGCTGCCAACCCCAAAGCTGGTACAAACCTGGACAGAAGCCATTCTAAACTGGCTCACTGCGGTTTTATGCCATCGCCGCCCACCACGCCTGAAATAGGTTGATGGTGCAACCCTCTGCCAATACTCCACTGGAATGCAGCTCATTAACTTTTGTAAAGACTTGCGTTCGCAGAGGACTAAATGCGGTTCTAGAACGATTTATGGCAAGGATGCCAAAAATCACCGCTGACCTAGGCCTGGTGCATCTTAAACCTAGCATAGTGGAAAAATCTTGTCTAACGCAAGTGCTCAGGTGCTCGGATTTTGCCCCGGAGTTATTCAATCGCCTGGTCAGTCGCGGGTCAGAATCAAACGACGGCGGTGGGCATGGCGCAATTGCAGCGATCGCCCGCTAACCTGCTCCAGCATTTGCAAAAGCTGTTCGGGCCTGAGTAGGGTACCGTCGTTGCGGCAACTCCCGACGTAGCGCAAGGCCACAGGTGGGCTGGGGGCTGGGTTTAGACCCAAAGTAAGGTTCAAGGACAGAGGGGGCGAGGGCTCAGCGATCGCCAAACCCTCGGACTTCAGCAAGTCAGGGGGCACGAGTTCGAGGGACTGGAGGCGATCGCGCCCATTAAACACCTGGGTTTTGCCGGATTTGGTCACCTTCTCGAGTAAAACTTCTGGGCTCGCTAGCAGCCTCTCAACCCAAGTTTGCCAAGCCGGTTCGGGGGTGGCTGCTGTGGCCTCTTCTTGTTGAGTGTCTTGGGCAATCCAGACCACATATTCAGCTAAGTCCAGCTGCTGGGTTACCGATGGCCCCTTCGGATCCATGGCCTCAATCTCGTACAGCACCAAACCCTCCGGGAGGGCCGCAGCCAACCTTTGACGGAACAGCTCTGGTTTCATCGCTTCGGTCAGGTCAAAATCTACGAGTTCGCCTTCACTGCTCATGCCCAGGGGCAAGGCATTGGCCGGAGAAATACGCGGGCCGGGATGAAAGCCGCCGCTAAAGGCGATCGGCAACGACGCCCGCCGCAGGGCGCGATCGAGCAAACGCACCAGATCCAAATGGCTGATCAGTGTCAGGTCACCCTGTTTGCCAAACCGCAGCCGCAGCCGCTGGGCCCGTGCGGTATTGGGTTTGAAATCGCCTGCGATCGCCGGAATCACCTGGGCCGGGACGACCACGTTATGACCAAAATCGAGGCCACAAACACCGCAATGGGAGCATCCGTCGAAAGAACAATCGGGAACGGTCGCCGAGTCTAGGGCTCGCTGCAAATCTTCCTGAAGCCAGCGTTTGTCGATGCCGGTGTCGATGTGGTCCCAGGGAAGTGGGGCGTCGAGGGCCGCAGTTTGGTGCTCAAAAATATTCCACTCACCGGATTCTACTTGGCGATATTTCCAAGATAGTCCGGCTTCGTCGATGGCTTGGGACCAAGCAGCGTAGGCATTTTCCAGGCTCTCCCACCAGGAATCCATGCCTGCACCCAACTCCCAGGCGCGGCGGACGACGGCGGCAAGACGGCGATCGCCCCGTCCGACAAAATCCTCCATCGCAGAAATTCGTACATCGGTAAAATTCACCTTCACGCCCCGGATCGTCCGAAACTCCGCCTTGAGGAGCTGCTGCTTACGCAAAAATTCTGCGGTCGAAACCGAGTGCCACTGGAACGGCGTGTGGGGTTTGGGCGTGAAATTCGACAGGGTAATGGTGAAGCTAATCCGTCTGCGGCCCTGGCATTCTCGCTGGAGCCAGCGCACGGTTTCGGCAATGCCCAAGACATCGGCATCGGTTTCGCCAGGCAGCCCGATCATGAAGTAGAGCTTGATTTTGTCCCAGCCTTGCTCGTAGGCAGTTTTGACACCGCGCAACAATTCTTCGTTGGTGAGCCCTTTGTTGATGATGTCGCGCAGACGCTGGGTGCCTGCCTCCGGCGCGAAGGTAATGCCGGTTTGACGGGTGCCACCGATGATATGGGCAATGTTTTCATCAAAGCGATCGACCCGCTGGCTGGGCAACGACAGCGAGATATTTTCGTCCTTGAGGCGGTTCTTGAGTTCGACCCCGACGGCGGGCAAGGCCAAATAGTCCGAGCAGCTGAGGGAGAGCAGCGAAAATTCGTTGTAGCCCGTGGCACGCATGCCGGTTTCGATCGCCTCTACTACCTCATCTGGAGCCACATCTCGGGCCGGACGGGTCAGCATACCGGGTTGACAAAAACGACAGCCTCGGGTGCAGCCCCGGCGAATTTCGATCGTGAGGCGATCGTGAACGGTTTCAATGTAGGGTACCAAGCCCATGGAGTAGGCCGGGATCGGGCTGGCCACCCGGCGCAGAATGCGCTGGGGCACATCCGGGCAGTTGGGATGCACCGAGCCATCCGCAGCCATATCGTAGAACTGGGGCACATAAACCCCCGGCACCTGGGCCAAGTCCAGCAGGGTCGCCGTGCGGTTCAGGCCCGCCGCTTTGGCCTCTTCCAGCACAAGGCCAATCTCAGGCAAGAGTTCCTCGCCATCGCCCAGGGCGACAAAATCGAAAAACTCGGCGTAGGGTTCCGGATTCGACGTCGCGGTTTGTCCACCCGCAAAAATCAGCGGCAAACCGCCCAGTTGCCAGGGGGCAGTGTCCTGAATACTGCGTTCCTGGGCCGTGAGCGGAATGCAGCACAAAGACAGCATGTCGAGGATATTGGTGGCCCCGAGCTCGTAGCTAAGGCTAAACCCAAGGATGTCGAAGTCTTGGAGCGATCGCCGCGACTCCACCCCAAACAAGGGCGTGCCGGTCTCGCGCAGCTTTTGGGCAAGATCTGCGGCGGGGAGATAGGCGCGATCGCACAGCTGCCGGGGCTGGGCATTGATAATGTTGTAAAGGATGATGTGGCCCAAATTGGAAGAGCCCACCTCATAAATCTCCGGGTAGGTCAGCGCCCAGCGCACCTCGGCTTGCTCCCAGTCGGCCCGAACGGCCCCCAATTCATTGCCCAGGTAGCGGGCGGGGCGATTAATTTCTGGGGTTAAAAGCGCTTCGACGGAGACGGCCATGGCTCACTCCTATTCGGTCAATCAGAACTGCCTTGGCCATTGTACTGGCATTATGGTGGGCCTTAGACCGTTAAGCTTAGGCCGCGATCGGCAAAGCCACAGCCACCGGCTCTTCATGGAGCGCATCATGAATCGAAAAAACGCGATCGAGTTGGGAGAGCTCTAGGACAATCTTGAGACTCGGTGGCACTGCATACAGTTGAAGCGCCAAATTGTGGCGTTGGGCGAGGCGAAACGCAGAAACCAGGGTCATTAATCCTGCGCTATCGATCGATTCCACGGCTTCCAGGTTCAGGACTAAATTTCGGTTGGAGTGATTTACCACCAAGATGGCGAGGCGATGCTCAAGCTCAAGACCGTAGTTCGCATCCAAATGACCTGAGGGACGCAACATCATCGTAGCTGAACTCAATAGACTGAACTGCATTGTGGCACTCCTAACAAGCTGACAGTAGAGAAAATCGATCAAATCAATCGCCTTAATGCGGGCAAGGAAAACGCGAGCAAGCAAAGACGCGAGCAAACAAGACCTGTAGACAGGAATCAGCAATCAGCGGATATTCCTTTGACAATAAGGGGACACCTCAGAATTACCAACCCCCCTGAAAAGCGTTTTTCGAATCTTCATAGAAGGCGATGCTAGCGTTAAAGCCTGAGGTAAGCATTTCTACCGAAATCTGGTTTGTTTGGCGAGCGTGAGCCCAGAAAAAGACTTCTTTTTACAGCACTATCACCCTATCCATTCGTTGTGGTGTTACGTAAGATACATTGGCGAGAGATTAAGCGCGAATGGCTCAGCAATAAGGGCCACACAGGGCCACACAGGACCACACGACTATTCCCCATTATTTATTTTTAAGCGATTTAGCTATGACTACACCCCTCGCGATTCGTCGCCTCGTTGAGAAAGCAATCCACCTTAGAGAGCTAACTCCAGAAATTGAGAATGAGATTAACTACGAACTGACTCGGCTAGGATATATCTGTGATGTTGAATACGAAGCATTGGAATTATTGATGGCCGAAATGGATGCAGGACGGATTCGGTTCGTGCCCAGTTTCTGAGTTTGTCTTGGTAAACTAGGGTGCTAAATCCAGCAAGAGCCAGACAACAGCCACAATGGTCACGATTAACGAGAATTATTTGAAGCTCAAGGCAGGCTACCTATTCCCCGAGATTGCCCGTCGGGTGAATGCGTTTGTTGAGGCGCATCCCGCAGCATCGGTGATTCGCCTCGGCATTGGAGATGTGACAGAACCTCTGCCCCAGGCTTGTCGGGAGGCGATGGTCAAGGCGGTGGAGGAGATGGGCGATCGCGCCACCTTCCAAGGCTACGGCCCCGAGCAAGGCCACGGCTGGCTGCGCGAAAAGATTTCCGTTCAGGACTTCCGGGCACGAGGATGCGACATCGACGCCTCAGAAATTTTTATTTCCGATGGCTCCAAGTGTGACTGCGGCAACATTCTGGATATTTTTGGCAGCAACAACACCATTGCCGTGACCGATCCGGTGTATCCGGTCTATGTCGATACCAACGTGATGGCGGGTCACACCGGGCCTGCGGATGCTTCGGGGAAGTATGGCGGCTTGGTCTATTTGCCCATTTCGGCGGAGAACGATTTTACGGCGAAAATCCCCACCGAGAAAGTCGATCTGATTTATCTGTGTTTCCCAAATAATCCGACAGGAGCCGTTGCCAGCCGTGAAGCCTTGCAAGCCTGGGTGGACTATGCCCGAGCCAATGATTCGCTGATTTTGTTTGACGCGGCCTATGAAGCGTTTATCACCGACCCCAGCATTCCTCACTCGATTTATGAGCTTGAGGGGGCGCGGGACTGCGCGATCGAATTCCGCTCGTTCTCAAAAATGCGGGTTTACGGGTACCCGCTGCGCATTTACGGTCGTGCCCAAGAGCCTGCGGGCTAAAGCTGCCGACGGCAGTGAGATCGAGATTTGGGGCCTGTGGAACCGGCGTCAAGCAACTAAGTTTAACGGGGTCTCCTACGTGGTTCAGCGCGGCGCGGAGGCGGTGTACTCCGAGGCGGGGCAGGCCCAGGTGCGCCAGCTGATTGATTTTTATATGGAGAACGCAAAGATTATTTGCGATCGCCTCTCCACCGCAGGGCTCCAGGTATACGGCGGCGTCAATGCCCCCTATGTCTGGGTCAAAACCCCGGATGGTCTGTCGAGCTGGGACTTTTTCGATCACCTGCTCAGCTTCGCCAACGTTGTGGGAACCCCTGGCGCCGGATTTGGCTCTGCTGGAGAGGGTTACTTCCGGATTTCCGCGTTCAATAGCCGCCAGAATGTCGATGAGGCCATGGATCGGATCACGCAAAACCTCAAGATCTAGGGGGAGTGGCGAGTGGCGGCTGGTTTTCGGCGGCTGGCTGTTCGGCGGCTGGTTTTCGGCGATTGGCTGTTCGGCGATTTGGTGTTGCCAAACCTGGTCGATGAACTGATGCATGCGCGAGGCCGCCGCCTCGGCAGGCAGCTTCGCCCCAGAGCCGCTCAGGAAGGGAAACAGGGGCAGGAGCTCCATGTCGATTGCAGCGCGAAACAAGCGGATGGGCAACAACAGATGGGCCGCTTCGTGCAAATCTTCGAGCTGTGCGGGCTCCACCCGACCCGATCGCTCTACCGTTGACCAACCGCTGACCAACAGCAGTGGTCTTGCCCAGATTAGCGCTCGCTGAGCAATAATATCGATAACCTCGGCGTAGAGGCGGCGATCGCCCTCCTCTAAACAAATGATCTGATTCGGCTGGAACTCTGGTGAAAGAGTTGGGGATGGCATGGACGTCATGCGAGAAGGTTACCTCCCGAGATACATCGGCCCTTCTGGGGTTTCCGTGGACATCTTGACATTGCCACATGTTCGCCAGCGTTGCCTACTCTATTTTGGCGAAGCCGACCGTACCGCATTAATGGAGAATACTTTTGATGTCAACCCAAGTTGTTGAAAAACGCGATACAACCGTTGTCCGGAAACCGGCTCCGCAGTACCGAGTCTTGCTCCACAATGATGATTTTAACGGCATGGAGTACGTGGTCATGGCACTCATGAAAACCGTGCCCAGTCTCTCCCAGCCCCAGGCGGTGGACATCATGATGGAGGCTCATGCCCATGGTTTGGCCTTGGTGATCACTTGTGCCATGGAGCCCGCTGAGTTCTATTCCGAGACGCTCAAGGGTCATGGCCTCAGCAGTAGCATTGAGCCTGCGGATTAGCCCAGACCAATAGCCCAGACCCACCGTCAAGACCAACAGCCGGACGAGCACAGCTCATCCCTACGTGTTTGATGCTCGATCGCTGGTTTCGAACCCTTGCCCAATGTCCTGCGCTCGTTCGGTTACTGGGATTTTTGCTGACGTTGGCGCTGCTTTGGCTGCCGTTTTTGCTGGTGTTGAGCTGGGCGATCGCAGATTCCAACTGGCGCAGTATTGCCACCCTGGTGCTGCTCTATCTGGGCTTTATCGGGCTGGTGCAGCAGTGGGGTCAGATCGTTCACGGGGAGCCCAGGGTGCTGGTGGCATTTGGGCTACGGGGAGGGGCCAGACAGTTTTTTACTGAACAGCTCCTTGGGCTCTGGCTAGGCGCGATGCTGGTTCTGGTCATGTTTGGCGTTGAGGCGGCGATGGGCTGGGCGCAGTGGGTTGTGCCCCAGGCCGGGTTTTTGAGGATTGCGATCGAAGGCTTGCTCGTGGGTCTGGGCATTGGCTTTGCCGAGGAGCTGCTATTTCGCGGCTGGATGTGGGATGAGCTCAGCCGGGACTGGCGTTTTCCCTCGACCTTGATCGGCACGGCTCAGATTTACGCGGTGCTGCATTTTCTCAAACCCTGGAACGAAATTTTGCGCACCTGGCCCCAATTCTTAGGGCTCGTCTTACTCGGCATCCTCCTGGGCTACGCCAAATCTGCGACCCGAGGACGGCTGGGGCTGCCCATGGGGCTGCATGGCGGTTTGGTCTGGGGTTACTATTTGGTCAATGTGGGTCAACTCAGTCAGCGATCGCAGCCCATGGGGGCAAGCCTAGCCGGGAGCGGAATTGCCCAGGGACAGGTGCCAGATTGGGTGACGGGCATTGACGGAAACCCGCTGGCGGGCCTGGTGGGACTGGGCTTTTTGATGGCTGCGATCGCCCTCTTCGCCCAGCTTCACCGTTGGACTCGCCAGCGGGTTTAGCGCCCAAATCTAGCTCCAAACCTAGGCCATCCGTGGGAAGGCACGGCAGATGTGTTGGGCGATCGCCCGACCATTGCGTTCTCCCTCACGGCCATCGAACTCCCAGTGAACCCCAAGGTAGACGCGGCTGAGGACGTTCTCCTCGATCGCTTCAGCCAGGGTCAGCTTGTTGTTATACCGAGGTCGCACCACGCCGCCCTCACCCACGCTCGAGCCGTCGAGTTCATCCGAAACAAACTCAAACTCGAAGTTGTCGGGCAACCCCAAGAACAACTGCGTCAGATATAGCGCCGTTGTGCCAAAGGTGGCATGGCCTGAGGGGTAGGCCGGGAAACTGGGGGTTGTCGAGCTGGCATTGGGCCAGTTGGTGCGGGGGGAGCCCAAGGGCGACCAGTAGGGGTCACCGGCGGTTTTGCAATTCCCATCTCCCAAACCCGTCGGCCCCCAACCGCGATCGGCTTCTTGAATGCCCAACACAGGCCGCCAAAAGTTGTAAGTGTACTTTTCGTGCCAGCATTGGATACCGGCGTCGGCCATGGCGACGTTGACCATGGCGAACAGCTTGGCGTTCTGCTCTTCGCTGGAGCCACTCGTTTGGGCGATCGCCCGCACCACCTGGTTATACAGCCGAGGGGGCACACCGATATTGCGCGCACCATCGTAGGCCCAGAACAACCCAATGGAGGTTTCGCGTGGGGTCCGAGTGCTGCCCACATCGCGACCTTTCTCAAAGACTTGGTTATAGTCGGTGGAATAGGCGTCGGAATCCAGGGCCGGGGGCGGTGTTCCGGGCACCTTTTCCAGGAGTGCCTCAATGCCAAAGGGCCGAACTTGACCCCACTGTGGCCCCAAAAAGCCCTGGGACGCATTCAGCGGATCCGGGCGGTGACGACCCGGCGCGGGGCTTGGCACATAGCTCTCCGGCGCACTGGAACCGTCTTGGGCCCGGTCTGCCAGAATCCGGTTGGCGACGCGATCGCCCCAAGCCTGACCCATCTGAATATCATCATCCATCAAACCCAGCTTCGCCACAAAAGCCTGGTGCGTTTTCAAGAACCGCTCAGTTTGTCGGCTAAACAGCGCGATCAGGGTGCGGGTAGCTGCTGTTGCTACAGCAACCTGAGCAATTTTGGCGTCAGACGTGCTGGGTTTTTCGGTGCAGCCATACTGGAGATAAGTAGAGCCCGTGCGAATCCCGGCGTAGGCATCGTACATGGCTAAATGAACGATCGCTAGGGCTCGCGAGGTGCGAGTGGGGCCACCTTGCTGGGGGGCGGGCTGCTCCGTGGGGGAAGAGGAGAAGTCTGCTTGGGTGGCGTCTAAAGCCACTTGGTTCCAGAACAGAATGGCATCAATCTTGTCGGTTTTAATGCATTCGGTTTTGATGTGTTCGGTTTTGATGTGTTCGATCATCATGATAATTTCGCTGTGGTAATTCGTAAGGTGTGATGATGGGAAAGTCTGTGCGCTAGGTGCACGGAGCGTCAATCAGCGTCGTCCGGGGTAGTTTTTCCTTCGTTTGGCTGATGTCCCCATCCTAGGGGGAGAATCTTGGCAACAGCAGTACCCTTACGGGTAGAGTTGCTCCCATAGAAAAAGCAGCGGGCAAAATCAATGACCTTGCTCGCTGCTTTTGATGTTGTTCAAGTCAATTTTGGCGTTGCTGACTCAAGAGATGTTTGCAGTAGGGACGAACCGCTGCTCGTCCGGCTTTTGCTGGGTCACGTCCGCTTCCAGGGGAGCCGTCAGCGCTTCGGCCAGGGGAGCTCGGCCCAATCGCTGCTCCAAAATATTCATCACCTTCTGTCCAAAGCCCTCGGGACTGTCCTTCATCGCCTCTAGGCAAACGTTGCCGAAGAACTCACCCAGTTTGCCGGGATTCCACAGCAGCTTGGTCGCCACCCAGGGGAGATAAATCGCTAGGGGGTTGTAGTTGCGATCGAGAATCTTCTGCTCAAAGGCATATGCTTCCAGATGCGTATGGGGTTGAAGACCAATAAAGAAAATTGCCGGTTCGACTTTATCCGCGCCAAAAATCGCCTCTAGCTCCCGCTGGTAGGCAATGGTTTGACGAATCGTCTCATCCCGTTCGTCAATCACGTTGAACGAGTAATTGACCGAAACAAAATCATTAAAGCCCGCCGCCTTGAGGTCACGGCAATTTTGCAGCACGGTTTTGAGGTTGTAGCCCATGCGCATTTTGCGCACTAGCTCCTGGGAACCGCTGGTAATGCCAATTTCAAAGTAGTTCATCCCCGTCTTGACCATCAGCTCGCACAGCTCCGGGGTCAAGTTGTCCGCTCGGATATAGGCGGCCCAGTTGATATCCGTCATGCCAGAGTAGAGGATCTTCTGCAACAGTTCCTTGGCATCTTCCATGTAGCGCCGAGCTGGGATGAACTGGGCATCGGTGAACCAGAACTTGCGCACGCCGCGATCGTACAACCGGCGCATTTCCTCAACCACTTCATCTGCCGGGTTAACCCGTACCTGCTTGCCTTCCACCACGGTATAAACGCAATAGCAGCAATTGTGCGGGCAGCCGCGTTTGGTTTGGACACCAATGTAAAAATCTGGGTCTTGGAGGTAGTAGGTCAGCTCTGGCCAAATGGCTTCGATGTAATCATAGTCACAAGCCGTTTTTTCAATCGGTGTGGGCCACTCGTGGATGAGGCGATCGCGCGGCGGCGCTTCCCCCACTACATAGCATCGCTCCTGGGAAAAATCCTCCCGCCGCAGTAGCTTTTCTAGCAGTGTTTCCCCTTCACCGACGGAAACAATCGTACCCTTGGGCAGCATTTGCGGCATTTGCTCATAAAACACGCTCACGGCCCCGCCCCCCACAACGACCTTTGCATCAAGGCAATACCGTCGAGCCCGCTTGAGGCCGCGCTTGACCAGTGCCTCGTTACGGCGCAGCTCGGCCAAGTAGGTTGCCACCATGCGCGCGCGCCCAGTGCCCCCCGCAGTTTCACCAGCGGATTGCGAGCATAGGAAAACTCAAAAGCATGTTGGAGGGGGTTACCACCTCGCCCACCCACGGGGGCATAGATCTGAATGTCTCGCCATGAAAACACCAGCAAGGTGGGCCGAAAACGGTCGATTTCGTCATCTAGGACGACATCAAAGTCCAGCGGGGCCACGGTGCCCATGTCAAAAATGCGCTGTTCGGTCTCTGGAAAAAGCTTATGGACATGATCGGCCAGGTAAACAACCCCGATGGGGAAAATTGGGTTGCAGGGAAGTCGCACGTAGAGGATGCGCTCTGCCGTGGCGTTTCTCATGGGGTTATCCTCGCCAGGAACTCAGCAGTGGGCTGTTTATATAAATTAACATTAACATTAAATTGTCCTGCGCTGCCGCCCTCAAATGTAAGCCGTGCCACAAAATGCAATTCGTTCCTGGCTTCATCTGCCAATCAACAACGAAAAGCTGGTCGAAAGAATTGTTAACCAGTAGATGCTTCTTAGCTCAAAAACAAGTGCTTTAAGACATTTGATTAAACTTGATTTAAGCCTTGCTTGGTCTCGGTTTAGTCTTGGTTTGGCACTTGTTTTAACTTTTATTTAAGCTTTGTTAGAGCGTTTTGTTTTAACTGGGTTAGAGGATTTCGTTTGAAATTTTTGTTTAAAAATCAGGGATCGGCTACAACTCAGACCGTAGTAGCGTTTACAGTTCCCATTTGAGTTCGATGCTATGTTGAGTGAATCTCAATTTTTAAGAAGAATTCTTGTTCAAGCCTCACTAGTTTTGCGAGTTTTGGTTACACAAGTTGCTGACAGGCAAACGTTGGGCTCAAAACCGCTTTCGTAACGGGTCACTTTCGTAACACAAACAGCTTCAGGTGAAATAACGAACCATGGCACAAGCACTTGACTCCATCCCCGCAAACCAACCCCAAGCCTCCATTCTCTGCCGCTACGTCAATGCGACGAGCAAGATTCAAGTTGCTCGAATACAAAATATACCCAATTGGTACTTTGAACGGGTTGTGTTTCCGGGTCAGCATCTGGTTTTTGAGGCGTTTCCGGAAGCTCAGCTGGAAATTCATACGGGTATGATGGCCAGCTCCATTCTCTCGGACTGTATTCCCTGTGAACAAATCTTGGCTGAACCTGCGATCGAGCTACAGATACCCAGCCCTCTGGAAGCAGTTCTGAGCCAAGAAAAGGCTGCTTAAGCACGAGGGTTTAATCAAACCGCCATCTACCCCAATTCTCTTCAAGAATTATTTTCAGGCTCTTGTCGGGGTCGGTATTCCCGAGCCTCACACCAGAAAGCGTGCAAGGGAGCACGAAAGCCGTCAAGATAAAAGGCATGGAAACGGCGCATGAAAACGGCGTGTTTTTGGTGGGAGCGTTTGTGGATCTGCCCTCTTTTATCTGGCTTTGGCGCATTGCCGCTTGGGCAATGGGCTTTACTGTGTTTACCTATGGATTACAGGTTGTTACAGCCCTGTCGCTCCGTTTGGTTCGAGGTCAGCGGCCTCGGTGGGTGCCGTGGGTGCGATCGCTCCACATTGCCCTAGGTCTGGTGCTCATTGCTTTGGTTTTGCTGCTGGTCACCGTTGGTATCATCGGCACCTTGGGTCACTACGGTTCCCTGGGTCATTCAAGCCACCTTGTCGCAGGCTTGGGGGTCGTGACGTTGGTTTTGCTCTCGGGCCTGAGTGCCACTCAGATTCACCGAACGTCTTGGGGAAGACCGCTGCATCTCGGCTTGAATGGCATACTTCTGATAGCGCTTGCCTGGGTCAGCTGGACTGGCTGGCAGGTGGTGCAAAAGTATCTTCCTTCTTAGCGCCATCTTGACTAGCTCCGATCCATCAGCAGCAGGCAGTGGAACCTATGGCCAAAGCAACATGACCAAAGCAAAGCAGAACTTCGAGCCGCAACCCGAGAAGCAGCCTCGAAAAAGTACCCAGAAAAGTACTCAAAAAAATACTCAGAAAAGCACGCCAAAAACGACTGAAGGAAACTCCCGGAAGATTGATTCCCACGACCCTTGCGTCCACGACCCTAACGCCATCCAGAGCACTGCCTCCGCCGGTGCAGAGGCCAGTTCAAAGGTCAGCGCTTCCCAGAGCCAAGTGCTTCCCTCGGCGGCGGCGGCGGCGGCGGCCCCTGATCTCCAGCAACCGCAGTACTACTTCAATCGAGAGCTCAGCTGGCTAGAGTTTAACCGACGGGTGTTGGCGGAAGGTATGGATGAACGGACGCCGCTGCTGGAGCGGGCTAAGTTTCTCAGCATTTTTAGCACCAATCTGGACGAGTTTTTTATGGTACGGGTCGCTGGCCTCAAACAGCAGGTGGTCGCAGAGGTGCGCAAACGTTCCCCTGATGGTCGCACGCCTGAACAGCAACTGCAGGATATTAGCCAGCGACTCTTGCCCCTGGTTCAGGAGCAACATCGGTATTTTGGGCGATCGCTCCGCCCAGAACTCCAACGCAACGGTATCCATCTCCTCGACTACGAGGCACTCACCCCTAAACAACGTCTCTATTTGCAGACCTATTACGAAGAACGAATTTTCCCGGTGCTGACGCCGCTAGCCGTAGACCCGGGCCACCCTTTTCCGATGATTTCTAACCTCAGTCTCAATTTGGCTGTGGTCGTCCAGGAGACGGAGACTGCCGAGGAGCATTTTGCTCGGATCAAGGTGCCGAAGGTTTTGCCGCGCTTCATTGCTTTGCCCGAGGCGTTGTATCCGTCCCCGGCGGCTCCTAGCCCTGGGAATAGAGCGGGGGAGCAGGAGATTGCTTGGATGGGCGTGGCCCTAGAGCAGGTGATCGCTGAGAATCTGGAGACTTTGTTTCCGGGGATGGAAGTACTCGAGTGCCATCCCTTTCGGGTGACCCGCAATTCTGACCTCGACTTGGAGGAGGACGAGGCCGATGATCTGATGCTGGCGATCGAAGAAGAACTGCGTCGCCGTCGCTTGGGTGGATCTGCGGTGCGGCTCGAAATTCTTTCGACCATGCCGGAGGGAATTGGCGATCGCCTCATGCAAGAACTCGCCCTCGGCCCCGAAGATGTGTATGCCCTGGAAGGAATTTTAGGCCTCAATGACCTGATTATATTCCTGGGCTTACCACTGCCCGAACTCAAGGATATTCCCTGGACACCGGTTACTCCAGAGGTTTTTCAGAGCCACGGTGAGCCCGTGGGTAATTTGGAGGGAGAGGAGCGAATTGACCTGTTTGGCTTACTGAAAAAGCAGGATGTGATGCTGCACCATCCCTACGAGTCCTTCTCGGCGACAGTGCAACGGTTCATCACTCAGGCCGCCTATGATGACAACGTGCTGGCGATCAAAATGACGCTCTATCGCACCTCGGGCGATTCCCCCATTGTCCAGGCACTAATTAAAGCCGCCGAGAATGGGAAGCAAGTGGTGGTGCTGGTGGAGCTGAAAGCTCGGTTTGATGAGGCCAACAATATTAGCTGGGCGCGCAAACTCGAGGCGGCGGGTGTGCATGTGGTCTATGGTCTCGTGGGGCTCAAAACCCATACTAAAATTACCCTGGTGGTGCGCAATGAAGGGGATAAAATTCGTCGCTATGTTCACATTGGCACCGGCAATTACAATCCCAAAACGGCTCGCCTGTACACCGATTTAGGCATTTTGAGCGCTCGGGATGAACTGGGTGCGGATTTGACGGACTTGTTTAATTACCTCACGGGATATTCGCGGCAGCAGTCCTACCGGCGGTTACTGGTGGCCCCGGTGAATTTGCGATCGCGCATGCTCGCCCTCATCCAGCGAGAAACCGACTATGCCCAGGCTGGAGGCGAGGGCCGCATTGTTGCCAAGATGAATGCCCTGGTGGATCCAGAATTGATCCGGGCGCTCTATCGCGCTTCCCAGGCGGGGGTTTCAGTGGATTTAATCGTTCGGGGCGTCTGCTGTTTGCGGCCTGGGGTAGCGGGGGTGAGCGATCGCATTCGTGTGATCAGCATCATTGGCCGTCTGCTGGAGCATTCGCGCATTTTTTACTTTCACAACGCTGGAGAGGGCGAAGTGTTCTTGGGCAGCGCCGACTGGATGCCGCGCAACCTGAATCGTCGGGTGGAAGCAGTTGTGCAAGTCCAATCGCCCAAGCTCGTGGCCGATCTCCAGGAAATTCTAGCGGTGATGCTGGCGGATAACCGCTATTGCTGGGAGCTGCAAGCAGACGGAAGCTCTCGGCAGCGCCAACCGGCGGCCAACGAACGTGTCCGCTCCGCGCAGCTCAAACTCATGGAAATGGCGCTGCACCAAGGTGAGCACTAGGAAAGGGTTTTGACCGCCGCATGCTGTGCCGCCCAAGTGTAATAGTCGGCTTTTAGCTGTTGCTTGAGACGACGCTGGATTGTGGCCAAAATCCCACCCAATAGCGCGTTTCCCGCTGCTTCGATGATGGGCCGAGGCGTCAAGCTAAAGGGCAGGGGCAAATCGACTTTTACCTGAAGCTGGGCACTACCGAGGATGCTCACTTGCGGGCCGATGCGATCGCTGTTGAGATAGCCTTCCATCGTCATGGAAAAATGTCGATTGAGATGCTCTGCCCCCTCAAGCCAACAGCTCAATGCCTTGATCCGAACTTGACCGGGCGCTGGACTCCAAAGCTGCAAATCCGCCGTCGGCCTCAGCTCCAGGGCCATAAAGCTGAGGGCCTGCAAGCTAAAGCGAAACAGTCCAGGCTCCAGCAACGTCACCTGACTGGAATCGGTCAGGGCATTGACGATTCGGCGTGGATCTTGAAGATAGTCCTCGATCGAAGCCCCCCGTTCCGTGAGTGGAATCGTAACGGTTTGGGACGCAGTAAACTGAGTTTGCATGAAAAACGGAGGGGAGAACCGAGGAGTAGGCGAATTGCCTCAGTAAACAAGGGTTGATTTCAACGCTTCGTTTGTATCCTACACCCTCCCGCTGAGTCCCATGGAGAGAGCACCGAAAGCTTCATACTCAAAGACTTAAATCTCTCGAGTCGGCGACCCCCATCGGTCGCCTGTCGCGCTCCTCGGTGAAGGCTCATAATCCCCAAATATCCCCAATACTCCAATTTTTTTATTATGGCAGTTGTACTTGCCCATCTCGGGCCTGAGGGCACCTACGCAGAGATGGCGGCACTCTGTTTTGCCCACTTCCTCCGGCAACAGGAAGAGTCGAAAATTGAATATCTTCCCTGCGCAACGATCGCCAAAACCCTCCACTGCGTTGCCGAGGCTAAAGCCGATTGGGCCATTGTTCCCGTCGAAAATTCCATCGGCGGCAGCGTCCCGATGACGCTAGACACCCTCTGGCCTCTGGAAAATCTAACGATTCACCAGGCGCTAGTGCTCCCGATTGCCCATGGCCTCCTCAGCCATAGCGACGATCTCGACCACATTCGCTCCGTCGCGTCCCATCCCCAGGCCCTGGCCCAATGCAGAATCTGGCTAGACACCTACTTGCCCCAGGCAGAAAGAATTTCGATGAACTCAACGACGGAGGTTTTGGCGCAGCTCGGGAACGATCGCAGCCTAGCGGCGATCGCCTCCCCTCGGGCAGCAGCCCTCCACCATATCCCCATCCAGGCCCACCCGATCAACGACAACCTCGAAAACTGCACCCGGTTTTGGGTTCTCAACCGCCAGCCCCTCAGCTCTGGCAGCCAGACCTCCCTCGGATTCAGTCTGTATGCCAATGTTCCCGGAGCCTTGGTCAAGGCATTGCAGGCTTTTGGCGATCGCCGCATCAACATGAGCCGCATCGAATCCCGTCCCACCCAGCGCTCCCTCGGGGACTATCTGTTCTTTATTGATTTAGAAGATAACGCCCAAAGTCCCAGCGTCCAAGCCGCCCTCAACTCACTCACCGACGTCACCGAAAATCTTCGGGTTCTCGGCAGCTACGACATTTGGAACCTCAAGCCCGACCAACTCACCCAAATCCTCAGTCAGATGGTTGACCCGTCTGCGTCCTAAGGCTAAGAATTCGACAGCGTATCTCGCAGCACGGTCCGCGCTGCCAGCTGATTGCGCGTCGTCGTCAGAATCTCTAACTCTCGCTCTAGGCGCGCCTCCGTGTCCTGGAGTTCCAACAGGCGCTGCTGCTCTTGGGCCGCGCCACGCAGCGCATAGGCAACCCAATAGGACAACTCTCGAGGGAGCTTGGGCAGTTCATCCGGCAACACCATCTCGTCATCGTGAAGCTTATTGGACAGATGTACAACATCTCGAAGTAAGCGCTCTACATCCTGGGCGAGGGGGTCTAAAGAATGTTTCGGAGGCTCATCTTCGATCCACTCCACCAAGCCAACCCGATAGGGTTTCTCGCGAACATATTCCAGAACCCGGAACCGCTGTTGGCCCACGGTCATGATGTTGACGCGATCGTCTGGCAAAGGCTCGTGTTGAACCACCTCAGCACAGCAGCCGACTTTCGCTGATTCGTTGGTTTCTGGATCCCACATCAGCACACCAAAGCGGCGGTCGGTATCTAGAATCGTCTGCATCATCATGCGGTAACGATATTCAAAGATATGCAGGGGTAAAGGCCGCCCTGGAAACAAAACAAGTTCTGGCAATGGGAAGAGAGGAAGTTCCCGGACAGAAACTGATGAAAAAGACGAGGACATTCGATCGCCACTAAAATGCAGTACATCTATGACTCCAATGTACTGCATTCTCTAGCGGTATCCTAGCTAGAGCTTGACTTCGATATCGACACCGGCAGGCAAATCAAGCTTCATCAGCGCATCAATTGTCTTCGAGGAAGGCTGATAGATATCGACAATTCGTCGGTGGGTACGGCTTTCGAAGTGCTCGCGTGAATCCTTGTTCACATGGGGAGAGCGGAGCACGCAATAAATGCGGCGCTTAGTCGGCATCGGAATCGGGCCGACAGCAGTCGCGTTGGTACGGTTCGCCGTATCGACGATTTTTCACAGGAAGTGTCGAGTAGGCGACGGTCAAAGGCTTTGAGACGGATGCGAATCTTTTGTTGTTGCAGCGCGGCCATGGTAGTAGCCCAGAATTATGGGCGATAAATTATCAAGGTACGAAATCAAAGTACGAAATCAAGGTACGAAGAACCAAAACATAGACTGATAGTCAGTAGGGATGAACCGCATCCAGGGGGTGCCAAAGCAAAGCGAATCGCAGGCTTGGCACGGCAGTCGATGAACACAGTTCGCCCCTACAGATTGACTTCAGA
>JAAUOP010000218.1 GCA_012034805.1 Synechococcales cyanobacterium CRU_2_2 | reverse complement strand
GATCGGCATGCCCGCCTTCAAGAGCGTTTCCGCCAATGCCTTGGTATAGGGACTGTTGCGGCCCGCGCCGTCGGACGCCACCGAGCCGGGCGATGTCGCGTATGCGACATACGTTCCAGCCGGCGCGTCCACGCGCGCCAAGCCCGCGCTGTCCGTGCGAAAGTTGCTCGCGAACGGATTGTTGCGGCACGCGTCCAGCACGACGATGTTGATGCGGCTCTTGGCCCGTTCCATCGTGGCGAGGAAATCCGCAAGGCTCACCGTTTCGATGCCGACCTCGGTCTCGTCCTTGATGTTGGCATTGACAGGCACGAGGTAGTTGAGGCCGTTCACCTGCAGCCCGTGCCCTGCGTAGTAAAACAGTCCGACCGCTTCGGATGACCTGAGCTCGCGGCCGAAATCCACCATCGCCCGCTTCATCGCCTGCTGATCGGCATCCACCAGCAGCGTCACCGTGAATCCTGCGGTCTTAAGGCGCTCGGCCATGAGCTTGGCGTCACGCTGCGGATTGTCGAGCGCGCCCGCCGACTGATATGCCGAGTTGCCGATCACCAGCGCGACACGCGTTTCGGCGGGCTGCGCAAAAGACACGGATGCCATGACGTACATGAGCGCAACGGCGGCAGCCAGCATTGCCCCGACCTTGCCTGATCGCCACCTCGAATGTCGGCCCATTGCTTCTCCCCCGCAGCAAAATCCGATGGCGCATCTTATCACACCCCTCAATCACACCAGCAAAGAAGATCGATAACGTCCGAGGTAATGGAAGGCGCGACGCCGGTGCGTTACGGTCCCGCCATGACAATGCCTTCACAATCCGTCGGCGATCTTTTGCGCGACTGGCGCCAGCGCCGCCGCCTGAGCCAGCTCGACCTCGCCAGCGAGGCCGAAATCTCCACACGACACCTGAGTTTCCTCGAGACCGGGCGATCCCAGCCCAGCCGTGAGATGCTGCTCAAGCTCGCCGAACAGCTCGGCGTCATCGACCGGGTCGACTTCGACAGGGCAAGCACCCTCGCTCAACGGCTCAGGTCTCCATTGATCCATACGCTTGTCGAGCAAGGCCGCATTCCACAAGCCTTCTTGTTGGAGCAACTGGCCCGCAGTTGGAACGTCGGATTTGTCAATCTGACGATCGGCCACGTGAAGGGAGACATCATCAGCACCCTTGTGATTGACGTACCCACTCAAGATTTGCGGATCAATCAGGTTGCTTTAAAACAGGCTGTTTTGGCAACCTTTGCTGGTCTATCTGTCGCTTTAATTGGGCTGATTTATGTGTTTTTTGATCGGCTGGTCAACCAACGGCTACGAAAAATGATTCAAGTGATGAGTCAGGTGTCTGCGATGCCCGGCTTGAACACTCGCCTCTCCGATGGTTCAAGCGATGAATTTGGGTCTCGTAGCCCGTACCTTCAATCAGATGGCAAATGCCCTAGAAATTGCCTACGCTGATTTGGAGCAGAAAGTGACTGAACGGACAACCAAGCTGAAGCAGGCTGTAGAACAACTTCAGCGGACGCAGGCACAGATGATACAAGCTGAAAAAATGTCATCTTTAGGGCAATTGGTTGCAGGGGTAGCTCACGAGATCAATAATCCTATTAACTTTATTCATGGCAATTTGAGACATGTACGGGAATATAGCCATGACCTCATGTATCTGATTCAGCTTTATCAGCAGTCTTATCCTCAACCCAATACTGAAATTGCAACTCAGGTAAAACTGATAGATTTGAAATTTATCCAAGCCGATTTACCTCAACTCCTCAGCTCGATGGAAATGGGCACCGATCGCATTTGCCAAATCGTTTTATCATTACGTAACTTCTCCCGTCTCAATGAAGCTGAATTTAAGACGGTTGATATTCATGAAGGCATTGATAGTACGTTACTCATTTTGCAACATCGCCTGAAAGCTCACGCGCAGTATCCAGCAATCGAAGTGATCAAAGATTATGGTAACTTGCCCGCGATTAGCTGCTACCCTGGACAACTGAACCAAGTGTTCATGAATATTTTGACCAATGCGATCGATGCGCTAGAAGAATTTAATATCCAACGAACTGAACAAGAGATCCAAATAAATCCTAGTCAAATTATCATTTGCACTTCAGTCGTAGAGTCCAAATGGGTTGAAATTGCGATTGCCGACAATGGTATGGGTATGCCTGAAGCAGTTCAAGATCGTATTTTCGATCCGTTTTTTACAACAAAACCGGTTGGCAAAGGAACTGGAATCGGCATGTCTATTAGTTATCAAATTATTGAAAAACATCATGGCAGTCTGCATTGTTGCTCAACTCCTAATCAAGGCGCAGAATTCAAGATTCGGATTCCGATTGAGCAGCTTCAACATAGCAATCCCAAATGATTTGTGAAAAGGGGTGGAGGGAGCGTTGTCCCGCTGGGAGACGCAGTCCCCCAATCCGCTTTTTGCTTTTCTCATGAGTGATTGAGGCTTAGCTATATTCCTCTTAAACTTTTGCAACACCGTGTTTTCAGCTACAGTTCTCAAGCTTCTAAGTCACAGACAATAAGCGCCTATGGTTGCTGCCACACAGATGGCTTTTTTCCTATGAAGCCTCGAATTATTGTTTGCGGTTTGGGTCGTACTGGTTATCAGGTGTTTTGCTTGCTGAAACAGCAAGGAGCCAGAGTTACAGGCGTTCACGATCGCCCCCTCTCTGATCATGAGATGAGTGGAGAGATTTTGGTGGGCGATATTGCTTCAGCAGCGACATTGATGGCAGCAGGCATTCAGGACGCTCATACATTAGTGTTGACCAGCAGTGACGATGCCTTGAACCTGGCCGCCTTAACCCAAGCACGGGTTCTTAATCCCAGAATTCGGATTATCAATCGGCTGTTTAATTCTAGTTTGGCGATCGCCTGGACTATACCTTGCCCGATCATTTTTCAATGAGCGTAGCGGCTTTAGCAGCGCCAGTGTTTGCCTTTGCAGCTTTGGGCAATCGGGCGATCGGGCAGTTGCGCTTGTTTGATCAAACCTGGCCCATCCACGAAGAATATATTGACGAAACCCATCCCTGGCGAGGCCGTAAGCTCAGCGAGCTTTGGGAAGATCGATCGCGGATGTTAATTTACTATTTGCCTGCCTATCATCAGATGGATTTGGTATCGGCAGTGGTGTGCAATAAGAATTTGCAGGTGGGCGATCGGCTGATCGTTGCTACTCAGCCAGCCATGCAGGCAAACCGTCGCTCTCTCAACCAAAACTTTTTCGGTTTCGTCCTGGGGTTGCGCCATTTTCAGCGGCATGTGCAGCCCACTGTAATGATTACACTGATTCTGCTGCTGACTATTTTTGCAGCCACTTTGACCTACACGGCTGCTAGCTCAGGTGTTTCCGTGATTGATGCCCTCTACTTTTCCGTGGGGCTGATTACTGGAGCCGGGGGTAATGAAGGCGTGATCGAACATGCTCCAGGAGACATCAAGCTGTTTACCGTGGTGATGATGCTGGTAGGAGCAGCCGTGATCGGCTTGTTCTATGCGTTGCTCAATGATTTTGTCTTGGGTACACGGCTCCAGCAGTTTTGGAATACTGCCCGTGTGCCCCATCGTCATCACTATGTCGTTTGTGGTTTAGGGGGCGTGGGAGTACAGATTATTCATCAGTTGCGAGCCAGTGGTTGTGAAGTAGTGGTGATTGAACGAGATTTAAACAATCGCTTTTTGAATGTGGCGCGATCGCTCAAAGTGCCAGTGATTCACGGCGAAGCCAATCTCAACACCACGCTGCAAGCAGCTCGTATTACTGGAGCCAAGGCGCTAATTGCCGCCACCAGCGATGATGCTGTCAATGTGGAGATTGCGCTGACGGCCAAAGGACTTTCACCTAAAATACCCGTGATCGTCCGCAGTCAAAATCCTCAGTTTGCGCCCTTAGCTCAGTGCATATTCGACTTTGAAGCTGTACTCAGTCCGGCAGATTTGGCCGCCCCTTCCTTTGCCGCAGCAGCCCTAGGTGGACGGATATTGGGCAACGGCATGACGGCAGATATCTTGTGGGTGGCGATCGCTACAGCCATCACCCCTAATCATCCCTTCTGTGGTAGACGCATCAAGAATGTGGCGATGGATGCAGACTTTGTGCCGCTGTATCTAGAAACCCACCACCAAACCACGCATGGCTGGAACCTACTAGATATTGATTTGAGCGCTGGAGATATCCTGTATCTAGCCATTCCTGCAAAAAATCTAGAAATGCTGTGGCGAACCGAGCCGATTTCAGTGTTGCAGCAGTTGAATTAGCGATTGAATTAGCGATCGGTAATGGCTACTTATCCCAAAGCAGGGGCATGAAAACGATACCCCTGCCGTGTATTGCCCTGTATATGGCACCGATCAAGATTGCCTGGATCAAGCGCCGATTTAGAAGAAAGCAGGTCGGTGACGAATCAAGCTAAGGAACTCTTCACGGGTTTTGAATCTTCCTGGAAGACACCAATCATGGCACTGGTTACCGTCCAAGAGCCAGGCTTTTGCACACCGCGCATGGCCATGCACATATGAGTAGCCTCCATCACGACTGCAACGCCTTTCGGTTCCAAAATTTCTTGAACCGCTTCAGCGATCTGGCGAGTCAGACGTTCCTGCACTTGCAGACGGCGGGAATACATTTCCACGATCCGTGCCAATTTGCTCAACCCTACAACTTTTTGATTGGGGATATAAGAGACATGGGCTTTACCCATAAACGGCAGCATATGATGCTCGCAAAGGCTAAACACATCAATATCGCGCACCAGAACCATTTCATTGTGCCCTTCGTCAAAAATTGCGCCGTTGACCAACTCTTCTAGGGATTGGTTGTAGCCACTCGTCAAGAAGCGCATCGCTTCAGCCACTCGTTTTGGGGTTTTGAGGAGTCCTTCTCGTTGGGGATCTTCACCCACGCCTAACAGCATGGTGTGGACTGCTGCCATCATACCCTCTTGATCGACAGGAGGTGGAGTTTGAGGCTTGGCTTCGCGACCTTGAATGGTGGCGCGATCGGGACGGGGCTGAAGAGAAGTAGCGGTGACTGATTGACTATCTTGCGACTCAGAAGCTGCCAAATTTTGTGCTTGAGGCGCACCCTGAGCCTCATTTTGAGTTGCACTCATACCACTGGCTCCGTTGATTCCATTAGAAGAAGCAATAGTCATAACCTGGATGAAACTCCAAAGAAAAATTTAATACGAACCTGTTTTCGGCATTGTTTTGGACATTGGTTTTGTCATGCCTAGAGCGCACCCGCACTAGGCATGAGGATGAGTTCTTCGATCACTGCCTGGGGTGGAAGCAGGACAGCATGAAGAATGGACTGGGCGATCGCCTCCGGAGTGAGCATTGTGGAGCGATCGAAATCTGCCTGAACTGTATCGGTATCCCAAAGTGGGGTGTTCACAGATCCGGGACAAATATTGACTACGCGGATGCCGTTCGCTCTTTCTTCGGCTGCCAAAACCTTAGAGAGAGAAATGAGTCCTGCCTTGCTGACGCTGTAGGCTCCCCAGCCTGGGAACGCTTGATGTCCAGCGATCGAGGTGACGTTGATGATCAGCCCTTGGTGGCGATCGCGCATACCGGGCAGCACGGCTTGAATGCATTGAAAAGCGCTAGTGAGATTCAGGTCAATCACCTGTTGCCAGTCTGCCAGAGAAGTGGTGAGTAGGTCACCTGTGTAACCCATCCCAGCATTGTTGACCAGAATAGTGGGCTGAAATTGAGAGGCGATCGCCCCCATCGCTGCCTTGACCTGTCCCA
>JAAUOP010000217.1 GCA_012034805.1 Synechococcales cyanobacterium CRU_2_2 | reverse complement strand
TACTCCATTCACGCGGCTCCTCTAGCGCCGCAATTCCACGGTGTAGATAGCTCAACAGCAGCTCGAAGCTGAGAGGGCTGCCTTCCATCTTGTTGGCACTCCAGGTCGTCCTCTTACATCATCGAGCTCAGACGCCCAGACGAGACCTGGGCAAGTTTTGAATTTACAATTGCTGGGCCCTGATCGATCTGATTGCACCGGAGGATAGGATTTGATATAATCCCAGACCGGGTGAACGCTTGCGTCATGCGCTGCAGAGCGAAAGCGAAACCCGCTCAGAATTAGACGGACACGCTAGGCTGGATCTACGCTCCAAGCCAGACGCCCGCAGAAATGCCCCAGAGCAACGCCCCAGAGCAATGCCCTACTCAATACCCCAAAGATCCAGTGAAGGAATAATGCTCAAAATTCGACTGAAGCGATTTGGAAAGAAGCGCGAAGCCAGCTACCGCCTCGTTGTGGCCAACAGCACCTCCCGCCGCGATGGCCGTCCCCTCGAAGAGGTGGGCTTCTATAACCCCCGCACCAACGAGACTCGGCTGGATGTACCGGCGATCGTCACCCGCCTCAAGCAGGGTGCGCAGCCTAGCCCCACGGTCAAGCGTTTGCTCGACAAAGCCAACGTGTTTGAACAGCTCAAGGCCTAAGGCCCTCGGCGACTCTCCCAGGTGAAGCCAGCCCCATCAAAACCGAGCTGGGGCCAGCTGACTTGGGTCGTCGTGGACTGATTGACTCAGTGTAGGAGTGACGACCGCGTGCGTTGCTCCTTATTTGTTTCTGTTGTTAGCAGCAATTGGTCATGACCACCCCCAACTACGTCGAGCTTACCCGGTTTCTGATGGAGCCCCTGCTGGACTCCCCCGAGCATCTCAAGGTCTCCACCGAGGTGTTGGGGGGCGGCACCAAGGTCTGGGTGCGGGTCGCCCTGAATGAAGCTGCCGATCGCGGTCGTTTTTTTGGCCGGGGCGGACGCAATATTCAAGCGGTGCGCCATATCCTCAAAGCCGCTGGAGACAATGCTTCCCAGCAGGTCACCCTGGAGGTGTTTGGCGCTGGGCCTGAACTCGAAGAAGTCGGGCGATCGCGCCCAGGCGAGACTCAAGTCGGCGATCGGCCCCGGATCATCACGCGACGGGACGAAACCCAGGTTGCCCCAGACTCTGATCCAGACGTCACCCTAGACGCCGCTCGTATTAGCCCCGAGCGACCCAAGCCCAAACTGCGCAAGCGGGACGAGCCTGATGCTTAAGGATTTCTGGGATTTCTGAGATTGCTTGATCTGCTGCCTAAACCCCGCTGGGGGTGCTAGCGTTAGGGGGATCGGGATCATGGAACCTATGGCAGAAACTGCAATTATTGGACTTCCTAGCATTGAGAGCGCGATCGCCCTAGTCGGCGACACCCCAGACAACCTCAAGCTCCTCAGCCAACAGACGGGTGCAACGCTGGTTTTGCGCGGTCAGGCGCTCCACATTGCGGGCACCGATAGCCAGGTGGCCCTCGCCCAGAGCCTCGTCTCGGCTCTCGAAGCACTCTGGGAAAAGGGTACGCCCGTCACCTCGATTGATATTCTGACAGCCCGCTATGCCCTGGATACGGGCCAGCAGGAAGAACTCCAAGAACTGCGCAAGGACAGCATTGCCCGCACTCGCCGGGGCGACGAAGTCCGGGCTAAAACCTTTAAGCAGCGGCGCTATCTGACTGCGATGCGCAAGCACGCGCTGACCATTTGTGTCGGGCCTGCGGGCACCGGCAAAACCTACCTGGCGGCGGTGCTGGGGATTCAGTCGTTGCTGAACGGGGAGTACGATCGCCTCATCCTGACCCGGCCTGCGGTGGAAGCAGGTGAGCGGCTGGGCTTCTTGCCGGGAGATTTGCAGCAAAAAGTCAACCCCTATTTGCGTCCGCTCTACGATGCACTGCACGAGATTGTTGATCCCGAAAAAGTTGCCAATCTGATGGAACGAGGCATGATCGAAATTGCGCCTTTGGCCTATATGCGCGGTCGCACCCTCAACAACGCTTTCGTGATTTTGGACGAAGCCCAGAACACAACGCCCGCTCAGATGAAGATGGTCTTGACCCGTCTGGGCTTTAAGTCCCGCATGGTGGTGACGGGCGACCTGACGCAAACCGATCTGCCGGGAGATCAGCAGTCGGGATTGCAGGTGACGCAAAAGATCCTGAAAACGTAGAGGGCATTGCTTTTTGCGAATTTTCCCAGGTGGATGTGGTGCGCAATGCTCTAGTGCAGCGCATTGTCGGGGCCTACGAAAAGTACGAAGCAGCCGCGATGCCCAGGCGTTCATCCTGAGACCCCACTCGACCCAAACCCACCCTCGCCCCGAAGGCTCTCGCCGAGCTGTTCGACCTCTTCCACTTCCACAGATACCACCGGCTGAATCACTATCTGGGCGATGCGCATACCTGGCTGTACCTCAAAGGGTTGGTCACCATGGTTGATCAAAATCACCTGAATTTCGCCGCGATAGCCCGCGTCGATGGTACCGGGGCTATTGAGGACGGTGATGGCGTGCTTGAGGGCGAGGCCGCTGCGGGGCCGGACTTGGGCTTCGGTGTTGGGGGGCAGTTCGATCGCAATGCCGGTCGGGATGAGCTGGGTTTGGTGGGGGGCGATTGTAGTGGTTTCGATCGCATACAAATCCAGCCCTGCATCGCCGGGGTGAGCATATGTGGGTAGGGTGGCGATCGAACTTAGGCGTTTGACTTTGAGTTTCATTTCGAGTTTTATTTTGAGTTGTATTCTCTGGGATCGCTGGAAGGGCGACAACAGAAGCTAGAAAGCAGATAGAGTCAACTCTCTAGCCCTGAGCCCTCTTTTGTAATGAGTCCGCTTGTTGGGACTAAGTTTCATTAACTCGATAATGAGTGGTTCACACAACTGATAAAGTGGACTCCAACGATAAGCACACAAACCCACATGAAATGCACTGTGACGGCGTTGAGCATGAGCTGCACATTCTGGGCGAGCCAGATACTTTTGTAGTCCCCTTCTCTTGGCAAGTTGGCCCTGCTTGAGACTCTCAACATAGGCCAGGGCGATCAGCAATATCATCGCCACTAAACGCTCTCCAGACAACTGGCAGCTCTCCAAACTGTAGCCACCCAGCTTCAGGTCTCGAAACATCTCCTCAATGCCAAATCTTTTCTGGTACGCCCCTATCGCTTCATCTAGGGTCTCTAGATTGGTCAAAATAAACCAAGGCTCATGGGGGGTGCAAATCCCCGGTAGCGTTTCTTCCACTTACTGGCCACATTAAATGAGCCAAACCCCTTTTGCTTAGTGACTTCCACCTCGTTGAGAAAGAGACTCGTTCCTGGGGTCAGGCCCAAGGCTGCGAGCTCACGCCAAGCCTGCTGGGCTTCCCTAATATTGGTGTTGCACTTTAGGCGTAGACAGAAGTAGCACTCTTGCTCATTGAGCCATCGACCCAGCTTGACACTACAGAATTCTCGGTCCCCCAGCACCACCACACGATGCTCCTTCAGCAGGGGAAGGACTTTGGAGAGGGCATCGCGCTGTTCTTCCCAACTCGTACTTCCCAGCTTGTCGAGCAATTCCCAGTACAAGGGAATCCCACGTTTGTTCCAAATCAGGCTCACTACCAGCAGGTTCACCGTTCCCCAACTTGTGCGGTCGATGGCGATGTGAACCCGCTCTCCCTTTTGGCAATGCTCCTCTAGCCACTGCTTTAGGCAAGCGAACCACAGCCCCCTCACCGTAAATTTCTCTTGTGAGAGCAGCCGTTGGATTTTTTTCGGCGACTCTCGAACAGAATCGGAAACGGTAGCGCTTCGGCCACCACTTCTAATCGGACATCGCGAATACTTTGTAGCACTACCACCAGCAGCGAAACCAGCAGAGCTGACTTTTTTCCTAGCTGCGTTTCCAAGCAAGTTTGATAGGATAGGGTCATCTTTTTGTTGGGTAGGCCGTGCTTCATCTCACTGGCCTATCTTTTTTTACTTTAGACCACTACAACCCATACACCAAGCGCATTACTGCTCTTTCTGTCGCCCCGTCAGGCCTTGAGTATACCTTGAAGCTTGCGGCGTTGCTGAATCAAAGGATGAAAACGGTGGGGACGAACAGCGGTTCGTCCGTCCTAGAGCCAAAGCTCATTCGCTACTTCATCTTATCATTCAGCAACGCCAAGCTTGCCAAGTGCCGCCGATGCTTGCCTCTGTACATAGAATAAGTTACAGCACGTTTGCAACTTCAAAAAAAGGGGCGCAGCATCTGCGCCCCTTTTTTTGTCTTACTTTGCCGTTAACCGCGTGAGCACCTGATTCGATCGCTCCACAAACGCCTTCATGCCATCGGCATCAAACCCTTTTTGGGCCATCAACGCCAAATCATAGACATGCTGGCACAACATCTTGGCCAGTTCTGACGACGGCGACTCGGCTCCATCCGCCGTGACAATACCGCCACTGCTCAGATCCGTCAGATTCTTAATCAGTGGGTGATTCGTATTCACCAGCAGCGTATGCATCTCCGGGAACTGCATTTCCTTGTTTTGGAACATGGCGCTCATTTCTTGCATCCGGCGCATCTCTTCTGGCAACAGTACGATCGCAGGCGGAGTCGAGTCGCCCTCTCCCTTGAGCGCTTCCGTACGAATCGTCACAGTCGGCTTCGCCAGCGCTTTCTCGAAGATCTCTTTGATCTGCTCACCCTTGGTTTTGTTGGTGGCGGGATCAACAATCTCATCAGCCTTGTCAGACTCCATCAGCGTTGAATCAAGATCCGAATCTACCCGAGAGAACTTGATTTCCTTTTCGCGGTATTCGTTCTCGAGAAAGCCAACAAAATGGGTGTCGATAAAGGCGTCTAAAAACAGAACTTCTAAGCCCTGGTTTTTGTGCAGCTCGACATAGGTGGCCTGGGCGGCGGAGTCGTTGCAATAGTAGACGCGGTTTTCGTGGTGCGCTTGATTGCGATCGAGATAGTCCTGCAGCGTCGTATAACTGCGTCCTTCAGGATCGGTATTCTTAGACTTTGGCGTCGCATCTGCCCAGGCATCCTCACCCTCGGGGGTCTGAACCTCGACTTGGACGGCTGGCATTTCGCCATCGGAGTCGCTCAGATCTGCCGTGGTACGATAGATTAGAAAATCCTCAACCTGCTTCTTGAACTTCTCGTCGTTCATCGCGCCGAACTTGACGAAGGTTCCCAGATCTTGCCAGTTGTCGATATATTTGGCCCGATCTTCGTTGTAAAGCTCCTTGAGGCGATCGCCACCTTCTTCGAAATAAAATTGGCAATCCCCCGCACCCGCCGATCCATCTGCAGCGCACTGCGGCTGACGTTCAGCGGAATATCCGGGCTATCGATCACGCCGCGCATCGGCAGCAAGAATTTCGGTACGATCTCCTCGCAGTGATCGCTAACAAACACCTGGTTGCAGAAAAGCTTGAGCTGCCCCTTGGTCACGTCCACGCTCGGGTTGAGCTTGGGGAAATACAAAATGCCATTGACCAAGAAGGGATAATCCGTATTCAGGTGCACCCAGAGCAGCGGCTCTTCCTGGAAAGGATAGAGATAGCGATAGAACTCGAGATAGTCTTCGTCCGTCAAATTACTCGGAGACTCTCGCCAAATGGCCTTTTGGCGATTCAGTACTTCCTCGCCCAAGGAAATCGGCACCGGCATAAAGTCGCAGTAGGTGTTGACCAGCTGCTTAATCCGGGCCTCCTCCAAAAATTCTGCCTCGTCATCGCTGATGTGGAGCGTAATCCGGGTGCCCTTTGATCCCAATCCGACGAA
>JAAUOP010000216.1 GCA_012034805.1 Synechococcales cyanobacterium CRU_2_2 | reverse complement strand
GCTGTGGCCGATGAGCTTTCGCCAGATGACCTATTGCGAGATGACCTGTTGTCTGGGGATGACCTGTTGTCTGGGGATGACCTGTTGTCTGGGGATGACCTGTTGCCTGGGGATGACTCCTTCCCTGACGATGTTTCCGGCGATCAGATTTCCCTTGACCTATCAGGGGACTTTTTAGAGTCGGCTGCGGGTGACGGGGAGGATGTGCCAGATTTGTACGATGGGGATGAACCCGCGACGGCTGATCTATCAGATTTGGATTTGGGTGACTCCGGCGATGCGTTGAGCTGGGGCAGTGATTTGAGCCTGGGTGATGACTTGAACACCAACCTGGAAGATGACCTGGGCATAGATCTGAATGCAGATCTGGATACTAGCGTGGGGGGGAGTTTTGATCAGGACTTGAGTGATGATTTGAGCCTGGGTGATGACTTGAGTCTAGGTGGTGATTTGAGCCTAGGTGATGACTTGAGCCTAGGTGATGACTTGAGCCTAGGTGATGATTTGAGTCTAGGTGATGATTCGCTGACCAATCTGCCGGAGTTTGAGAATGATTTAGAAGGGGATTTGGGTTCAGCGGACCTCGGCTCTGCCTTGGACACTGGCCTCGGAGTAGAGGAGTTGCAGGAGACGGGTTTAGACGATGATTTAGAGACGAATTTGGAGTTTGCTTCCAACAACGACGATGACCTCCTACAAGGATTGTTAAATCAGCCCGCCGTCATCAAACAGGTGGATGATGAGTCGGCAACCGACTTTGTGACTGAGGAGATGGGGGAGAGCACCAATTTTCTGGGTGAACCGACATCGGATGTTGGGTTAGACTTCGGCGACTCTGATGATTTTTCCGAGGATTTATCGTTTTCCGAGGACTTGTCAGATGATCCGCTTGCGGGCATGGATTTAGAGGACGATTTCTCCACTGATTTTTCTGCATCCCTGGAGTCGGACGGCGATTTTGCTGGTCTTGAGAACTTCTCTTTGGATGGCTCAGAGGTGGAGAATGCGGACGATTTTGCTGACTTGAAGCCGGAGGCGGATGACCCTTTTGCATCTCTAACAGAAAATCCGATGCTGGGCCTGGATGACTCGCTGAGCAGCGGCGCAGAATTTAGTCTGGAGGAGCTGCAAATTGAGGATGCAGCGGGGGATGACCTGGGCCAGGATCCGGAGATGGATCCCCTAGCCCTAGAGTCTATTGATGACTTTGACTCCAATTTGTGGGATGAAGCCTCGGAGGAATCGGTAGTGGCTGCTCCGCCAACTCAGCGGGTGTCGCGATCGCTAGAGAGTCTCTTCGCCGCTGACGAATCCCAGGCTGATTTTGATTCAGACGGCCTGAATTTGGATAAAAACGGTGCGAAGGAAGACGCTTCCGATCCGCTCTCAGCATTGTTTAGTGATACCTCGTTAGATGACCTGGACGCTCTCAATGGCGATCGCGCAGCCTTTGGCTCGGATTTAGTGGATGACCATTCCTTCGCAGAGAATCCATTTGAGATTGATAGCTTGGAGAATGACCCGTTTGCCGATTTGATGGTGGATGAATAGACTGGCTTGATTCCCACTACCACACAAAAACGGGGCGGCTAACCGCCCCGTTTTTGTGTCTTTTCCTCCAGCTTTGATTAACAAGCCTTAACACGATCGATTTACAGCATTATTTTTTATGTGCTAGGGTGAAACACGGAAAAATAACGGCGATGCTCGGGTTCCGATGGGAATGCAGAATTTGCTTCCGAAGAATTGCTGAATTAATTCCCTTAACGCTTAGAACCAAATCTTTGAAACTGCATCTTTGAATATGAGTCAACAAGTTCTCCATCCGATGGCGAAACTCCAGCGTCATGTGCGATCGCTTGTCGAATCTGGTGTGCTCAAGCCCACCGACGGCATCTGGAAAATTGCGTTTCTTTACAGCGATACCTGGAACTTTTGGAAACAGGAACTGGAGGCGTTCGAGTTTGCGATGAAGGATCCTGTCAGTGAGCTACTGAAGGTTGATCAGTGGGACGAAGAGGAATAAGTTGACGTCACGGTCACTCAGAAAGACGGCTGTTTTTCGTGCCATTCTGTTGACTGCTCATAGGCATAGGCTGCGTGTAAGACTTGGTCTTCGCGCAGCACGTTTCCGATGATTTGAAGGCCAATGGGTAAGCCCTGCTGGTCAAACCCACAGGGCAAACTTAGACCGGGCAAACCAGCGAGGTTGACCGGAATCGTCATTAGATCAGAAAGATACATACTCAGCGGGTCGTCAGTCTTTTCGCCCGCCTTAAATGCCGTGGTCGGTGTGGTCGGACAGACCAAAATGTCTACAGATTCGAATGCCTTTTCAAAGTCTTCTTTGATCAGCGTACGAGCCTTTTGAGCTTTGAGATAGTAGGCATCGTAGTAGCCCGCCGAAAGCACGTAGGTGCCGATCATGATACGGCGCTTGACCTCCACCCCAAAGCCTTCGGCTCGAGTTTGGGTATACATGTCGATCAGACTATCCGCATCGGGTTTGCGAAATCCGTATTTGACGCCGTCGTAACGAGCTAAGTTTGCCGAGGCTTCCGATGGCGCGATGATGTAGTAGGTCGGCAGACCATAACGAAAGCGCGGACAAGAAATCTCTTGGATTTCTGCGCCGAGGGTTTTGAGCTGAGCGATCGCCCCTTGCACGGCCTGATTCACTTGCTCATCAAGGCCTTCGCCAAAGGTTTCCAAAATGACGCCGACCTTCATGCCCTTCAAGTCTGGCTTCAGGAACTGAGTATAATCTGGGACATCCACCTTCAAGCTGGTGGCATCCTTGGGGTCATGACCGGCGATCGCCCCCAGCAAGATCGCGGTGTCCTCCACCGAGCGGCCGAAGGGGCCAATCTGATCGAGCGAAGAGGCATAGGCCACCAAACCGTAACGTGACACCAAACCATAGGTCGGCTTGAGGCCCACCACACCGCACAACGCCGCAGGCTGGCGAATCGACCCCCCAGTGTCGGAGCCGAGGGAGACCACGCATTCCCCACCTGCCACCGCTGCCGCCGACCCCCCCGACGAGCCACCTGGCACCCGCGCCAAATCCCACGGATTCGCCGTAACTTGGTAAGCAGAGTTCTCTGTAGAACTGCCCATCGCAAATTCATCGAGATTGGTCTTACCAATCATCACCGCCCCGGCCTCTGTCAAGCGTCCCGTCACCGTTGATTCAAACGGGGGCACAAAGTTCTCGAGGATACGAGAGCCGCAGGTCGTCAAAATCCCCTGGGTGCAGAGATTGTCCTTGATACCCATGGGAATACCAGCTAGGAGGCAAATTTCCTCTCCGGCTGCAATTTTGGCATCCACTCGCTTTGCCTGGGCAAGAGCGTGCTCCTCCGTCAACCTCAAAAAGCTGCGTAGCTTGGGCTCTAGCGCCTGGGTGAGTTGGAGCGCGGCTTGGGCGATTTCGAGCGCTGAACGATCTTTTTGAATGAGCTGCTGATGCAGGTCACGAATGGATACCATGCAACTAAATCTTCGGATTGACGGCAACACCCAGTATACGCTCTAGAATTCTCTAGTGGGAGGCGACTTCCATAGCCCAGTCTACGCCCAATTCGGATCCCGCCTAAGCTAAATAGCTGACAGTACACTGCCAGTGTACTTATTCCTCGGTTTTCCGACTTGCAATATGGGCTTGTTTCCGGCAAGGCCCAGGCAGCAAGACGGAGTGTGGTGGGTAAAAGGATTGCCAAGATCGTTCCTTTAATGAGTAATTTGGCGGATGTGTTCCGAAATAGGAAAGGTAAGAATATTGTCATATCGGTTAGCTGTGATATTCCCTGTGACAGGCGGTCACAAATGTGCTTTTAGTTGCATTTGTGGCCGCCTTTTGCTGTGTGAGCCACGAGAATTATGCTGAGCCCAAAGATTGGGCTGAGACGTTTCGCCCTAAGATGGAGATCCAGTGATGTTGCAACGCCCAATGCGGCGGCATAGACACCGATGAAAAAGCTGATTCGAGGGTTACAGGAATTCCAGGAGCATCGCTTTGATGAGTATCGCGGCCTCTTCGAACAGCTGGCCCATGGCCAAAAGCCCAAGGTTTTGTTTATCACTTGTTCGGACTCGCGTATTGTCCCCAATCTGCTGACCCAAACCGAGCCAGGTGAGTTGTTCGTCGTTCGTAATGCAGGCAATATTGTCCCCCCCTACGGGGCTGCCAATGGTGGCGAGGGCGCAACTATCGAATATGCCGTTCACGCCCTCGGCATCAACCAAGTCGTGATTTGTGGCCATTCTCACTGCGGTGCGATGAAGGGGTTGCTGAAGCTGAATCAATTGCGGGAGTCGATGCCTTTGGTCTGCCAGTGGCTAGAGCATGCTGCTGGTACCCTGCGGGTTTTGCAAGATAGCTACGCGCACCTAGAAGGCGAGGAGCTGATCGAAACAGCCGTGGCGGAGAATATCCTGACGCAAATTGATAATCTCAAAACCTATCCGGTTATCCACTCCCGACTGCACCAGGGCAAGATGAAAATCCACGGCTGGATCTACGAATTTGAAACCGGTAATGTCCTGTCCTACGATCGCAGTGCCCATGCCTTTGTGCCGCCTTCGACCCAATTGGTCAAGGACGATGACGAAGGTGTCATTTTGCCCGGCCAATATGTCAACACCAGCGCGCCGCCGGTAGATGCCGCTGTTCCATCACCTGTCTCTGCCGAGAGGTCTGGGTCATCTGGGGCTCCGTGGCTGTCCCAGGAACAGGCGAAGCGAATTTACCAAGGCAATGGCCTGCGGCGTTAGGCTTGACTTGTTAGCCTTGACTTGAAAGATAGCTCTGCCAAAGTAGGTGGGCTGCGACGCTGCGCCAGGGTCGCCAGGGGGCGCGATCGCCGCCAGCTCCGCGCCCTTGGGCCGTTGTTCCAATCCCTTGAGGCGTTGGGTCGCAATTTGCAATGCCAAATCGCCGACGGGCCAAGCGTCCGATCGCCTCAATGCCATCATCAAATACATCTCAGCTGTCCAGGGGCCAATGCCTTTGAGTTTGCACAGTTCTGTTCGCACGGCTTCATCTGATTGCTGAGCCAACGGGTCTAGGTTCAGCTCACCGCTGAGGATTGCCTGGGCCAGAATTTGGACGTAGTGGGCTTTTTGGCGGCTGAGGCCCAGGCCCTTCAGCTGGTCGGTGTCTAGGGTGAGCAAGCGATCGGGGGTCAGGTGGATGGCTGCGTTAAGGCGATCGAAGGTCGATTGCGCGGAGGCGAGCGAGACTTGCTGTTCCAAAATGATTCGTACTAGGGTTGGAAATCCGGGCGGACGAATCCAGAGCCGGGTTGGAGGGCCGTGGCGATCGACGAGCCTGGCAAGGTCAAGGTCGCGATCGCACAGCCAGGCAACGCCTTGGGGCAATGTTGTTTCGGTGATGAATTCCACTTGGCGTGACGGCTGATGTTTCAAACAATACTTCCAAATAATCTTCCAAACGATCTTTCAATCGATGTGCTAGATGATGCTTCAGTGGCCTTAATCTTGACTTAATCTAACAATCCAGTTGCCCATGTATGATCGATACTATATCTGGCCACCCCTCACCTGGCTTCAGCCGCTGTGTCCAATATCATTCTGATTAAGATTCATCCCGGCAGCTTTGAGCAAGGCTTCTCGGTCACCGTCGAAATTGGCGAAGCGGGCGATCGCCCCACCACACTCTGACAGGAGAACTGCCCCAGGCCCCTGCACTTGAGCCGGCCTACCGACAGTGGATCGGCTGCTATCGACGTTGGCTCCAAAGCGACCTCCTTGGCCGAGGAAGCCGCATTATCGTG
>JAAUOP010000009.1 GCA_012034805.1 Synechococcales cyanobacterium CRU_2_2 | reverse complement strand
CTTGGAGCAACCCGAAACCGTTTGGCGAGCTGCCGCTGGGAAATTGGCTCATTTTCGTAGGTCTCAATCACTTTTTGGCGCAAGTCAAGGGAGTAGGATTTCATTGCTATTCTGTTGGGTTATCCAGACTAATAACTGTATCCCTTAATTCTGAAAACCGCTATATCTGACGCATGTGTTGGTTTTGACCCCCTTAAATCAGTATCTTCATGGCTTAGGTATCTCGTCTGGTGAGATGGCAATCGTGCTCTACGCCTTGACAGCGCCTCTATCGATGCTGCTTGCCTATGCCTTTTATTTGAAATTTGAACGTCCTTTTATGTCGAACTTTTCGAGAAAACAAGACGTGAATGACTTTGCTAGTCAATCGTAAAGTTAGCGCGTTTACCTCAAAACAGAGTCTTTTATTTAGGCATTTTTGGACACGTTTCCTGACCGATAAACCTGTTCTGCTGTCCGAGCCAGTCGCTTCATCCCTTCTTGGAGCTCTGCCGCTGTGGCCGTGAGGCTGATGCGCAAACACTGCCGCGTATGGGGCCAATCCCCTCGTAAACCGGGGAAGAATGACGAACCGGGCACGACGATCAGGCCCACTTGCTTGAGTTGTTGATAAAACTCCCAGTCTGTCATGGGCAGTTGATCGAGCCAAAGCCAAGCAAAAATCGCACCTTCGCCCTTGTGTAAGTACCAAGGTAGGGTGTCGGGCATGAATTGATCGAGGCTGGCTTCGACGACGTCGAATTTTTCGGCATAGTGGGGGCGAATGACCGTCTCGGCGAGGTTGGCGAGGGCACCGGAGCGGATGGCGCGGGCGCGATCGCCTGCCCATAGCGGGATGAGTGAATGCAAAAATTGGTCTGAAATGCTTCCAGGGTCTGAATCACTGCCTCAGGTCCGATCACGGCTCCTAGGCGCTCGCCCGGTAGTCCGGCTTTGGAGAGGCTAATACAATGGACAAGATTTCCGCCAAACAGGGGTGTCATCTCGGTAAAATTGAGACCGGGATAGGGCGGTGCATAGGCCGAATCGACGAAGACTGGCGCGTGGTAGGGGGCCGCCAACTGCGCCAGCTTTTCGACTTCTGCATTGCTCAAGACGTTGCCTGTGGGATTGCAGGGGCGAGAAAATAGCACCATGCCGGTGTTGGCGTCGATCTTGACCTGGCTAAAGTCTGGCCGGTATTTGAAGCGATGGTTGCTAATGATTTCGAGGGTGGGCCTGTAGGCGATCAGGGCTTCGGGCACCAGGCTAATGCCACCGTAGCCCGTGTAATCGGGGCTGAGGGGCAGGACAATATTTTTGAGTTGGCCCTCGGCGGTACGGCCACCAAAGGCATTAGCCGCAAGAAAATAGAGAGACTGGCTGCCGGGGGTAATCAGGATGTTGCGATCGCTCACCGCCCAGCCATAGCGCTGATGAAAATCCTGGGCGATCGCCTCTAGCAGCGGCTCGTAGCCTTGGCTTGAGCCATAGCGACAGACGACTTGCCCGTATTCTGTACTGGCCAGCAGCTCCGCCGTACAGTCACGCCAGAGTGCTTCCACCTCGGGCAAAATTACCGGATTGCCAGCACTGAGATTGATAAAATCCTGACCTTGCCCAGCCCGCAGGGTTTCGATGATGTCCTTCATGATCGCACGCACCCCAGTCAGGGCAGACATTTGGGTGCCGACTTGGGTGAGTGCTGGGGTTTGGGATGAGGTCATGGAGAAGGGATGGGGTGGGAATGGTCGGCTCTGGAAATGGTCGGTCCTGGAAATGACGAGCCCAAAGATAGCCAGTCTGGGCGGGGGTTACCAGGTGGGGTCGCTGTAGAGATCCACCATGATTTCTTCGGTCGAAGACGGTACGCAGGTGATGCAGCTACAGACGGGCTCACCGTTGAGCTCGACTTCGCAGGCGTGGCAAGAGCCCATCATGCAACCTGTGGGAATGGTGAGGCCAGCGCGCTGGGCGACGAGGAGAAGGTCTTCGCCCGGTTCTGCGGTGACGGTGCGATCGTCGGGTAGAAAGCGAACAGTAACAGTCATGGAAGGGGGGCGATCCTGCAAAGCTTGGCAAAGCCAATCGCAATCTCAGCCCTAAGCAACGGCTGCCCCTATCTTAGCGACTGAGCTTGCCCCTGTCAGGCCAGATGCTGATGGGTTGGGCCGCAAGTCGCATCCCAAGTCACATCTCAAGTCACATCTCTCAAGTCATATATCTTCTGTTGTCTGTCGAGCCGAAGCTGTAGGTTCTGTTTTGGCGATGTCGCTGATTTGGCCGGATGACGTGGGAAGACTAAGCCTAGGTCATGTGAGTGTCTGTTGCGCCCTTTGGCTAGGTTCCCCAATGCTCAATTCAAACGATTCTAGCTTTGCCGCCGCCGGAACCGCTGCCGGAACTGCCAGTTCACCCCGACCTGGCTCGGCGACTCCGGGTGTGGTGACGTCTCCGCCCAAGGCACTGCACAATGTCATGCGGCGTCAGATTTCGGGGCATTTGACGATTCGGGATGTGAATGGTCATGGAGCGGCTTGGGTGGTTTATGCGGGCCAAGGACAGCTGCATTTTGTCACCAGTACGGCAGGGGAGCGATCGCGCCTCAAGTACATTTTGCAGCGAACCCGCTCTCGGCTTTTAGCCCAGGTGAATTCCGGCTTCCAGACGACGGCCTACGACTTTTTGCAGCGCGGCTATGAGACCGGACAAATCACCCAAAATCAGCTCTCGACCTTTTTACGGCTATTTAGCCAAGAGGCCCTGATCCATGTTTTGTCGATGCCCCAGGCGGTGATTCAATTTGATCGAGACATGAACCTCGATCCGATTTCGGTCTTCATGCCGCTCAAGGAATTGATTTCGCCGATCGCGACCCAAATTGGAGCCTGGCAGCGGCTGCGCCCCGAAATTTCCTCGCCCCTCCAGCATCTAGAAATTCTCGATCGCAACGGGTTTGACCAGGACTGGATCCACCAACTCGGCAGCTTGATTACAGAGCCCCCCCGAGTCTCCCTGGCCAACGTCCTCGAAGATCAGCCCAGTTTGTACCAGCTTGCCTACCGGCTCAAGTTGGATATCTTGCAGCTTGCCAAAATCACGGCTCGGGGGGTCGAATCCGGCATTCTTGGGATGGTGATCCGCACGGGCAACGAAGCCCAAGCGGCCAAGGAAACGGTCATCTGCATCGACGACAGCGTCACCGTTCAGCGCAACGTCAAACTGATTTTAGAAGCCGCTGGCTACCGTGTACTGGGGTTGACCAATCCGCTGCAAGCACTGTCCTCCTTGGCAAAGGAAAAGCCGTCGCTGATCTTGATGGATATCAGTATGCCCAACTTGGACGGCTACGAGCTGTGCCGTCTGCTGCGCCAATCGGCCTTGCTCAAAGACATGCCCATTGTCATGCTGACTGGTCGTGATGGATTTATCGATAAGGTGCGTGCCAAGGTTGCTGGCTCAACTGACTACATTACTAAACCGTTTGATGCCCAAACTTTGATGGAAACGGTTGCTAAACATATTCGCGCAGCAAGTTCGTGAGCAACTCGCCTGGTCAGGCTGTTCATCATAGCTCTCGCAACGCCCCTAGAAACGCATTTAGAAACGCCCCCAGCGACCCTTGTCGCGGCTCTCTCCCTCTCGCCCCGTGTCGTCATTATGTCTAACAACTTGCCCGTTTCGGCTTCAGTCCCGGCTTCGGTCCAGGCCCGAGTTCCAGCTTCAGACCCAGCTCCTGCGGTCAGTCCCGCCGCCCCCACCGCCCTGGTTGTGGATGATTCTCGGGCAGAGCAGCGACTGATCGCGGCTTTGCTGGCGCAGATGGGAATGACGGTTGCAGCGGTCGATAGTGGAGAGTCGGCTTTGGTTTGGCTGGCCCACCAGACTCCTGATGTGCTGGTCATTGATGTGGTGATGCCGGGTATGAGTGGGTTTGACCTGTGCCGACAGCTCCGGGCTCGACCGGAGACCGCCCAAGTCCCCGTGATTTTCTGCACGTCTAAAGATCAGGACTTCGATCGATTTTGGGGGTTGCGCCAGGGGGGATCGGTTTATTTAACCAAGCCCTTTGCTCCCCAGGATTTGATTGCGGCAGTAACCTCTTGTTTGGCTTAAATGCGATGGCGATCGAATACCTTGACCTACACCTAAGACAACAACTCCGCATCGGCTTACCCGCCCGTGCCATTACCGAGGTGCTGCAACTTAAGCCGGGCCAGATTTGCCCCGTTCCTGAAATTAATCCGTTGCTCCTGGGCGTGACCAACTGGCGGGGCAAGCTGCTGTGGAGCCTCAATCTGAGCGACCTGCTGTTGTTGCGTGCCGACCCAGTGCCCCCGAGCCAGGGGGACGCCTTGACCGCCATTGTGCTGACGGATTCCGCAGCCCAGCGAACCGTTGCCTGTATCGTCTCCAAGCTCCTGGGCATCGTCGAAGTCCCAGAAGATCAGGTGCGATCGCTCCCGCCCCAGTTCCCCGCAAAAATTCGCCATCGGTTTCGAGGCGTCATTCGTCTAGATAGCCCAATGCTGTTACTTGATCCCGAGCGAGTTTTCCAGATTGAGTGATTTCTGTTGATGTTATTCCAGATTTAGTCACTTCAAATTCAATAAATTCAATCATTCCGGCTTAATTCATTCCAGCTTTTTAGTCACCTCTGGCCTAGTACTATGCCCACTCCCCATTTGATCCATGACCCCGCTGCGTCGATGACTGAAGATCAGTTTCTCGAACTGGTGATGCAGGCCAGTAGCTTGCAGCAAGCAGGCCAAGAAGAAGAGGCGATCGCCCTTTATCAAACCCTGGCCAGTGCCGATCTTGAGGGTCAATATGGCGCGATCGCCCGTAAGGCTTTGGAGGCGATCGATCCCAGTCTGGACATCACGGGTCAGGATGAGACCAGCCTCGATCTGGCGATGATGGATGCTGCAATGGCTAGTTCGGCGTCTCCCACTGCCGCTTCTGGGTTGCCTCGACCAGTGCCTAAGCGCAGGAGCCAAGGGCCACGATTTGTCGATTTGCCGGTTCGACAGAAACAGTGGATCGGTTTTGGCGCTTCAGCGGCGGTGTCTTTGATGGGTTGCATCGGTCTGGGGGCGTTGCTGTTGGGGGCGTAGAGGCTCAGCTGGCAGCCAGGAGTCAGCCGAGTATGACAGGTGCGCCTGCGGTGAGCGGTGCTACGGCTGGGGATGCGGATATAAGCCCTGCGATCGCCCAGCCGTTGTGGATGCAGCTGGCCGTTCAAGGCGCGGGGATCGGAGCCTTGATGTTAACCGCACAGGCTTTGATTACGCTGACCCTGACTCGAACGATTGCAGCGCCCCTCGTCCGGCTCAAACAGGCAGCCCAGATGCTGTCCAGGGGCAGTCGGAGATGCCGCTCGAAGTTGATTCGACAGATGAGGTGGGGAGCTTGGCGATCGCTTTCAATCAAATGTCAGCCAACTTCAATGCCTCCACCGACTGTATGGAACAATTGGTGACCCAAAACGAGCAGGAGGTCGAAGCCCAGCGCCAGGAAGCCGAACGCTTGCAAAAGCGTGTCATGGAGTTGTTGCTCGAAATTGATGGTGCGCGCCAGGGCAACCTGACCGTGAGGGCTCGGGTGACAGACGACGAAATGGGCTCCGTCGCCGATGCCTTTAACTCAACGGTCGCTAGTCTTCAGGGCCTCGTTCTCCAGGTTCAAGAAGTGGCCTCCCAGGTGAATCAAAAGGTGGCGGTCAGCGACCAATCTGTGGGCGCGTTGGCCGATGTCGCCACCCAACAGGCCCGATCGATGACTGAGGCACTCCAGTCGGTCAAAGAAATGTCGATTTCGATTGAAGGTGTGGCCGCAACTGCGTCCCAGGCTGCCTCAATTTCTCGTCGGGCTTCGGCGGCGGCAGACGCCGGAGGTGAGGCGATGGAGCAAACCGTGTTGAGCATTAACGGTCTGCGCGGCAGCGTCGCCGAAACCGCCAAAAAGGTGAAGCGCCTCACTGAATCTTCCCAAGAAATTTCCAAGATTGTCGGTTTGATCTCCGAGGTGTCCGCCAAAACCAACCTGCTGGCGTTTAATGCCTCGATTGAAGCGGTTCGGGCCGGAGAGCATGGCCAAGGCTTTCGCATCGTTGCCGATGAAGTGCGACGCTTGGCGGAGCAGGTTACCCATGCGACTCAGGAAATCGAGCAACTGGTGACGGGCATTCAGCTCGAAACTGCCGAAGTGCTCACGATGATGGAGCAGGGCACCGAGCAAGTGGTCACGGGCTCTGAGTTGGTGGACAAAACCCGAACGACCTTGGCGTCTTTGGTGCAGACGAACCAAGAAATTGACGGATTGTTGCAATCGATTTCGGCCAGCACCGCCTCGCAAACAGCGGCTTCTGCCGCAGTTGGCGAGACGATGCAGTCCGTGGCGATTTTGGCCCAGGGCAGTTCCGAAGAATCGGTTGCGGTGTCCGAAATGCTGCGGCAATTGCTGACCGTTTCCAATCAATTGCAGCATTCCGTGAAACAGTTTCAGGCTCAGCCGTCCTAGGGCTGTTTGTTTGGGGTGACGCCCTGAGTGATGCCCTGAGTAACGCCCTGAGTGACGCCCTGTAATGATTTCCCCGATCGCGTTTGCTGAGCCCCCTATTCCCCTTGTTGCTATGTTGAGTGCCAGTAATCTGACGGATATCGAACAAGAGGTACGCCACTGTTTTATTCAGGAGGACGCCCCGGAATATGTTGAGGCCCTAGAGGCGGGCATTTTGCAAGTCTGTCAATCGAGGCTGGTTCCAGATGAGATATCCCTGGATTGGAAAGCACTCTTGCGGGCTGCCCACACGCTTAAGGGAGGAGCAGGGCTGGCGCGGCTGCAGGGCTTAGCGCGTCTGTCCCATCGCCTCGAGGATGTGCTCTTGGCGGTGCGGGAGCAGCGGGTTCCGGATCTAGCGCAGGCTCAAGAGCTGCTGCTGCGGGGGATTGACGACGTTCGGCAACTGCTCGCTGCGGCTGCTACCCAACCCGATCCGACCTCAGACTTGGTTGCGAGCCTTGAAGCGCTGCTAGAGGGAACCCAGGTTCTAGAGCAAGACGGGGTTGGGGCGGAAGCGATCGCCATGGCTGGAGGTATCGACCCGGTCAAGCTCGTTTTAGACAGCGATTTTCGACAGTTGTTAGCGGCGGCTCAGGCGGACTTGACCCATCAGCCGGTGGCAGCGGTTTTGGCCAATCTGACGGACAGTGCCCAGATGTTGGCAGAGGTGCTGAACTTGAGCTGGCTAAAGCAGTGTGTGAGCTTGGTGCAAGCGGAGCTGGCGACAGTCGTAGCCGAAAAGCAAGCCCAGACGGTGCTCGACTATCTCAATGATGCCTGCGATCGCGTCCTCCAAGACACCGCCCCGCTGCCATTCAGTTGGGCCTGGGGTCAGCTTACCGAGTCTGTGGCTCTGGAGAATCCTGCGACTCTAAATCCTGTGGCCGCAACGACCGAACCCACGCTCCGTGTGCCGCTCAGTCGCCTCAATCAGCTGAACGATCGCCTCGGTGAAATGCTGATCAGTTACGAAACGCTTAAGCTAGAACATCGCCGTGTGAATCAATCGAACCAGGATGTGCGACGGCGATCGCGTCAGTTCTACCAGGTGCGCGAGCAACTGCAAACCCTCTATGATCAGCTACTCTTGCCACTCTCGACACCGGGCCGCCTGAAGTCCGGCAAGCTCGCTGCAGCTCGAAGCCGCGCTAGCGTCGCGACGGCAACCTCCCTGGACTCAGAATTCGACGCCCTGGAGCTCGATCAATTTACCGATGTCCATAGCCTACTCCAGGATTTCCAAGAACTGCTGACGCGGCTCGAAGAAAGCAGCGATGACATTACCCTGTTTTCCAAGGGCGCAGAGGAAGCCATGCTCCAGTTGCAGGAGCAAATGACAGGTCTGCGCCTAGATTTACATGCCACGAGGATGCGGCCCTTTTCCTTGCTGGCAGAACGGTTTCGGCGTCCCCTGTGGGATCTGAGCCAGCGTTTTGACAAACCCGTGGAACTCGTCGTCGTTGGCGGGGAAACCCTGGTGGATCGGGCGATGCTCGATCAGCTCTACGATCCGCTCATGCACCTGCTGCGCAACGCCTTTGACCACGGCATCGAATCGCGCCAGGAACGACGGCAGAGGGATAAGCTCGAGGTTGCGACCCTGCGGCTGTCGGCGCGGCAAACCGGTACCCAGGTTGCGATCGCTCTCCAAGATGATGGCCAGGGGATCAACCTCGAACGCGTTTATGCCAAGGCCATGCAGGCCGGATTGGCTCCTGCTGAACGCCCCGGTGATGCCACCTTGTTGAACTACCTGTTCGACTCCGGTTTTCCACAGCGACCCAAGTGGGTGAATTGTCCGGGCGGGGCGTGGGGTTAGATGTGGTCAAAGCCCAGGTGGAAGCCCTGCGGGGCGCTGTCCAGGTCACCACCCAGCCCCACCAGGGCAGCCAGTTCACGCTGGTGCTGCCGTTGTCGATCAATATTTTGCCGCTACTGGTGTGCCAAAGCCGTCGCCATCGTGGGGTGCCCGCCATGGCTGCGATTCCGTCGGTGCAGATCCTCGATTTTTTGCCCCTACTGCTTTCGCCTGACGCGGAAAGCGTCCCGACAGAATTGGATTGGCGCGGCCAGACGATCCCACTAGTACCGCTGGAGGCGCTGATGCCCCTGAGCCCTGGGGCGCTCAAGCTGGGCGTCGGTCAGGCCGGGGCGATCGCCCCAGCAGCGGGGTTGCCAGTGTTGCCATTGTCGTCGAGCGTCCGGGGAGACCCTTGGCGATCGCCGTTGATCAGTTGCTGTGCGAGCAGGAAATGGTGCTCAAACCCTTTGAACCCTGGGTTCCCCTACCGCCCTACCTCTCAGGCTGTACGATTTTGGCCTCTGGAGAGGTGGTGCCCGTCCTAAAACCTGAAGCCCTCTCGCCCCCGGCCTCCTTAGATCTTAACCGAGAGACCACTGTCACCTCCTTGCTGCCCACGGCCTTGGTCGTCGATGATTCCCTCACGGTGCGTCGCTGGATGGTGCGTTCCCTGGAGCGGGAGGGCTATCAGGTGGTGCAATGTCGTGATGGTCAAGAGGCCTGGGAACGGCTGGCGGCTGGACTGCGCTGTAATCTGGTGGTGTCTGATGTGGAAATGCCCCGTCTAGACGGTTTCAGCTCTTGAGCCGGATTCGCCAAGATGCCAACCTCGCCCGGTTGCCAGTGGCGCTGTTGACCTCGCGCCAGGGCGATCGCCACGTGGGCAAGGCCCGACAGCTCGGAGCCACGGGCTACTACACTAAACCCCTCGGCAACCAAGAATTGCTGCGGCAACTGGATATGCTGCTCGCCGGGGAGGCGGCAGGTCTATTGGCCTAGCCAGGGCCAGACGAATAGCCGACGAATAGCCATTGGTGTCTTTGGTTCCCATCGTGCAGTTTGGCGAATTTGTTGGCGAATTTGATCGATGGCGAATTTGATCGATGGCGAATTTGATCGATGGCGAATTTGATCCAGGTGCTTGCCACCCTGACAGGGGTTCGGTAGGATATGGTGTTCGGAGATATAGCAACGATGCAGAAGAGGATCCATGCCTAAGCGCGTCCAGGTCGTTTTGACGCAAGAAATTCGTAAACTCGGTCGTGATGGCGACCTGGTTGAGGTCGCACCGGGTTTTGCCCGTAATTATTTGTTCCCCCAAGGTATGGCTCAACTCGCCACGCCGGGGGTGCTCAAGCAGGTGGAGTTCCGTCGGGCCAAGGAGATTGAGCGCCTAGCCGCTGAGAAAGAAGCCGCCGAGAAGCAAAAGACTGCTCTCGCGACCATTGGTCGGTTCACCATCAAGAAGCAGGTGGGCGAAGACCAGGCCATTTTTGGTACGGTCACCAACGCAGATGTGGCAGATGTGATCAAGGAAATGGCCAATATTGAACTCGATCGCCGCGATATTGAAGTCCCCGAGATCAGCAGATTGGGCGACTACACCATTCCGGTGAAGCTGCACCCCGAGGTGACGGCAGACGTCAACATCCGGGTGGCGGCGCTCTAGTGCAATTGAGTAAATCGTAACTTTCAACAGTCTCCACTTTGGCAGCCACCTATTTAACCCTAATCGCCATCATTTCGGCAAAATGGCCTCTCCTTCGTGGTTGGGGTCATTGTTTTTTCTGCCAAGCCCTAGGCGTGCGACACATTCTCGTGTAATACAAATGTACGATACTATGGGCAGGCGACCCGTTCTTGGAGGCAGAGCATGATTCAGGAGCCGAGTTTTAAGCCGCTGAGCGATCGCGTCCCTCCCCAAAACGTGGATGCAGAAGAGGCCATCCTCGGCGGTATTTTGCTGGATCCTGAGGCGATCGCGCGAGTTGCTGATATTCTTCAGCCCCAGGCGTTTTATATCAGTGCCCACCAGGAAATTTACCGCACGGCCCTGTTGCTCCATGCCCAGGGTAAGCCGACCGACTTGACGACGATTACGGCTTGGTTGCAGGATAACGACAAGCTCGAAAAAATCGGAGGCCAGGGTCGGATTGCACAGCTAGTCGATCGCCTGGTTAGCTCAGCCAACATTGACCAGTACGCCCAGTTGGTCACTGACAAGTATCTGCGGCGTCAGCTGATCAAGGCGGGGAACGAAATTATTCAACTTGGCTATGACAAAGCCATGCCCCTGGAAGAAATGCTGGACAAGGCCGAGCAGCGAATTTTTAGCCTTGCTCAGGAGCGGCCCCAGTCGAGCCTTTCGCCCACAGCGGAAGTTCTGACCACCACCTTCAACGAAATCGAAAGCCGTTCCCTTGGCACCGCCGTCGCCGGGATCCCCTGCAATTTCTATGATCTGGACGCCATGACCCAAGGCTTCCAGCGATCGGACTTGATTATCGTCGCCGGACGTCCGGCGATGGGTAAAACGAGTTTTGTCCTCAACCTCGCCCGCAACATCGCCGCACTCCACAAGCTTCCCGTCTGTGTGTTTAGTCTAGAAATGTCCAAGGAGCAGCTGGTTTATCGCTTGCTCTCGAGCGAAGTCAGCATCGAAAGCGGTCGGTTGCGCGCCGGTCGCGTGCGCCAAGAAGAATGGGAGGTGTTGGGCCACGCCATCAGCCAGCTCTCCCAATTCCCCATTTACATCGACGACACCCCCAACATTTCCGTCACCGAAATGCGCTCTAAGGCCAGACGGCTTCAGGCGGAGCATGGTGGCAAGTTGGGTCTAATTTTGATTGACTATTTGCAGCTGATGGAGGGGAATTCCGATAACCGCGTCCAAGAGCTTTCCAAAATCACCCGCGCCCTCAAGGGCATGGCTCGCGAACTTCAGGTGCCTGTGATGACGCTGTCCCAGCTTAGCCGGGGCGTCGAAGCCCGCACCAACAAGCGCCCCATGATGTCGGACTTGCGAGAATCGGGCTGCCTAACCGGCGACACCTTAATTACCTTGGCAGAGAGTGGGCGACGGGTCCCCATCAGGACTCTTGTGGGCCAATCTAACTTTGCCGTGTGGGCCTTAAACGAGGAGACTGGTCGAATTGAGAAAGCGATCGCCAGCCGAGCCTTTTCAACGGGCATCAAACCTGTTTTTCAATTGATGACTCGCCTAGGTCGGCGTATTCGCGCAACGGCCAATCATCCCTTTCGAACCCTTGAAGGCTGGCCGCGATTGGATGAACTACAACTGGGTAGCCGTATTGCCCTCATCGCATCTCACCTAGAAAATCGCCCGCCCAGTACAAATCGTGGCATGGTCCCTAGCAATGTTTGGCAACCCCATGCCTTGCCGGCCATGCAGACTCGGGGACTAACACAGCGGCAGATGCACTCTCAGCTCGGGACAGCTGATTTGGGAACCCAGCCATACCGCCAAAATCTAAGCCGTGAACGGGCATACCGGGTTGCAACTGTGGTGCAGTCCCCCCAGCTCGCTCAATTAGCCAATAGCGATCTTTACTGGGACGAAATTATATCGATTGAGTCGGCTGGTATTGAGGAAGTCTTCGATCTCACGGTGCCAGGTGATCACAACTTTGTGGCCAACAATATTGTGGTTCACAACTCCATCGAGCAGGACGCGGACCTGATCGTCATGCTCTACCGTGACGAATACTATAACCCCGACACCCCCGATCGTGGCATTGCGGAGGTGATTATTGCCAAGCATCGCAACGGCCCAGTGGGAACTGTCAAGCTTCTGTTTGAACCCCAGTTTACGCGCTTCCGTAATTTAGCTGGGGGACCAACGGCTTGATTTAAGCTGTTCTGTTCCAGATGTTTCGGACTTATCTTTGATCAAATGACCCGTTTCTTCAACTTTGCCCAGTCATGAATTCTTGATTATACGGAGAGTAACTTTGTTGTCTAGAGTGTGGGCCTAGGGTCGGTCTTGGCTAATTTCTATCCCCTCAGTGGGCGAGTGAAAGAGCGAATGGAATACAACTTCCCTTGAGTTGGCCGTATCGGCGCAGACATCTTCTCTGGGGGATAGAGATATCTTGGTTTTTACCTTTTGCTACCCAGTTTTAGCTCGTTCTGACCGCGATCTCATCGTTTAAAGCTGTCTTTGTGGTCTAGAAGAGGGTGTAATGTTTGAGCGAAGTTGAAATCAAACCTGAACTTAAACTTTAAACTTAATTAACATAAACTTCATACGATTAGAGGGGCACGCCCCTGGGTGAATGTAAGTCCTGCGATCGCCCTTCCCACTATCAGACTTCACTAAAACTTCATGCCGCTCTTCCGGGAAAATGTCCTGCGCAATAGTTTAGAGGGCATCGTTCAGGTGATTGATTCCATCGGATTAAATTATGGCTGCGGCTGCCTCGGAATGGGCTCTCTCTGGGGCAAGCCCCAGAGAGAGCGTGATTGAGCTATGATAAGCCGTGGAAACGTTGAAAAGCGTGCCGTTTGTGTGGACCCTTTCAGCTGTCGACCCTAGCGCAAGCGAAGTCAAATCCGTATCCTTTCTCCTGTCTTTTGTCCTGAAATATACTGCGCCACCTATGAAAGTTGGTTGAAGTACCTTGATTTTTGTCTAGCACCAGCGATACGGTGTCTAGGTATTAGAGGTTTAGCGATCGCCCTTTCAGTGCGATTACTTGACTTCAGCCGCTTGATGAAGCCCTTGCTTCTCTACCGATTGAGGGAATAGTTCTGAGTCAACTGTTCTAAGTCGGCTGTTCTAGGACAGTCGTCTGTTCTCAATTCAGTCGGCTGTGGCAAGTCAATTGTTCTCATGATTCTAAGGGTTTAAGTTGGTCGATGTGTTTCCCTGATTCGAAGTGCTAATCAACCACTTATAACTAAGTGATATCTGCGAACTTGAAAATTGAGGAGGTACGTGCATCCGCTTCCGGACACATCGATACTGCATCGACCCGTTGATTTCATTAAGGCTAATTTTATGGGCCTCTCAGGGCTTGTGTTTCTCGGGCAAGGGTTTTGGCAGCGATAATTTCTATTGTTTTTCGTTGTCCGGGCGAAATTTTTTCTCCCGTTGGTCGAGTAAGGGGTTTGGTCTATCGAGGTTTCACGTTTCTCGCGTTGTTGCTATCGATGGAATGCTTCCCTCGCGACGTTTGACAGACCCTTCGAATTTCTATCGGTTAGCGAGCTTCGAAATTCAAGGGCCTCAAGCCGACTAGCTGGCCTTGCCTGTTTGTTCCACTCTTTCATGTCCGCTTGGACATGATGTGTGCGCTATGTTTACTGGAAACATCTTGGAGTCCCTGGCGGAGCTCCAAAACGATTTAGATATCTTTGAACGCGCTGTTTCGGAAATGATTGAAGGTAAGGAAATGGGGGATACAGCAATGGAAAGCAGCTCTAATCTTGGCTCTGGGTGCGATATTGGTGCTGGGTGTAATTCAGGTTCTACAGACGCTGTCAGCTCCGGGCGTAATGTAATTTCTGGGCGCAGTGCAAGCTCTGAACTTGATATCAACGGCCATGCCTTGAGTCAGACGCCGATCGCAGTTATTGGCATGGCTTCTTTGTTCCCAGAGGCCAAGGACACGCAGGCCTACTGGGATAACATCCTGCGAGAAGTAGACTGCATGAGTGAGGTACCGGCCTCTCGTTGGAACAGCGCTGACTATTTTGATCCCGATATTCAAGCTGCAGATAAGACCTATTGCAAGCGCGGCGGCTTTATCCCAGATATCGACTTCAACCCGATGGAGTTTGGCCTGCCCCCAAATATTTTAGAGGCAACCGAGATCTCTCAAATGTTGGCCTTGGTCGTCGCCCGCGAAGCTATGAAGGACGCGGGGTATGGACCAGAGCTGGACTTTAACCATGAAAAAACCGGCGTTGTGCTGGGTGCCGTGGCGCGGCAATTGAGTGGGCCTTTGTGGGGGCGTTTGCAATATCCCATCTGGGAGCGCGTGCTCAAGAGCAGTGGTCTTTCTGACGAAGACACGCAAAGAATTGTCGAAAAACTCAAGTTGGCCTACCCCAGTTGGCAGGAAAACTCGTTCCCGGGCATGCTGACCAACGTCATTGCCGGACGGATTGCCAATCGATTTGATTTTGGCGGCCTCAACTGCAACCTTGATGCAGCCTGTGCGAGCTCGCTGGCGGCGCTCAAAATGGCCGTGAGTGAATTGGTGGAACGGCGTGCCGACATCATGTTGACGGGTGGCGTGGACCCTGACAACTCACCCTTTACGTATTTGTCCTTTAGTAAGACCCCTGCGCTGTCGCGCACCCAGGAAAGTCGCCCCTTTGATGCCAAGGGAGATGGGATCATGCTGGGAGAAGGGGTGGGTATGGTGGTGCTGAAGCGTCTTGAGGATGCGGAGCGTGATGGCGATCGCATCTACGCGGTCATTCGCGGCATCGGCACCTCCAGCGACGGTCGTTTTAAGAGCATCTACGCCCCGAGCCCCGAGGGCCAGGTAAAGGCGATTCGTCGGGCCTACGCAGACGCCAACATTGACCCAACCACCGTGGGTTTGGTTGAAGCCCATGGTACCGGTACCATGGCTGGAGATCCGGCAGAATTTGCGGGCATGAATGTGGTCTTCAGTGAAAACAATCCCCGCAAGCAATATATCGCTCTGGGTAGTGTCAAGTCTCAAATTGGTCATACCAAAACCGCTGCCGGTGCAGCTAGCTTAATCAAAGTCGCCCTGGCGCTGCATCACAAGGTTCTGCCCCCGAGTATCAACATCGAGCAGCCCAGCCCCAAGCTCAAGATTGAGAATTCGCCTTTCTATCTCAACAACAAGCTGCGCCCCTGGATGCGGCATCCGGAGGCTCCGCCTCGGCGAGCGGGTGTCAGCTCCTTTGGCTTTGGCGGCACGAATTTTCATGTGGTGTTAGAAGAATACGAAACTGAGCAATGCGGTGCGTATCGCATCAATACGGTCACCCAGCCGGTGCTGATTTCGGCGGCGACCCCGGTTGAGCTCGCCGAACTGTGTCAGGCCTGGTTGGCGGCTTTCCAGAGTGAGAGTGGCGTTGCGCAATATGTGGGATTGGTGAATGCGAGCCGCGATCGCGCCGTTCCCATTGCCGAGGCCCGTCTTGGGTTCATGGCTGAGTCCCTCGAAGATGCCTGCGCCAAGCTCAAGGTTGCGACCAACCTGTTCCGGCAGCTCAAGCAAGAGAGCTGGGAGCATCCCCAGGGTATTTATTACCGGGCATCGGGTCTGTCGCTGGGCGGCAAAGTCGTGGCGTTGTTTTCCGGTCAGGGCGCGCAATATCTCGATATGGGACATCTGCTGGCCACCAACTTCCCACCGATTCGGGAGACCTTTGCCCGCTACGATCGCCTCCTCAGCCGCGAAGGGCTCGAGCCGGTTTCCGATGTCGTCTACGGCTTGCCCGTGTTTGACGAAGTGGCGGCCAAGGCTCAAAAACAAAAGCTCCAGCGCACGGAATATGCCCAGCCAGCCATCGGTGCCTTGAGCTCGGGTCTTTATAAAATCTTCCAGCAGGCCGGGTTTTCGCCTGACTTTACGGCGGGTCATAGCTTTGGTGAATTGACCGCCCTGTGGGCCTCCGGTGTTTTGAGTGAAGATGACTATGCCTTCTTGGTGAAGGCACGCGGGCAGGCCATGGCCGCTCCGGCGGGGCGGGACTTTGACGCGGGCGCGATGCTGGCGGTCAAAGGCGATGCGGCGCGAATCCAGGCCATTGTGGCCACACTGGCGGGGGTTTCGATCGCCAACTTCAACTCTGGACAACAGGTGGTGTTGGCTGGGGCGACGGATGCAATTGCGATCGCCAAGACCGCTCTCGAAGCCCAGCAGTTCGAGCCGATCCCCCTACCGGTCTCGGCGCCTTCCATACCCCCTCGTCGCCCATGCCCAGGTGCCGTTTAGTCAGGCGGTTGAACAAGTTACCTTTAATTCACCTCAAACTCCGGTCTTCACCAACGTCACGGGACAAGCCTACCCCGCGACGCCCGCTGCGATGAAAACGCTGTTGCAACAGCACATGGTCAGCCAGGTTCAGTTTAAGCAGGAGATTGAAAATCTTTATGCAGCAGGTGGGTTCTGCTTTGTGGAATTTGGTCCCAAGAATGTTTTGACCAACTTGGTCAAAGAGATTCTGGGCGATCGCCCCCACCTCGCCATCGCCACCAATGCCAGTCGCCACAAGGACAGCGACTTGCAATTGCGCGAAGCGGCAATGCAGCTCCGCGTGGCAGGTTTATCCCTTGGCGACATCGACCCCTACCAATTGCCGCTGATGCCCCCTACCGTGATCGATGCCAAAGCCCAGCGCCTCATGGTCAAACTCAATGGCTCGTGCATTGTGAGCGAAAAAACCAAGGCGACCTTCGAAGCCGCGCTGGCCGATGGGCACCGAGTGGGCGGGCAGACCGCACCGCTTCCGGCGTCGGTAGTGCCTTCCAAGAGTGCCTCTCTTGTGGCTCAGGAGAATGGGTTTGTGGATGCGATCGCGAATCTGAGCGACCCTCTTTCTGATGCTAATGGCTCCAGCGGCAATGGCTCCAGCGCTAATGGCTCCAGCGGTAATGGCTCTCATGGCAATGCTTATGTTTCCAAGGGCAACGGCTCCAACGGCAAATCCGGCGGCAACGGCAAATCCGGCGGTAACGGCAAATCCAGTGCTAATGGCCATCGTCCTTCCCAAGACCAATCCAACGGACTTCCCCAGGGCGTCACTCAGTTTGTGGGTCATGCCCCGGATCCCAAGGCTGCTGCTGAGGGTCAGGGCAAGCTCGCCAACGGCAACGGATTTGGCAAAAGCTCAGCGAATGTTACGTTGACAGATGGTGTGTTGGCTAGCAGAAACGATGCAAGTCAAAAGAGCATTAACGTGAATGGTCTTGGTCACTTGGATTTCAGCAAAGGTCTCAGCAACAACAGTATGAATTGCACCGGAACAAGTCTCAGCAATATTCAGCAGGAAGTGAAGCCCGTGGCCCAATCCGAGGAGTTCTGCACAAACAACTCTGGTGCGCTACATCAGTTTAGCCAGCACCAAAACCAGGTTTCGCGTGCTCATGAGCAATTCCTTGAGATTCATCGGGAGTACAACCAGGCATTTTTGCAAATTACCCAGCAGCAACAGCAGCTGTTGGCCCAACAGGCCAACCCTGAGCTGATTGCAAGCATTGAGCGCAATCTGGGGGCATTTCATCACCTTCACCAAGAAACGCTGCGGGTTCACGAACAATTCTTAAGCCATCAGATGGCCTTCGATCGGGGCACGACGATAGTTGCCCCGATGCAACCCACGGCCCAGGTTGGAGTGGCCCCACAAAATCGGCCAGAAAATCGGCCTGTTGCGTTGCGTTCGGTGATGCCTCAACCCGTTGCACCTGCCCCTGTGAAGCCAGTTCTTGCCGCAACAGTTGTCGCACCAGCTCCCGTGATGCCTGCGCCCGTCATTCCTGAGGCCGTCATTCCTGAGCCTATGCTGGTGTCGAAGCCCGTTACCCTCGAGCCCGTGGTTGCTTCACCAGCGCCAGACTCTCTCGTGACCCCCCAACCCGAGAAAATCGCTCCTTCCACTCCCGTTGTTGAAATTGCTCCCAAGCTCTTGGCCGTCGTCAGCGACAAAACTGGCTACCCTGCCGAGATGTTGGAGCTGGACATGGATATGGAAGCGGATCTGGGGATTGACTCGATTAAGCGGGTCGAAATTCTCGGTGCCCTGCAGGACGAGTTTCCGGAGTTGCCCCAGCCCAATCTAGAAGAGCTGGCCGAAATCGAAATGCGGACCCTCGGCCACGTGGCGGACTACCTCCAGTCCAAATTGGCACAGCCGAGCTCGGGACAGCCAAGCGCACCCATGGCAAATATCCCCGCCTCGATCGCATCCACCCCGAGCACACCCGCCCCTGTCATTCCTGCCCTACCGGTTCAACTTGTTTCTACGCCGGTTGTCGAGACTGCAAAAATTGCAGATCAACTGCTTGCCGTTGTCAGCGATAAAACCGGCTATCCCGCCGAGATGCTAGAGCTGGACATGGACATGGAAGCGGATCTGGGGATTGACTCCATCAAGCGGGTCGAAATCCTCGGCGCGTTGCAAGATGCCTTCCCCCAGCTCCCCCAGCCCAACCTTGAGGAGTTGGCCGAAATCGAAATGCGCACCCTAGGGCAAGTGGCAGACTACATGGGCTCCAAGTTGAACGGCTCTGGCCAGATGGCTGCGGCTCCTGTGACGCCGATCGCCCCTGAATCCCCGAGCTTGCCTGCGCCGAGTCTGGCTCCTGTTGCTTCTGGTTCTGGTGTTGCTGCTGTGCCAACCCCAGTTCTGGGTTGGGCTCCTGAGACAAGTTCGGTTCCTGAGCCGACGGTGGCTTCAACGGCGATCGCAACCCTAGAACCCCCGACGCCACCTGTGACTGCGGCCCCCAGCACCAGCAACCCAGCAGAGATGCAAACTAAGCTGCTTGAAGTCGTTAGCGACAAAACCGGTTACCCCGCCGAAATGCTAGAGCTGGACATGGACATGGAAGCAGATCTAGGGATTGACTCCATCAAGCGGGTCGAAATCCTGGGGGCGTTGCAAGAGGCCTTCCCGGACTTGCCCCAGCCCAACCTGGAGGAGCTAGCCGAGATCGAAATGCGCACCCTGGGTCAAGTCGCTGAGTACATGCAGTCTCAGCGTGAAAAAAATGAGCCGCTTGCCCCAACCGGCCTAGGCTCCCAGGAGGTCGCTCCGAGGGTTGCCGCAGAGGCCACTGCTGCCGACCCTGAAGTTGTGCCGAATTTCATTTCAGCCCTCGACTTGTTACCGCTGACGTCCTTGCCCCTGCCGCGCCATCCGGCCCAGCTGCGACACCTGCCCCCGGCAGACTGGCTCGACTTCGATCTGCCCCAGGGCCAGGTGTGCTTGCTCACCGACGATGGCAGCGAAACCACCACTCAGCTCGCCCAACGGTTGAGTGACCAAGGTTGGAAGGTGATTGTGCTGAGCTTCCCGGCCACGCTGGTGGCTTGTCAGGCCAGCCTTCCCTTTGGGATCAAACGTGTGGTTCTGGAACAACTGGGGGATGTGGCCCTAGGGCAGCAACTGAAGGCGATCGCCGCCACAGAGGGCACCCCCGCTGCTTTCATCCACCTGCATCCCACCGGTTTCACCGCTCCAGGCCAAGGGCTCAGCTTCCCAGACGCCGAGGCGACCTTGGTCAAGCAGGTTTTCTTCCTGGCCAAACACCTGAAGCCCTGCCTGAACCAAGCCGCGACCCAGGGACGCAGTGTTTTTATGACCGTGGTTCGCCTCGATGGTTCCTTCGGCATGGGAGGGCATGGGGGGTATAGCGCGATCGCTGCTGGTCTCGCAGGCCTGACCAAAACGCTCAACTTCGAGTGGCGCGCTGTATTCTGTCGGGCGGTGGATCTCAACCCGGCGCTGACCCCCGAGCAATCGGTCAACTACATCTTGGCGGAACTGCACGATCCCGATGGGGTTTTGCCAGAGACCGCCTATGGCGAACGAGGCCGCGTGGCCTTAGTGGCGGGTTAGACCCCAGATGGCTGCGTTTTCCTAGACGTTCGGCGAGGCTTTTGCCCCAGACGGCACGAGATCTGGCGAGCCAGGAGACATAATAGAAGTGATTAATATCGCCGCCTAACCGCAGAGTCGAGGGCGGCGATATTGACGAATTGGGTACCGTATTCAGCCCTGTAGCTACCCGATAGAACTTGAGATCAGGACTTTAGATTGGGACTTTAGATTAGGACTCTAGACTATGCCAAGCAAACTAGATGGAAGGCTCGACGGCAAAGTCGCCATTGTTACAGGAGGTAGCTCCGGCATTGGTCGGGCTTCGGCGATCGCTCTTGCCCAGGCCGGTGCCCGTGTTGTGGTCGCCGATGTTATGCACGTGGACGGAGAGAAAACGGTTCATTTAGTCGAGGCTGAAGGCGGCGAAGCCTTGTTTGTCCACACGGACGTCTCCCAGTCCCAGGCCGTGCGGGCGATGGTGCGTCAAACCGTTGAAACCTTTGGTCGGATTGATTGTCTGTTTAACAATGCGGGCATCGAAGGCAGCCGCGCATCCACGGCGGCCTGCACGGAAGAAAACTGGGATCGGGTCATGGGGATTAATCTCAAGGGCGTCTGGCTTTGCATGAAATACGCGATCCCCTACATGCGGGAGCAAGGCAGCGGTTCAATTGTCAACATGTCTTCCATCCACGGTCTTAGCAGTGGAATGAAAGGCTACATGCCCTACGTCACCAGCAAGCACGGTGTCATTGGCCTCACCCGCGCTGCCGCCGCCGAGCACGCCCGCCTCGGTATTCGGATCAATGCCATTTGTCCTGGCTATGTCCACACGCCGATGATTGAGAACAACTTAGGTGTTAATGCCGAACAGTTTGAATCCTGGCTGCAAGCCTTTGTCCCTGCGGGTCGGCTGGGAACCCAGGAAGAAATCGCCAGCGCCGTGGTTTGGCTCTGTTCTGATGCCTCTTCCTTCGTCGTGGGCCATACGCTGGCGGTGGATGGTGGATTTTTGGCCCAGTGATAAAAGCTGACCATTGCTTTATTCTCTTCGTTCAGGCAGCATCCAAGTATGATTTTTTAATGAGGGAGTCTCGATCGCTACAGTGCTATGTAAATTCACCTTTAAAGTGGAGGATGAAACGAGTTCGATATTGATTTTTTTAACTATTGCCTCTTAATTTTTGCGTCCTATGGTTATTACGGCTCAGCTTCCTGCCTCTTCTGTCTTTTTAGTGAGTGGCGGCGCACGGGGAGTGACGGCCCAGTGCGTGATTAAAATTGCCCAGTCCACGCCCTGCCGCTGGATTTTGCTGGGGCGATCGCCCATCGCCACCTCAGAACCCGACTGGGCCGTCGGTTGCACCGAAGAGTCCCAGCTCAAGCAACGGATAATGCAAGATTTGCAGGCGCGGGGCGAAAAGCCCACGCCCCTGGTGGTGAACCGCATGTATCAATCGCTGATGTCGGGCCGGGAAATTAATACCACCTTGGCCACGCTCCAAAGTTTGGGGAGCGAGGCGGTTTATGTCAGTGCCGATGTGACGGATCGGGAGGCGATTGCCACCGGCATCGCCCCGGCGATCGCCCAGTTCGGCCCGATCACCGGCATCATCCACGGTGCGGGCAACTTGGCAGACAAGTTGATCGAAAGAAAGACCGAGCAAGATTTTGAACGGGTCTATGGCCCCAAAATCAAAGGTCTGGAGAATTTACTCACCCTGGTTCCGCCCAGCCAACTGCAATATTTAGTCTTGTTTTCCTCGGTGGCGGGCTTCTATGGCAATGCAGGCCAGGCAGACTACACCCTCTCGAACGAAATTCTGAATAAAGCCTCTTGGTTGATTAAGCAACAGCACCCAAGCTGCCACGTGGTTGCGATCAATTGGGGGCCTTGGGACAGCGGCATGGTGACGCCCCAACTCAAGGAGGCGTTCAAAACTCGCAAAATTGATATTTTGCCTGTGGATAAGGCGACCGACATGCTTGTCAATGAACTCCATCCCCGCACTCACGATACGGTCCAAGTCGTTGTGGGTGGGCCGATCCACCCGCCGTTGGCAAACACGAGTGGTGAACTGAAAACCCATCGCTTGCGCCGCCATCTGTCCCTAGAGAGCAACCCATTTTTGCTCGATCACGTCATCGAAGGAAAGCCTGTACTGCCCTTCACCTGCTCGATTTCTTGGTTGGCTAACGCAGGTGAACAGCTCTATCCCGGCTATAAGACGTTCATCTGCGAAGATGTCAAGGTTCTGAAAGGCATTGTATTTGATGAGAGTCTGGTGAGCGAGTATGTGCTCGACTTGCAGGAGATTGCTAAAAATGAAGATAAAATCGTTCTAGAGGGTAAAGTCTGGAGCCTTGGCCCCAACGGCAAGCCGCGCTATCACTTCAGCAACCAGTTTACGATGATGCGCGAGATTCCAGTGGCTCCCAAGCTAGAAAGCTTTAATTTGGAGCCCGACGGTGTGATTACCCTGGTCGGCGAGGATTTCTATCGGGTTCAACCCCACCCGTTGTTCCATGGCCCTGGTTTTTATGGGCTCCAGCGGATTCTTAATATCGATCGCCAGCAAGTCACCGCAGAGTATTTCGCACGCAACATGGGCCCTAATAAGCAAGGCCAGTTCCCCTATTGGACGATTGATCCCTATATTTCTGACATTCAAACCCACTCGGTCTGGATTTGGTTGCGGCACTTTTACAGCTCGGTTTGTCTACCGGCCAAGATTGTTCGCTTTGAAAACTTTGTGACGGCTCCCTATGACAAACCGTTCTACACCACGACAAAGTTGGTCTCTAAAACTGAAACTCGGTTGGAAATTGATATCACCGTCCATGCTGAAGATGGCACAATCTATAGCCGTGTTACCCGTGCGGAAGCAACGATTTTCCCCTTGAGTTCTAAGGCTGCTTAAGGGATTGAGCGTTGTTGCTTCAGACGCGAAAATAGTCTGAACCTCTGCCGGAAGCAAAATTATCTGAATATTATTCAACGTTCTATGAAAACTGAGCAAATTGCAGTCATTGGCCTCTCTTGCCTTTTCCCCGACGCGGAAAACCCAGAGCAGTTTTGGCAAAATTTGGTTCAAGGTAAGGACTCTACTTCGGATGCAACGATCGATGAGTTTGGCGTTGACCCCAAGATTTTCCGGGGCGAGGGCAAGGAGAATCCGGATCAGACCTATTCGCTCAAGGGTGGGTTTATTCGCGATTTTCGCTTTGATGCCTCGGGGTATGCGATCGCCCCCAAAACCCTGGCAGGTCTAGATCCCATCGCCCAGGCCTCGCTGTACGTGGCGCGGCAGGCGTTGCAAAACAGTGGCTATTGGGAGACCGCCTGGGGTGAGTCATTGCAGACGAATACCCCCTCGGCTCTGCGGGACAAATGTGGGGTGATTTTGGGCAATTTGTCATTGCCGTTGCACCATTCCAATCGGTTGTTTGGGCCAATGTACCAGGCGGGAATTGCACCGGCGGTGCAGGAGTTGTTGCAAGACCCCGAGTTTCGGTTTGCGCCATTGCCCGGAACCCAACAGCCGGTAGACCTGCTCAATGCTCGCATGTCGAGCTTGCCCTCCCAAATCGTTGCGGAGGCGTTGTCGCTGTCGAATCTGCACTTTGCCCTCGACGCAGCCTGTTCGTCGTCGCTCTATGCGGTGGAGTTGGCGCGTCACTATTTGCTTTCGGGCGAGGCCGACTTGATGTTGGCCGGGGCGGCGAGCTATTCCGATTCGCTGTTTGTACGCATGTTGTTTTCCGGGTTGCAGGCCTATCCCGACAATGGCGTCAGTTGCCCGTTTGATGAGCGATCGCGCGGTCTCACCCCCGCCGACGGCGTAGGGATGCTCGTGCTCAAGCGCTACAGCGATGCGGTGCGCGATGGCGATACCATCCATGCCATCGTCTCCGGTGTCGGCCTCTCCAACGACGGACGTGGCAAACACCTGCTCAGCCCCAACCAAAAGGGCCAGGTGATCGCCTTTGAGCGCGCCTACGAAGCGGCAGGACTGTCGCCCAAGGACGTGGACTATGTGGAATGCCACGCCACGGGGACGTTGCTGGGTGACAGCACCGAGCTGAGTTCGATTGACGAATTTTTCCACAGCGCCGGGGCCAAGCCGCTGGTGGGTGCCGTCAAGGCCAACACGGGTCACCTGCTGACGGCGGCGGGGATGGTGAGTTTGCTCAAGGTGATTTTGGGCATGGAGCATGGCCTGATTCCGCCGACGATTAATCTCCAGCAACCCCAGACCTCGCCCCATGGGGTGGTGAGCCGCGATCGCATTGTCACCGAGCCCACGCCCTGGCCCGTCACCGGGAAACCTAAGCGCACGGCGATCAATGCCTTCGGCTTTGGCGGCACCAATGCCCATTTGATCTTGGAAGAAGCGCCCCAGGCCGGTGCGGCAGATGCCTCGGCAACCCCCTTTACGCCCCATGAGACCAAAATTCCCCTGGCGATTGTGGGGATGGATGCTTGCTTTGGCGATGCGGATGGGCTGGATGCGATCGATCGCGCCTTCTACGATGGCACCCAGCAGTTCAAACCCCTGCCCCAGCAGCGCTGGCAAGGCCTGGAACATTGTACCGACCTGCTGAAGGCCTATGGTTTTGAAGCGGCTCCCGAGGGAGCCTACATCGACCAAGTGGACATCGACCCGATTCGCTACAAAATTCCGCCCAACGAAGTCAATAAGTTGCAACCCCAACAGTTGCTAATGCTGAAAGTGGCCGATCGCGCCCTCCAGGACGCCCAGATTAAGCCCGGTGATAACGTCGCGGTGCTGATCGCGATGGAAACGGAATTGTCGATTCATCAACTACAGCAGCGCTGGAACTTTGATTGGCAGGTGGAAGCGGGCTTGGTCGAAACCGGCGGTAAACTGCCTGCGGACAAGCTAGCGGCCCTGACCCAAATTCTCAAGGACAGTCTGCACCCGCCCGCCCAAACTAGTGAATATGTGGGCTACATCGGCAACATCATGCCCAGCCGAATCTCGGCGTTGTGGGACTTTAAGGCTCCGTCGTTTACGCTCAGTGCTGGGGAAGATTCGGCCCTTAAGGCGCTCGAAGTCGCTCAAAATTTGCTGGCCTATGGGCATGCAGATGCGGTATTGGTGGGGGCGGTGGATTTGGCGGGTGGGTTTGAGCAGGTGTTGCTGCGCAACCAGGTGGCGCGGATCAATACCGGAGAAACTGATTCTGGGAAAACCGTTTCTGGGAAAGCGAGCAAGCCCACGTTGAGTTTCGACCAGCAGGCCCAGGGCGCGATGGTGGGTGAGGGTGCTGGGGCTGTGGTGCTGAAGCGTCTGGAGGCGGCGAGGGTCGAGGGCGATCGCATCTATGCCGTGGTGGATGCCCTCAGCTTTGCGAATTTGCCGAGATCCTCGCAAACAGCTGGACGAACGGCCGCTCGTCCCGACTCGGTTGGGGCTGCGTCGGATTGCGTCGCCCACGTCTGTGCAACAGCCTACGCCCAGCTGGGAATTTCCACCGCTGAAATTGGTTACCTAGAAGTCTGTGGCAGCGGTGTTCCCCGGGCCGACAGCGCCGAAATGATCGGCCTGACCCAGGCCTACCGCCTCAGCGAGGTTCCGGCCTCGACTGCACCTTTGGCTTCACAGCTCACCTGTGCCCTCGGCAGTGCTACGGCTAACATTGGCCACACGGGGGTGGCGGCGGCGATCGCCAGCTTAATCAAAACTGCCCTCTGCCTCTACCACCGCTATATTCCTGCCGTCCCCAACTGGAGTGCTCCCCAGCAGCCCAAGGCCGATTCAGGCCGCTCCGATTCAGGCCGCTCCGATTCAGGCCGCTCCGATTCAAACATCTGGAACAACACCCCGTTCTACGTCGCCTCAGACTCTCGCGCTTGGCTCTTGGGTGCAGGCTCTACCCAGCGCCGGGCAGCCCTTAGCCACATCAGCCTGGAAGGGATTGCCTCTCACCTGGTGCTGTCAGAAGCACTAGCGCAACCTGTGCGCAGCAGAACCTATCTAGAGCAAAGGCCATTTCATTTGTTTCCGATCGCGGGGCGCGATCGCGCCGATCTCGAAGCGAATCTGGCGGCCTTCGAGCAAGCCCTGAGCACCAGCGATTCCCTAGCCCAGCTCGCCCGCACCTGCTTCAAAACCTACCGCCAGCAGGCCCATCTGCCTTATGTGCTGGGCTTGGTGGGCGGACAGAAGGACAAGCTGACCCGCGACCTCTCCAAGGCGAGTGCTGCCATCGCCAAAGCCTTTGAAACCGGTCAAGATTGGCAAGCTCCCAGCGGCAGCTTCTTTACAGCGAATCCCCAAGGTCATCCCCAGGGCGTCAACGGCAAGGTGGCGTTTGTCTATCCGGGTGCCTTTGGCTGCTATATGGGGCAGGTGCGCGATCGCTTCCGCCTCTTCCCCGAAATTTTTAACTTGCCGCTGCTGGAGCAATTGCGCGAGCCCCTCGGTCGTATCGATCGGATGTTTTATCCCCGTAGCCTCACTGGCTTGAGTAAGCGCGATCTCGAAGCCTTGGATCTGCAACTAATGGCGGATCCAATCATGATGTTCGAGTCAGAGATCGGCTGCTCTGGCATCACCACCGCCGTCTTGGAGGACTGTTTCAAGATTCAGCCCCACATGGCCTTTGGCTACAGCCTGGGAGAAACCAGCATGATGCTTGCCCAGCGCGTGTTTGAAGACAAGTCAATGGGACAAGTCAGTGCTCAAGTGCTCCAATCTCCCCTCTTTCACGAGCGGCTTGCCGGTGCCAAAAATGCGGTGCGCGACTACTGGGGCATGCCCAGGTGGCCGAAGATAACGGCCAAGATTTGTGGAGCAATTTTGTGGTGGTGGCGGCGGCTGAGAAGGTCAGGGCGGCCATCGTCCCCTTCGATCGCGTTTATCTAACCCAAATTAATACCGCCAATGAGGTGGTGATTGCGGGAGATCCTGGGCTCTGCCAGCAGGTCATTGATGCCCTGGGTTGTCAGGGGTTCCGGGCACCGTTTAACTACGTGATGCATTGTCAGGCCATGGCCTCTGAGCATGCTGAACTGGCCCAAATGAATACAATGCCCCTCAAGTCGAACCTGGCGGGCCACGCCAAGCTGTATTCGACGGCGACCTATGAACCGATGGATCTGGAGAGTCAGAGGATTGGGGAGCGATCGCCACCAATCTCTGCAACCCGATTGATCTTCCCCGCCTGGTCAATCAGGTCTACAACGACGGGGCCCGCATTTTCGTGGAGGTCGGGGCGGGTTCGACCTGTGGCCGCTGGATCAGCACCAACTTGGCTGGCAAACCCCACATGGTGGCCTCGCTCAACCGGCGCGGTACCGACGACCAAGTCTCAGTCGTTCAGGCGCTAGCCAAGTTGGTCAGCCATCGGGTGCCGTTGGATTTGATGCCGCTCTATGGGGATGTAGATGCTCCTGAGCCCAAGCGGGTGATGGTGAAGACCGTGCCCTTGGGGGGGGCGGCGATCGCCAAAACTATCCTCAGCGAGGCGAACCGAGCCCAGTTTAAGGATGTCAGGGTTGAACGCGCTCCCCAGCAGAATGTTCTGCTCGAACCCCAGCCCGAATCCGAGCCCGAATCCGAGCCTGAACCCCAGCCCGAATCCAAGCCCGAACCGGACGAACGGCGGTTCGTCCCGACGGCGTGGCTGGATCCTGCCACGACGACGGTGGATGATCGCCTTCTGGACTCCCAAATTGCTTTGAGTCAAGCCCACGCCGCCTTCTTGGAAAATCGCAAAGCTGCCTTGAAAAGATGCGTGACCTGCTGACCCAGCCCTAACTCCCACCCCTCTAACCCGAAAACTCCTTACGCAAACAGCCATTATGCCCACCGTCACCCTCAGCCCACCCGACACCCAAGCCTGGCAAGGCGACCTCACCCAGGTGGCCTGGGACGAGAGCTCCATGCAAGCACAGCTGATGCAGCTGCATCAGCCGCTCTATGTGATTCGCTACCAGGGCAAACTGGGGCTGACCGCCCAGGGTGCAAGTGCAACCCAAGCCCCCCCTGATCTGGCCCAATCTGGCTTGATTCCCCAGGCAGAACTGCTCACCCTCGCCCCTGCCCTGCCGCTGCAAAACCTCGGTGACCCGAGCTTTTTGGCCCACCACGGTGTCCAATCTGCCTACATGGCTGGGGCCATGGCTGGGGGGATTGCCTCGGCGGAGATGATCATTGCCCTCGGGCTTGCTGGACTCTTGGGCTCCCTGGGCACAGGCGGGATGTCCTTGGCACAGGTTGAAGCGGCGATCGCCCAAGTCCAGCAAGCCCTCCCCAGGGCCCCTACTGTTTCAATCTGCTCCACAATCCCCACGACCCACGCCTGGAGCTGGCCACAGTTCAGCTGTATCTCGATCGCGGTGTTCACACCGTTGAGGCGTCTGCTTTCCTAGACCTCACACCCAGCCTGGTCTACTACCGCGTTGCCGGTTTGCGCCTCAATGCTGCCAACCAAATTGAGATCCATAACCGCATCCTTGCCAAGGTTTCGCGCCAGGAAGTCGCCGTCAAATTTATGCGGCCCGCGCCGGTCAAACTGCTCCAGGATCTCGTAGCCCAAGGCTTGATCACCGAGCAGCAGGCTCAGCTCGCGGCCCACGTGCCCATGGCCGATGACATTACCGTCGAGGCGGATTCGGGGGGGCATACCGATAATCGTCCGCTGGTGTGTGTTTTGCCTGCGATGATTGCGATTCGCGATCGCCTCCAAGCCGAACAAAACTACGCTCAACCCGTGCGCATCGGCGCAGCTGGTGGCATTGCTACACCTCAGTCGGTACTGTCTGCCTTCATGATGGGTGCTGCCTACGTCGTCACCGGCTCGATTAACCAAGCCTGCCTCGAAGCGGGCACCTCAGCGCACACCAAAGCGCTTTTAGCCGAAGCCGAAATGGCCGATGTTGCCATGGCCCCCGCCGCCGACATGTTTGAGGCAGGGGTAAAAGTTCAGGTGCTCAAAAAGAAAACCCTGTTCCCGATGCGGGCCAAGAAACTGTACGAGCTGTATTCCGCCTACGCCTCCTTTGACGATATCCCCGCTGCCGAGCGCACCAAGCTCGAGAAGCAAATCCTGCAGCAGTCCGTGACCGCCGCTTGGCAAGAAGTCGTGGACTACCAGCGCCAGCGTAACCCCGCCAAGCTAGAGCGTGCCCTCAAGGATCCCAAAATGCAGATGGCGATGGTCTTCCGGCGCTATTTGGGGCTGTCCTCCCGCTGGGCTCGAGGCGGAGATGCCGCGATCGCCCCTGCGGAGCCCGGTACCGTCGATCGCAAACTCGACTACCAAATCTGGTGTGGCCCCGCCATGGGTGCATTTAACGAGTGGGTCAAAGGTTCTGCCCTAGAGCCCGCCACCAACCGCCGCGTGGTAGACATCGCCCATCAGCTTTTGCTCGGTGCAGCCTACAATTACCGGGTTCAGTCGCTCAACCTCCAGGGCGTGCGCTTGCCGGGGTCGATCTGTTTCTATCGCCCCCAAGGCTCATGAACAGGGCGCAGGCTGAAGGGAATGAGGCGCAATCTCAACGGATGCAGTCTCAACGGATGCAGTCTCAACGGATATAGTCTCAACGGATGTGTCGCAAAATGTATCCGTTATGTCAGGATCACTTGAAAGTTCGATAAAGCTAGTTGATTCGCCGGAGTCAATTCTGGTTGAATGTGATCAAATGGCACAAGATAGAACTGTATTCTCTCGCTCTTGGTCTTTTAGCTTGGGTTTGCAGTTACACGCTCGAGTCTGCGACTTCAGGATGACATTGTTAATGGGCGCAAAGTTAATGGGCGCAAAGTTAATGGGCGCAAAGTTAATGGGCGCAAAAATGGGCACAAACTAGGCTCGTTGGCGCGAATCCTTTGTTTGGCGATCGCGACCCTCTCGCTAGATATCTCTCAATAGGCCCTTCGCATGAAAACAAACACCCCCCTCACCCCCAGCCCCTTATTCCCAAAAGGGCAGAAGGGGAGCAACTTCAAAGTCCCTCTCCCATCGGGGGGGGGGAGAGGGACTTTAGGTGAGGGTTTGGGTTTGTGCAAGAGGTCTAATGAGATGTCTTGCTGATGAAATGAGATGTCTTGCTAATGAGATCTCTCTTAAAATATTTAGCCTGAGCTAAACGTATTGTTGTTTAAATATATTGTTGAGGGTAAGACCATGATCACTTCCACATCAACCCTGACCGCAGAAGCAATCCAGGAATGGATGGTTGCCCAGCTGGCAGCTCAGACCGACTATGAGCCTGATGAAATCGATCCCACCGTCACCTTCGACAACTTTGGCCTCGACTCGGCTAAAGCCATGGCGTTGATGGCTGAAGCTGAGAAATTTCTCGGTTTTGAGGTTTCACCCACACTGCTTTGGCACTACCCCACCCTCGAAACCTTCTCGGCTCGCCTGGCCGAAGAAGCCGCAGATATCGAAAGTCAGCTTCTGGCCCAAGTTGATGACGCAACCCTAGCCAAGATGTTGGCAGAAGTTGAGGCAGGCGACGAACCGTAGAAACGACTGTAAAAACGACTGTAAAAACGACTGTGGAAACAGCTCGTCTAGCGCCTCAACTCGTCCAGCGCCTTCCAGCTTCAAAATCTAGACTGAACTTATACATGAACAATCTATCTGAACGGCTGGCTAACTTAAGTCCTGAGCAGCGATCGCAACTCCTGTCTCGCCTCCGAGGCGGAGTCGCCGTTTCGCCCACCAAGGATAGACCCTTCGTTCCAAAATCGCTTGATCTCAAAGCAGAGGTCACCCTCGCTGACGAAATTCGGCCCCAGGCCCCCGTGGATCTGGCTCAGCTAGAGCATGTGGTCACAAACCCGACAGCGGTCTTCGTCACCGGGGGAACTGGCTTTTTGGGCGCATTCCTCATCCAAGATCTGCTGCGCCACACCGCCGCCGACGTCTATTGCCTCACCCGTGCCAACAGCGTGGGCGAGGCCAAAACCCGCCTCCAGCAAAACCTATCCCGCTACGAGATTTGGCAGCCCGCCTGGGCGAGCCGCATCGTTCCAGTGTTGGGGGACATCACGCAGCCACTGCTGGGGCTGACCGAAGCGGCCTTCGGTGCGTTGTCCCAGAAGCTGGACGCGATCTATCACAGCGCCGCCATGCTCAATTACATCCTGCCCTACTCGGCGCTCAAAAAGCCCAACGTTCAGGGCACCCAAGAAATTTTGCGCTTGGCCTGCCAAAACAAAACCAAGCCAGTTCACTATGTTTCGAGCGTGGCAGTGTTTGAATCATCTGCCTATGCAGGCCGGGTGCTCACCGAGGCTGATCCCCTGGATTCCACCGAAGGGATGTTCATTGGTTATTCCCACAGCAAGTGGGTGGCCGAGCAAGTCATGCTGTTGGGGCGCGATCGCGGCATTCCGATCACCATCCACCGCGCCTCGTTTATCTCCGGCGACAGCAACACCGGCATTACCAACACCAATGATTTTGTCTGCATGATGCTGAAGCAGTGCTTCCGCATGGGGGTCATGCCCGATCTGACCTTTATGCTAGACGCTTCCCCCGTAGACTATGTCAGCCGCTCGATCGTGTATTTGTCGATGCAGCCCCAGTCCATCGGCCATGTGTTTCACCTGCAACATCCCCAAGCGATTACCCTGAAGACCTTGGGCAGTGCCTACCGGCTGCTGGGGCTTGACCTGCGCCAGATTCCCTATCGAGAGTGGGTCGCAGCCCTTAAAGCAGACGCGGCTCAGGATGCCGAAAATCCTTTCAATCGCCTGCTGCCCTTTTTCACCCAGGAGTATGAGGAAGGCCTCACCTTGCCCGAATTGAACGCGGCGGAGCGACGACCGACGATTAGTTGCGAGGCGACGCTGAACGCCTTAGAGGGCTCTGGCATTGTCTGTCCGCCACCGGATGCACGGATGTTGGGGCGGTTTTTGTCTTACTTCATCCAGAGTGGCTTTTTGGAACTGCCGCTGCTCAGCCGCTTAAACCCGATTCTGCTGTACGTGATTGCGACGCCGGGGCAAAAGGCGATCGCCCTTGCCGTTTTCCTGTCCCTTGTTGGCTTGGGGCTCTCGTTGCCGAGATGGCAGCCACTGCTTAGCTCTGGTCTTTAGCTCCACTCGTTTTTGGGATAGCACCATGACGGATTTAACCGGAAAAACCGTGGTTTTAACGGGCGCTGCGGGTGGCCTTGGCGGCTACATTAGCCAGCAGCTTGTTCAGGCTGGGGCTAAGGTGGTGGGTGTGGACATTGCGCGATCGCCCCTTGATGCCTGGTGCGAAAAAATCTTGGCGAGTGGCGGCCAAGCCGTTGGCTACGACTGGGATTTGTCGAAGCTTGAGACCTTGGCACGCTTGGTTGAGACGATTGAGCGCGATTGCGGCCCCATTGATGTGCTGATCAACAACGCGGGCCTCGCCAGCTATCGCGCCTTTGAAGACTGCACCCTGGCACATATGCAAGCATTGATTGCAGTGAATCTGATGGCGGCCATGGAACTAACGCGTCTGCTACTGCCGGGGTTTCGGGCACGGCACCAGGGCCACATCGTCAATGTTGCATCCCTCGCCGCCAAGATGGCCCACCCCTACGACAGCGTGTATGCGGCCAGCAAAGCCGGTCTGCTGCTCTGGAGCGACTCGCTGCGTCAGGAACTCATAGACTCCCCGATTCAGATCTCCGTCGTCTGTCCGGGCTATATTGCTGAGTCCGGTATGTTTGCCAAAACCGAGTTGCCAGCCCCTAAACTCTCCGGCATTTCTCACCCGTCCCTGGTGGCGAGTGGTGTGCTCGCCGCCATTCGCCAAAACCGAGCCCAGTTGATTGTCAACCAAAACCTGGTCGGTGAGACCTCTGCCAAGGTGACGCTTGCGATCAGTCAGCTGATTCCGGGCTTTGGTGACTGGGTCTCCCATGCTCTGGGGGTGCCCGAGCTGAATCGCCAGCGGGCGATCGCCCGCAAGCAAAAATCTGCCACTCTCTCGGGTCTTCCCTAGGGTGCTCACCGGCCTAGGGATGAACGTCGGTACACCACCACATCAGGACGCCACTACATTCTGTATTGGAACATATGGGTTAAGCGCCTAATTATTAGGGCAAGATGGATTATTTAATTGATATTTTCTTCAGTGTTCCATTCTTGTTTTGGAACCTTCTTTGGTTGGGTGACTTTCACTTTGGGCTGCTAATTTTTCTGTATTTTAGGCTCAAAAGAACCCGTTCTCAAGGCCTAGTGCTCTCCGAAATTGGCTTTGAGTTGCCCAGCATCACGGTCGTGCTGCCGCTGCTGCGTTTGGGCTATCAAGACCTCGCCTGTGTGCGAGCATTGCTCAGCCAGGATCACCCCAACTATCGGTTGCGGATTGCGCTGGATGCATCTGCACCCAGGGGGGAGCTGGATCTGGCGCAGCTAGAGGCGGTACTGGGGGAATATCCGGCGATCGCCGTGGACTTCTTACCCTGCGCCTTTACTCCGAACCTCGATGCCTCGGGTAGCAGTCAGGCGTTTTACCAAGCCATTCAAGCTTGCCAGCGGAGCAAGAGCCCACCCACCGTGTTGGCCCTAGTCAGCCCCCAGCTGACGCCGCGCACCACCTGGCTGCGGGAGCTCACCGCTCCGCTCTCCTTGCAGGGGATAACGGCGACCACATCTTGCCCTTGGCAGGATCGGGTGCCACGATCGCGCCAGCCGCAACTTTGGCTGCGATCGCAATTTCAATATGCCTGGAATGCCCTCGCGGCGATTCAAATGATTGCGGTGGGTGGCCTTCTGTGGCAGGGTTCCATGGCGATTAAAACTTGTTATTTACTCCAGCCTTATGTTTTGGAACGCTGGAAAAGGATGGGCCAAACTGATGTCGCCCTAGGGCAATTGCTCTATCAAGAAGGACATCACATTCGATTTGTGGGAGCCTTGATGAGTGTGCGGCGATCGCCCTCCCCCCCCGCCCAGTTTGGCCAAGAAATTCGTCAACGCCTGGCAGCCCTACGGCTTCACCATCGCCTTTGGTTACTCTTAGCGGCCCAAGGCCTGTTTGTCTCCCTGACCAATTTGCGATTTCTCGCAAAAATGTTCTGGAGCGTCCTAGGGGGAGACTTCCGGACGATGGGCTGGATTACCGCTGGGTTTTGTTTCTATTTATTGGCGTTGGTGCTTTTGATCGAAACAACCGAGCGGTTTGTGATTGCTACTGAACCGACTGAGCAGACGACTCGGAATTTGAACCAGCGGTCTGTTCGTCGAGCCCTGGGGCATGATTTACCCCTCATCTTGATCCTACCGCTGATGCATTTAACCCAAGCCTTGACGACGCTGCTGACGATCGTTTCATCCCAGAATATGCGTCAACGCGCCCCAAGGATTCGCCACCCAAAAAAACCAAACCCGAAAATCATAAACCCGAAAAGCCCAAGCCCGAAAATCCCAAGCTCGAAAATCATAAACCCGAAAATCATAAACCAGGAAATCTAATGACACTCAATCTCCATCCGCTGTCCGGTAGCTCTTGCCAAAACCTGTCTTACTTGCTCAAAACCTATGGGAGCGATCGCGCCCACTTTCCCCAGACCCTACTCATGCGGGGCCTGAGCGCCTTTGGGGAGCCAGAGCGCATCCTCGAACGGCGGCGATTGCGAAAAATCTTGCCTGCAATGCAGTTAGAGCCAGAACCCATTTTCATTCTGGGTCACTGGCGTAGTGGCACCACTTATTTGCATCACCTCATGAGCCAAGATCCGAGATTTGGCTACGCCTCCTCCTATCAAGCCTGGGTACCCGAACTCTTCCTGGGCGATAGCTTGCCGATTCGCGCCTTAGTGTCGGCAAGCTTGCCCAAGACGCGCCCCATGGATAATGTTGAAATCTCGATTCACAAGCCGGAAGAGGAAGAGCTGGCGATGGCCGGTTACTGCCGCTACAGCTACATCCACACCTTTTTCTTTCCCCAATACACACGAGAAATTTTTCGGAAGTCAGTCCTGTTTGAGGGACTATCGCCAGCCGAGTATCAACATTGGAAAGACTGCTACTCAACTGTTTTGAAAATGGCCTCGATGGGGTGTGACAACCGTCAGCTACTGCTCAAAAGTCCGGCTAACACGGCTCGTATCCCCACGCTCTTGGAGATGTTCCCCAATGCTAAGTTCATTCATATTTACCGCAATCCCTACACCGTTTTTACGTCAAAGTTACACACCTGCCAGAAATTGATTGATTTATGGGGACTTCAGCATGTAGAATTATCCGAAATAGTTGATAACGTGTTTCACATTTATCGAGAAGTGATGCAGCGGTTTGTCGAAGACCATCAAACCATCCCTGACGGAAATCTCGTTGAGGTTTCCTACGAAGCATTTGAGCAAAAACCCATCGAAAGCCTTGCTCAAATTTATAGTGCCCTCGGAATCCCTGGGTTTGAGACAGTTTCGGATCATATCTCTTCCTATGTTAAAGCGAATACGAAGTACCGAAAAAACTCCTATGAACTTGAGCCAGAAATCGCCAAACGGGTAGAAGATGAATGGGGATTTGCCCTTGATCGCTGGGGCTATTGCTCTTCCCAAACTTCTGACTATTCGTTATCCCATTAACTGACTCATTACTTAACTTCCCTATAATCTAAATGAAACTGATAACCGCTGCTCGTCAAAAGGCTACGAAGGCTTTGGTTTATCGCACCCAATGTGCATTGCACCATCTGCTGCATCGCAATGAGCCCTATCAGTTTTCCACCCCCTATGCCACTTATGCTCCTTGGAAGACAGACTCTGTCTTTCGCCAGATATACTGGAAAATCTTTCCCTATACGATGGTGGATCACTACCGCTGTTACGAGCTATGGCAGTTGGTGGAGCAAACAGCCTCGCTGCGTGGCAGTGTGATTGAGGTTGGGGTTTGGCGTGGGGGCACCGGCGCGATGATGGCCAAGCGAGCTGAGTCCCTGGGTATTAAAGACCCGCTTTATCTTTGCGATACTTTCGAGGGTGTGGTTAAGGCCTCTGCTGAAGACTCAATTTACAGGGGTGGAGAGCATTCGGATACCTCTGAAAAGTATGTGCAGCAAATTCTCGACCAGTTGAGTCTCAAGAACGTGAAAATTCTCAAAGGGATTTTTCCTGATGACACGGCTCACCTGATTCCTGACAACGAACGCTTTCGTCTTTGCCATGTCGATGTTGACGTTTATGAAAGCGCGAAGGATGTCGTTGATTGGGTTTGGGAGCGCTTAGAGGTGGGTGGTATTGTTGTTTATGATGACTATGGCTTTATGGTCTGTGGCGGTATTACTAAATTTGTGAACGAGCAACGGCAGCTGAGCGATCGAGTCGTGATTCACAATCTCAATGGCCATGCGATCGTCATTAAAACCCGATAGACTTTCTCAGGCGTTGCTTTCTCAGGTGTTGCTTTCTCAGGCGTTGCTTTCTTCCGATCCCTTGCGAGTGTAGGCGGAAAGTGGTCTGCATTGATTTATATTAGATTGATTTTCATTAAAAGGTCTTGATATTTATGACTCAAACCAAATCCATCAGTTCTGTTGCCGTCGATAAACCCATTACCGGTCATCTTAAAACCTGGGGTGTTTGGGAACGTTTGGTGCCCGAGGCCATTGGTCAGGACGCCTCCAGTCAAAGCGCCCTAGAAATACACCTGAAGCGCTATGTTACGGCGGGTCACTATGTCATTGGCAAAAAGGTTCTCGATATCGCCTCAGGAACCGGTTTCGGCTCCAAAATGCTCAAAGATATCGGTGCAGAGCAGGTGATTGGGGTTGACATTGCCCCCGAAAGTATCGCCTATGCCGAAGAGCGCTACGGTACGCCTGGGGTTAGCTTTCACCAAGCAGATGCGGAAAAGTTTGAGTGGCCCGAGCTGTTTGATGTGGTCGTGACCTACGAAACCATCGAGCATGTTCCCCATCCTGACCTGTTTTTGAATCGGCTGCGTCAACTGATTAGGCCCGATGGCCAACTCTTTCTGTCGGTACCCCTGGGCGAAACCCGCCACATTGATCCCTACCATTTGCATGCTTTTGATCAAGAAGGGATATTTCAGCTGATTGAAGCAGCGGGGTTTGATCTGCAAGCCTATCGAGTTGAGCCTTGGAAATGTACTCGCAAAGATGCCCAGCAAATGCGCAAGAGTAATCCGGGGACAATGGCTTCGCTGCGGGATTTGTTGTTTAGCGCGCGGGGACGTCGGGTCTTGCGCGACTATGCTACGAAGGGCTGTGTTTCCTGGGACTGGCTGCTGGTTCAGGCGACGCCGAGACCTGCTGGCCAAGCCTGTGTTCGGGGCAGTCTGAAATCGCTGGATGCGTAAGCCGATCATGATGGAAATGCAAGGCCAAACGCTACTGATTACTGGGATTGGCGGTTGTGTGGGCCAGCAGGTGATGCGGCGTGCCGTTCAGCAGGGGATGCGGGTGAGAGGCCTGCAGCGATCGCCCGATCGCGAAAACTTCGCCGAAACCCTGGGTGTTGAAATGCTCCAGGGTGACATCACCGATCCGGATGTCCTGGCCAAGGTCTGCGAAGGCGTTGATATCGTTGTTCATGCAGCTGCGATCGTCAAGGAAAGCGGTGAACTAGACGAATTCCGTCAGGTCAACGTGGTCGGTAGCGTCGCGTTGGCCAAGGCTGCCCAAGCCGCAGGCGTTAAAGCCTTCGTGCAAGTTTCCAGTGTCGTTGTGTATGGGATGAACTACCCAGAGTACGTCACGGAGGAAGGCCCATTTTACGACGGACAAAATCCCTATTGCCTGACGAAATTAGAGTCAGAACAGCAGGTGATGGCGCTCAATAATCCGAACAGCGGCTTTGGCGTCATCGTCATTCGCCCTGGCGATGTCTATGGCCCCCGCTCCATTCCCTGGGTGGTGCGTCCCCTGGAGATGATGCGGGACGGAAGTTTCTTTTTGATTAATAACGGTAGAGGCGTGATCAACCACGTCTATGTCGATAACTTGGTGGATGGGATTTTTCTGGCGATCGCCCAGCAAGCCTACGGCGAAGCCTTCAACATTACAGATGGCTGCCACACCAGCTGGAAAGATTACTATCAGCGACTGGCGAAACTCGAAAATATCACCAAACTTCGACGGGTGCCTGCGGCCTTGGCGAAACTGGCGATTCGTCTGTTTCCAAATCGCAAATTCGATGCCACGCCAGACACGATCGACATTGCAACGCGTCGTTTTCCCTATTCCATCGAAAAAGCCCAGCGCGTGTTGGGCTATCAACCTCAAGTTGATTTAGACAAGGGAATGGCCCAAACCCAGGACTGGCTGATGAGTATTAAATCCAATCCTGCGAAGCCCAACCCGGACGATCTATCCCAATTGGCTAACCCCCAATTGCCTAAGCTGGATCAACCGAAACTAGCTGTATTTGATTTTGATGGCACCCTGACCACAAAGGACTCCTTTATGCCCTTTGTGGCCTCGATGTTGTCACCCAAAACAGTGAGACGTGGATTGTTCAAACACAGACGAGCCGTGTTGACCTATTTACTGGGGCTGCGATCGAATCACTTCATCAAAGAAACCCTCATCTCCCAATATTTCGACGGTTTCGACATCACCCAACTTGAAACCGCCGGTCTTCGCTTTGCCACCGAGTCCTTGGATCAATGGCTCAATCCCCAAGCCCTAGAGCGGTTGTGCTGGCACCAAGCCCAAGGCCACCGCGTCGTGATTGTCAGTGCCAATCTTGAGGTCTACCTCAAACCCTGGGCCGCCCGCTATGGCATTGCCGAAGACGATGTGATTGCGTCTAAACTGGCCTTGAACGCCGAGGCTAAGATTACCGGCAAGCTTGAGGGGAATAGCTGTTATGGCCCGGAGAAAGTCAGTCGTCTAGAAGCTACCTTGGGGCCGCTCGACCAGTACTATCTTTATGCCTATGGGGACAGTAAGGGCGATCGCGAACTCCTCGCCTGCGCCGACGAACCCTTCTACCGTAGTTTTGCTCAAGGGGGGTCGCCCTGGATTCGCTAGCGGCCACAACGCTGGCATCTTTAGCTTAAAACCATCAGCAGAAATTGACTCAGAAAATCAGCAATCAACAATCACCACTGGCTCCGTGTTCTCGTTATCCAGAGACGAAATGAGGCGATACAATCTAGAGACAAACTATGAATTCGCGCAATATCTCACTGCGGCTCATTCCTCAAAATCTTTTCAATTCTGCTGAATGGTTCTCTGACCTCCCCAGAGATCTATTTATGGGAGCTTTAATTGCCTTAACACTGATTCCCCAGTCGATTGCCTTCTCGATCATCGCGGGGGTCGATCCCAAGGTTGGGCTGTATACCTCGTTCTGCATTATCTTGGTGACCTCGGTGTTAGGCGGGCGATCGGTCATGGTTTCTGCCGCCACAGGTGCAATGGCCTTGGTCATGACCCCCTTGGTTAAAGCCCATGGCTTTGATTACCTTCTCGCAACCACGATTCTGACTGGTATCTTTCAGATTCTTTGGGGGTTCCTCAAGTTAGCTCGGCAAATGCGATTTGTTTCCAGAGCCGTCATGGCCGGTTTTGACAATGCCCTGGCGATCATGATTTTTCGAGCTCAATTTCCCCACTTCACTGGGGAAAACGCAAAAGTTACGATCTGGTTGATGTTAGCTGGAGGCTTGGCCATTATCTATGGATTACCCAGATTGACTCGCCGAATGCCTGGGCTCAGTGTTATTCCGTCTCCATTGATTGCGATCGCCCTGATCACCTGTATTGCGATTGGCCTAGGGGTAACAGTGCCTACCGTAGGCGATATCGGTTCCCTACCGCAATCGTTTCCCCAGCTACTCTTTCCCCAGGTGCCCTTAACTCTCGAGACCCTCGCGATCATTACGCCCTACGCACTAGCATTATCTTTTATCGGTTTGTTAGAATCCTTTCTGGCAGCCACCACCATTGATGAATACACCGATACCTGGAGCGATCGCCACCAAGAAGCCAAGGGTCAAGGGATAGCCAATATTGTTACAGGTTTGTTGGGTGGCATGGCAGGCTGTGGCATGATCGGCCTCTCAACAGTGAATGTTCACATGGGTAGCCGGACTCGGCTCTCGACTTTCAGTGCTGGTTTCTTTTTGCTCTTATTTGTGTTTTTACTCGGGGATTGGGTCTCAAGAATTCCCATGGGAGTTCTGGTGGCTGTGATGGTAATGGTTGCAGCCAGTACATTCAATTGGCCTTCGGTCAAACGCCTACGTCGCATTACCCCAAGCGAAACGGGGGTAACGATCACGACAATCGCTGCAACACTGCTCACCAACAACTTAGCCATTGGCGTCCTCTGTGGCGTCGTAGCTAATGCACTGTTATTCGCCCAAAGCCTGGCTGGTCTCCTGCGCGTGGAAACAGAAGTAGAAATTGAGACTGAAGCCCGAATCTATCGAGTTTCAGGGCAGCTTTTCTTTCTGTCAGCCGATCGTTTTCTAGATAGTTTTAATTTCCAGGATTCGCTAAAACAGGTCATTATCGACCTGAGTCACACCAATATTTGGGATCAATCTGCAGTCACTCGAATCCATCAACTCCTTCATCGATTTGAACAACAAGGCATCGAGGTTGAATTAGTCGGCTTAACGCCGAGCAATGCCAGTATCTTAACGTCAGTACGGGTTAAGGCGAGGGGAGAGCGCAATCAAGGTTGAGAGAGGGCTTAAACTCTTTGGCTTGGCTTACCTTTTAATGAGTGCATCCCAGTTTTGCAGATCTCCGAACCGCCCTCTTCCCCCAGGGCGGGAGAAAGGGAGCTAGAGTTCAAAGTCCTTCTCCCCTTTTGGGAGATGGACTTTGGGTGAGGGTTACATAACTGGGATGCACCCCCTTTTAATTCTCACCGATGAACCTGTTTTCGCAAAAGTGAGATGCTCCTGATGAATATCTAACGCCCTGGGCGTTGGGAGAGGTTCGCCCAGGGGATTCAACGGTCTTGAACTTGGCTGGATGTACTGTGGTTCAGGTTTTGATCCCGTTTGAAGCGTTCCCGAAGGTTCTCTTCAGAATGTTTCGACAGCTGCCTTAATGACTTTGTATTGGAGCGTTTCTACCAAGGCGAAAGAGAATTGAAAGGGAGTTTCGCTAATGTGTCGCTTGGTTCTTACCAACAAATCGGAACGACCAAAGCCAAACACCGTCATGCCTTTCTCGCCTCCCATAGGCCAATAGGTATCTTTTTGGGTGGACTCTCCCTTGTAGGACAGAACTAAGGAGCGAGAACTTTGGGGGTCGCAGAAGGCAACCCATTTGGGATTGGGTAGGTGGCCACGGAACTTGCGATCGCAAAGGCGAACTTTGCCGTCCGAGGAGAGCCAATACTGCTCCGAAGGCAAAAATTTACCTCCAGGGGTTCCTTCATACAACAACCAGGCGGATGCGCCGATTTTTTGAGCGGTCATGACGGCACGGTCGGGATGAAACTCCCAGATGACCTTCCAGGTTCCATCTGCTGATTCTGATGTAATCTGAACGAAATGGGATCGCTGCTCGCTCAGCCAGCTTTTTGCACCTGTGGTGTATCCGGGGTGGCCAAAAACATTGAGACCCATGTTGGGGATGCCCCGGTAATTCCCTGCCGAACCTCCTGTGGGGTGGTAGTTGATCCAATCATTGCCGCTGCGATCGATCAGGCTTGAAAATCCACAGCCTTCTTTTTGGTAGTAGTAGGTGGCTGCTGGGGTTGTAATAACAAAGCATTCCTGGCCCTCGTCTACATCCGATGTAACTTGAACAATGCATTCTTCAGTGTTGAGCTGATTGCTTCCTTGAGTGGTTTGTTGAGTGGTTTTCTGTTGTGGAGTCATGATTTTTGTGTTTCAGCGGTTTGTAAATCGGTTGAGGCAGGTTGGCGGAGTAAGACGAAGGCGGCGATCGCGCTCACAACCATAATGATTCCTGTGACATAGAACGGAATCGTTTGGCCGACGCTATCGTAAAGCCATCCGCCCAGCAGAGGCCCGACGGTCGCGCCAATGCGAGTGACAAATTCGTAGACCCCGTAGATTCGTCCCCAGGTGTCGCTCGTGCTGAGATCACTGATCAGAGCACTCTTGGCCGGCTCGGCCATGGACCAACCGATGGAGGAAAGGGTGTAGAGTGCGACCAACCAAATGAAGCTGGGTAGGGCAGGCAATAAGCCATAGAGTAGACCTGTGCCAAGCAGCCCTGCGGCCATCAGGGGCGTGCGACCGAAGCGATCGCTCCATTTGCCGAAAATCGATGGTAGCAGGCTCATCACAATGCCTGCCGGGAAAAAGGCCAAGGCCAGCAAGCGAACATCCGCCGAAAACCGATCCTGTAAGAAAATCAAATAAATGGGACTAATCAGCGCTTCCGCCAAGCCTGTTGTAAATACAATCACGAGCAGAAAGCCGAGTTGGCGAGACATCGGTATCTTTGTGATGGACTGTTGGGCTTTCGACCCCAAGGGTTTGGTCTCTGGGACTGTGCGCCAGGCCTGAATCCCGCCGAGGAGGGCGGTGATGCCGAAGAATGCAAACGTTATCGCCCAACCCATGCGGCTGGGCCATTGGCGCATGATCAAGAGTCCGATCAACACGCCTGCCATCCCAGAGCGCATATAGACCTCCTGCAATCGGCCCATGGTTCGGCCTCGCTCGGCAGAGGTGGATAAATCTGCTCCAATCGTTCGCAGGGAAATCCAGAGGCAGGCTGCTGCAATGCCCTCCCAAAAACGAGCGATATACAGGCCAAAAATATCTCGACTGAGCGCAAACAATGCCATGGTGAGGGCATAGGTGAGCAATGAGACGACAAAACAGCGTTTGCGGCTGTAATGATCTAAAACCCAACCCACGATGGGCCGTAAGAGCATGGTGGTGACGGTAAAAATGGAATAGAGTCCACCAATTTCTAGGGCGCTTGCACCTAGGGATTTGCCTGCGATCGGCAATCCAAAGTCTAGAAAAATAGAAGAAAGGGAGCCCAGAAAGATGGGCCAGTGAAGGACGCGAGCGGGTGAATCAATTTGCTTAAAAAATTTCATGGGTAGATCCAAGTCATCGGGTCATCACATATTTCGTGAATGGTTTCGTGAATGGTGATGAGTGTTCAAAAGCATAACCATTTCATGATGAAGTTATCGAGTGATCGCTAGGTGTAAGCTTGGCTTGTCCGCATAGTGATGAATCACATCAATGGCTTGGGCAATGCCATCTTCCGTCTGGAGGTTGTGACCCAATTGTCTGGCATGTGCTTGTAAGGTGCGATCGCTCACCATGGTTTGAATCGCTGCCGCCAACTCATCCACCTTGAGATCGCGAATATACAATGGTTGTGGGCCGACCCCCAAGCGGGCAACGCGCTCTCCCCAAAATAATAATCGGTGAACTTCTGATAAATCACGACAGTAGGCTTACCGCTGCGGAAGCCTGGGCAGTTGTACCTGCGCCGCCATGATGGATTAGCGCTGCCATACGGGGGAATAGCCACGCATGGGGAACGGCACCGGACTGGAGTTGAAAGATTTGAGGGGGAAGCTTGATCTGTTTGAACACGGCCCAGCCGCTCTCGAGAACCGCCCGTTGACCGCTTTTGTCGACGGCATCGACGGCGATTTGAAGCGTGCGTGTGGCATTGCGATCGCCAATGCTTCCAAAGCCAATGTACACCGGCGCAGGCCCGTCTGCCAAGAACTCCACCAGCTCGTCGGGGGGGTGGAAGGGTTCCTGGCGATCGAGAAACCAATAGCCTGTGAGATGGATGCGATCATTCCAGTCCGCCGGTTTTGCCAAGACGGCAGCACTATAGTTGTATAGCGTTGGATAGGCTTGCACCTGCTTGCTATGCGTTTTGACGGGGGGTAACCCGAGGGTGTCCTGTCGCCACTGGTTAATGGTGGGTAGTAATACCTTCTCATCCAGCAGTTGCGGAATCCAGTAGGAAAAGCGATTGAGTGCCCCCCCCGCCCATTGCTGGCTGGGTAAGCGTGACCAAGCATGGGGAAAATAGCGGGTCGGGGTAAACGGACAAGTCCAGACCGTGAAGCAAGGAATCCCTAACTTTTCCGCAATATGGGACCCTGCGTAGACAGTGGGCAAACTCAGGATCACGTCTGAGCCTTGGCAAGCCTCCCAGGCAGCATCTAAGAGTTCGCGCAGCGTCGGCAGCAAGAATTCACGGTAGGCTCGGTAGGCCGATAGAATTGGCCGACTGTCGGTTTCTTCTAGCAGTTTGAACCAGGCTTCATTCGCATGAAGTTCCTTAGAGTTACCCGGTAGAAAAGCGTATTTTATTCCTTCTTGAGTGATCCAGGCTTGGTAGATCTGTTCAGTCGCAATACAAACTTCATAGCCCACGGCTTTCAGTCTTAGAGCTAAGGCCAAATAGGGCTGGATATCTCCTCGTGAGCCAACCGTTAGAATCGTGATCCGCATTTTATAACTCGTCCTCTATGCCTAGATCTGAACATTTACAAGGTTATGGACATAGGGCTACCAGCCACATTTCGGGCTAAAGGGCAACCAGCTTCGCGATAACACCCATGTCATCCAACATCTTTTGAATCTCGGAACAATAGATAGCATTCATGACGATGATCTCATCCGGTTGATAGTCCTTGAGAAACTCCGGCGACTGAATCTGCTTGCCCACGCCTGGAATAAAGCGCCCATGGCGGTGCGGGTTGATATCGACCACATGCTGGATCTTGTCAATGGTATTGAGTGTTGTCAAAAATGCCACGCACTTCGATCCTGAGCCCCAAACCACGACTTTTTTGCCTGCTGCTTGCATTTGGGTCAGGTGCTGCTCCCAATAGGCAAGTTTGGCCTCGATTTGTTGCGTGAATTGCGTTACGTAGGCGAGGGTTTGCGCTGGGGTTTCTTCGATCGTGTGGACGATCGCGGCATCAACCGCCACAGGCTTGGCTTCAATCAACAAGTACTGATCGCCATAGCCAAAATACACATCCGTCACCTCAAAACCACAGGAACGAAACAAGCGCGCTAAGGAACCAGGCGTGAAATAGGAGCAGTGTTCGTAGTAAATATCTTCAAAGGCTTGTTCCTGAAGGACGCGAATGGTGTCTGGGATTTCGAAGAAAACGTTGACGTGGAGGCGATCGCCAATGGATGCTCTTATTGTTTTCAGGAACTCCTGAGTGGGCTGAATGTGCTCTAGGGTGTGCCGACAGCAAATGAAATCTCCAACGTATTGGGCGTGGGCTTCGGAGTAGTAGTCTTGGATGAAGGTGACGCGATCGGCGGCTTCGCTTTGCACTCGCTGGGGTACGACTGAGGGGTCAATGCCCACACCTCGATTGTTGCCCAATTCACACAACAACAGCAAAAAGTCGCCCTTACTACAGCCAATTTCAAGGATGTCTTTGTTGTGCAGATCATACTTGTCAATCAGCCGCTGGGCTAGTTCCCGCGCAAACTGGTTGAATGTGGGTGAAAAGCTCTGCTGATCTTCGTAGTTGGGGGCATAGGCTGACCAATGAGCATCGAATTTCGTGTTGGTAATAAACCCGCAGTGAAGACACACCGCTAGAGATACATCGCCGCAGGGAAAGGCTTTGGCCTCCTCCGGATTGGGCATCATCAAACAGCTGTGTACCGGCACCTGTTTGACTTCGTAAAACACTGACAGCTCACCATGGCCGCAGTTGGGGCAGGTGTGGGCGATCGCTCTCAGTCCAGTTCTCTCGGGCATTATCGAAGTCGAAATTAGAGTAGAAGTCATAAAATTAAATCAATAAATAGCGTAGGGGCAAACCGTGATTGTTCAATGTAGAATCTGTGACGAATCCAAACCTTGCATCGGACGGATAGACGGTTCGTCTCTACTGCAAGGAATGAGTCATTTACACAACACTTACACAACAATTTTTGGCTCTGGAATCGGCACAATAAATTTGCCCCCAGCTTCTCGATAGGCAGACTGCTGTTGCATAATTTCTCTAGCAAAGTTCCAGGCCAAAATCAGTACATAATCCGGCTGATCTTCCAACAGTTTACTCGGTGGAAAAATCTCCAGATGATTACCGCCCATGTAGCGGCCATGCTTGTGTGGATTGAGATCCACCACATAGTCTAGATAAGTTTGATCAATGCCTGTGTAAGCCAGCAATGTGCAGGCTTTAGCAGCTGCTCCGTAGGCGGCAATACGTTTGCCTTGGGTTTTGAGGCCGTCTAGGAGCGTGAGCAGCGATCGCTTCACACCTAACACGCGATCAGCAAAATCTCGGTAATAGTCCAGGCGATCGACGCCCTGTTCTGTTTCTAACTGCAGCAGCGATCGTACTGACTCCTGCACCTGCTCTTGGGGCTCAATAAACAACCGCAAGGAACCGCCATGAATGGCAGTACGCTCAACCCGATTGAGGAAGAGATGATGACGGCGAAACAGGCGATCGAGTGCGGTCACCGAAAAGTAACACAGGTGCTGATGATAGATCGTATCAAACTCACAATGCTCGACCAAATCCACCACATAGGGCGCTTCGATCACCGCCACGCCGGTGGGTTTGAGCAAAATGGCAACGCCCGCCACAAAGCCATTCAAATCTGGCACATGGGCCAAAACATTATTGGCTAAAAACACATCCGCCTGGTTGCCTTCTGTGCGCAGTTGAGTCGCCAGCTGCTCCCCAAAAAAGGTGCAAAGAGTCGGAATTCCCCTATCCTGAGCGACTTTTGCTGGCCCGTCTGCTGGGTCGATACCCAGTACCGGCACCCCTGCCGCCTGAAAATGCTTGAGTAAATAGCCGTCATTGCTGGCGGCTTCGACCACAAGGCTATTCTCATCCAGTTTGCGCGTTTGCATCAGCGACTGAGCGCTATCCTCAAAATGCTGCATCAAGGACTTAGAAACCGAAGAAAAATAGGGATAGTCTCGGCAAAAGAGGATTTCAGGATCGATGCTTTCCGTAATTTGAACCAAGCCACATCGAGCGCAAAATGCCAAATCGAGTGAGGCAAAAATCTCCTGTTTGAGTGCCTCTGGCGAAAGCTGTGCCTTAGAAAGCAGGGCATCGGCCAAGGGCGTCTTGCCAAAGTTAATAATTAGATCCAGCTCAGAGTTGCCACAGGAATGGCAACGGGCTTTAGCATTTTCCATGGTTTTAAGATAAGGTTGCTGACTCAGGCCATGATCGAAGTTCATGAACGGGATAAGGCTCAGCTTCCCGTTGCTCGGGTTTGAATGAGCATCTGTTCATCCGGTCTAACTTGCATTAGTCTTGCCAGCGCAGGAGAGGAGAAAGGCGATCGCGCCCAATCAAATCATGCACATGATCAATGCGATTATACCGAGGCCCTTCAAACTCCTCCAACGTTAGACCCACCTTGTGAAACGCCTGCAACAGCTGCTGCGCTCCCTTGCGTGCATCCCACTGGGGCTGAAACTCTGGTAGGACGCGCTCAATCTTGCTGCAATCTACCCGATAGCAGCTCGGCCCCGGCCCGCCGCCCGCCGCATATTCAATTTCGCAGCCCGGCACCGTCTCCTGAACAATATCGGCAATTTCGCGCACCCGGTAATTATCCGCGTTGCGGCCCACATTAAACGCCTCTGCGTGAATCTTCTCGCGGGGTGCTTCCATCGCCGCAATAAAAGCCCGACCAATATCCTCAATGTGAACAATCGGTCGCCAAGGTGTGCCGTCGCTTTTGATCAACACCCGGCCCGTCGTAAAGGCCCAGGCCATCAGGTTATTGAGCACCAAATCAAACCGAATGCGAGGGGATGCCCCAAAAGCAGTGGCGTTGCGCAAATGGGTTGGACTAAAGCGATCGTCCGCCAATCGATTCAAGGAATGTTCGGAATCCGCTTTGGAATGGCCGTAGGGCGTCATCGGATTTAGCGGTGAGTCCTCCGTCAGCCAGTCTTGCCCACCCGCACCATAGTTACTGCAAGACGAAGAAAACACAAACCGGGAGACCCCCGCTGCCTTGGCCAACTCTGCTAGGCGAACGGTTGCCTGGTGATTAATTTCATCGGTGAGCTGTGGATTGAAATGGCCCAAGGGATCATTCGACAAACCTGCCAAGTGCAGTACCGCCTCAAATCCTGCCAAATCTGAGGCCACCACGTCCCGAATATCCTGCTTCAACTCCGGAATTGAGCACATGCCTCCCCCAAATGTACTGCCCCGAAACAGGTCACTATCGAGGCCAACGACCTCATGCCCTTTTGCCAATAGCAACGGGACCAAGACTGTTCCGATGTAGCCCAGGTGTCCCGTTAATAAAACTTTCATTACTGTTATCCTCCCAAGTTTTCCAAGGTGCATCTCCCGTTGACCACAGGCTCTCTAGGCGGTGTTTGTCCCGCAGCGTATCCATACATTGCCAGAAGCCTTCGTATTGGTAAGCCATCAACTGCCCATCCTTGGCCAAACGCTCGAGCGGGGCTTTTTCCCACTGGGTGCTGTCTCCGTCAATGTAGTCAAACACCTCAGGCTCTAGCACAAAGAATGCGCCGTTAATCCAGCCTTCCCGTGTTTGAGGCTTTTCCGAAAATTCGGTGATTTGAGCACCATCGAGTTCTAGGTGACCAAACCGGGCCGGGGGACGCACCGCCGTTAGTGTCGCTAATTTTCCATGGGAGCGGTGGAAGGCTAATAGCTCATTCAAATTGATATCAGAAACGCCATCTCCCCAAGTCAGCATGAAGGTTTCATTACCAATGTAGGGCGCAAGTCGCTTGATACGTCCGCCGGTATTGGTGTGTAGCCCTGTGTCAATCAGATCCACATCCCAGTCAGGGGCAGAGCTGCTGTTGTGGCGCTGCACCGTTCCGCTGCGAAGGTTGACGCTCAAGTTACTGCTGAGGGCACAATAATCCACCATGTATTTCTTGATGACTTCCGCTTTGTAGCCCAGGGCAATCAAAAAATCATTGAAGCCATAGTGGGAATAATGTTTCATGATATGCCAGAGGATAGGTTTTCCCCCGATTTCCACCATGGGCTTCGGCTTTTCAACCGTTTCCTCCTGGAGCCGTGTTCCAAGGCCGCCTGCAAGAATCGCAACTTTCATTCAAAATTTCCCCTAAATTTGTCTATAGGTTGAGCAGAAGACTCTAAACTGATTCGGAAACAGTCAAACATAAGAAGTTACATAAAGCGACGAGCTATCCAGTAGGAGGAATTCCCGGAGCAACTATGCCTTAGGGACAACCAGCGGATGGGACTAGTCTAAGAGAAGACTGGGTCGTAGCCCAAGATGTATCGTCTCTGAATCTCGCTGTGTTTTAGGGGGAATCTCGTAAAACTAGACAAATTTTCATCGTTTCGGAGTCAGAATTACCAGTTACTTCACAAAAATGCCAAGAATCCGAAATTGAACAACTTGAAGAGCTCCAAGCTGTCCAGGCCGGTTTGTAGATGCAGTGGTGATTTTAACCACTAGGCTGTTGAATCCACGCCCCTCAGTGCACTAACCCAGGTGCGATCGAGCATGAGCACAGTTGTCTGGAGATGGTGTTGCCGGCCCACCCTGGCCCAATTCGGATCTAGTGTTGATATCACTGAAGCAGTTCTGTTATTATATATACTGTGTAGCATCAAGATTCTAGTCTACTTTGGGACTGGTCTCACATCAGTCTCTGCTACCAATGGGTCAGCTGATCGACTTATATCTCTCCAAGCAGAATAGAAATCTTTACAGAATAAAAGTAAAAACTTTGGTGTGTCATGCATCTAACCTTACATCCCCTGGCTGGGGGATCTCCCCAAAATCTATTCGCTAGAATTCATACCTATGGCGTTGATCGCGAGCACCGCGCTAAGCTAATCCCTGCTTTTACAATGGGAATTTTGGGACAGCCAAGTCGTTTTCTCGTCAAGCGTTTATATCAGCAGAAATTAGACGCTGTTAACTTTACGGAAGATCCCATTATCATTTTGGGACATTGGAGAAGTGGTACGACTTACTTGCATCATCTCTTAAGCCTAGATCCAGCTTTTTGCTATGTTTCGTCTTTCCATGCGTGGCTGCCTGAACTGTTCATTCTCAATGACTGGTTTGGCCGCAACATGGTTAAGCTCAGCATGCCGGACAAAAGACCAATGGACAATATTGAGTTATCGTTAAATAAGCCAGAGGAAGAAGAATTTCCTTTGGCTACAACGCCTTCCTGCAGTTATATTGATAGCTTTTATTTCCCAAAAAATACACGAGAAATCTTCGACCATTCAGTTTCATTTAAATCTCTCTCAGCTAATGAGCACGAGCAGTGGAAGCTTGATTATTTACGCATACTAAAATTTTCCTACTTATCGATGCCTGGCAATCGACTCTTACTCAAGAGTCCGGCCAACACGGCCCGAATTCCTACGTTGCTTGAGCTTTTTCCCAAGGCTAAATTTATTCACCTTTATCGCAATCCCTACGAAATCTTTGCGTCTAAACTCCATACTCTAAAACAAATGAATAAGGCCTATGGTCTGCAAATTATAAGCGAAGCAGAGCTAGAAGAAAATGTGTTTTGGATTTATCGAGAAGTTATGGGTAAGTTCTTTGAGGATCAGGTGCTGATTTCGCCTGAAAATCTCATAGAGCTTCGCTACGAGGCATTTATTGTTGACCCTCTAAGCACATTGTCCTCAATTTATACAACATTTCAGATCGATAGCTTTGCTGCTGCCTTACCTCAGCTTTCTCAATATGTCGATGCTCAGAAAAAATATCAGAAGAATCCCTACCAAATGCCCTCAGAGACGATCGCAAAGATATATCAAAACTGGTCATTTACCATCGATAAGTGGGGATATGAGCCACCCACTTAGGCGTTGCCACTCAGTCGTTTCCCTATTTGAATCGATATCAGTCACTCAGTTTACTAGGACGGTTTAGAATTCCACTCTTGAAGCTTTGTCTGGATAGGAAAGGCGGTATGTTTGTAGAATAGCCTTTTTATAGGATAGATACATTCGATGCAGATCCTGATCCCTTGTAGGGAGAGTAGTTTAGCATCTTGACTTCCGAATTCCGCTTAATCTGATACTTAATTCCTCTCCACTCAATGCTGTTCATGCCAAAGGCACACAGCGTTCCTCCTAGAACAATTAGATGAGCAATAATAAAGGATAGTAATATTTTGGGAAACTCCAAAATAGAATAAGGAAAAATCTTTTCGCCATTACTGATTAACCATCGTTGAACACTGAGCTGAATGAGAAAAACACAAATCCCGATCGAGAAAAAATAAAAAAATAGCCCGAAAGAGACAATAAGAATTGCGTTGTATTGTTGAGCTAAATAAGCAGCTGGCAGTAACAATGCGGTAGAGAGTAGAGCGGCGGCTCGAAAAAATGCCTGGGCCGCAATAAAATTCCACTCATCGCTGTAGAGGCGAGTCCAGAAAAACTGACGTTTCACAAAGTTCCAGCAACCGGATAAGCTGCAACTCTCGCGATTAACCATAATGAGCGATTGTACAAAACGAACCTCTAGCCCTTCTGCTTGGACGGCAACGGATGCTGTTACGTCTTCGGAAAGCACGTTTTGCCAAATCCCTAGAATTTTGTCATGGGTAAGGAGATGACGCTGAATCCCCATGGATGCACCGGAAGGTGTGCGGCAAATATATCGACCGGTTAGGCCATAGATATTCCAAAGATAGCGAACACGGGAGCCAAAGTTTTTTTCCTCAGGAATGTACCAAGGGAGACCAGATGTCAAACCCACGTTAGGATCGATTAACGGACTCACGAGTTCTCGAAGCCAAGTGCGATGAGTGATGACGTCAGAATCGACGAAGGCAACAACATCTAGATCTGGACTGAGCTGGGAGACCGCCTGAATCAATGCGCTGCACTTGAGTCCACAGCTCTCATAGCGTGTTTTGAGCGCAACTAATTCGACTTTGGCATTGGATTTGGCATGAAATATAGGATTTGTGTCGGACGCAAAATCTTTGATGAGTTGACTAAGCCCGATCCAAGCTGCATCTTCCTCACTATCCACAACAATCTTAAGCAAATAGCTTGGATAGTCTTGCTCTAGCAGAGACTTGACGCATTCATATAAGGAGGGATCTAAGCCCCGGACGCTCATTATGACAGCCGCAGAGGGTAACGACTGGTCGTCAAGATCTTTGGCTGGAGTGGGCGATCGCAGAAACTTAATAAAACTATAGCTTGAGCCAATCACAACAAGTGTTGGAGCGATAAATAAAAAAAGAACAAAAACTGCAAAATGACTCATATTTAGCTCTACGTAGTACTTTTAGCCCCGCTCTTAAATTGCTACTTCTCAAAAAGATTGGCCTGCTGAGTCGTTTTCGAGCCTCGCGCTTGATTGAGATAATTTTGAATTCCTAGCTTGAAATCCTCATAGCTGCTATCTAAATATCTTTCATAGGCTATTTTCTCTGTTGGTGGTAACTCCTGGTAGTTATACTTTGGCAGTCGGCGGGTGTACTCTACGCCAAATGTCAGGCGCTTGCCTGCACTCAATTTGATCAACAGGTTAAGGGGGAAATGCTGGCTTTTGAAGATTTTCCAGCAATCTAAAACAAAATTATATTCTTCATCTGATAAAGTTCTACATTCTGTGCCCAGTGTTTTGGGATAGCGTCGCATGCGCAGCGGCAGGAGCCCTAGGGGGGTCGCATAGCCGCTGTATTCTGGAAATTCGTAGATTTCAGCCAACGAACCGAGTTGATGCACCGCCTCAACCGTGCAATAGTGAGCGGTGTCATGGTCGATGTGCCCACCTTCGTAGGCCGGAATGTAGATCAAATCAGGATCAATCGTCCGAATCTTCACCGTTAAATCGGCAACGATATCACCAATATGTTGATGGGTTGAACCATCCGAATACATGAGAAAACAAAATCGACTCTTTGGTATTTTAAGCTTTTCCATCAGCATTTTTGACTCCCTCAATCTCGTTTCTTTAAACTCTTCTCCTTTTTGATAAGATACAGCTGTCCAGAGAACAAATACCTGATCGCTCTCAGTGAGGTGCTTTCTAATTCTTGAAACAATAAAAACTTCATCATCCTGATGAGCAACAACAAATAAAGCTTTTTTTGGCCTTACATCGAAGTTTACATTTTTGCTATCTACAGGATTGTCATTGTTCATTGACTGGATATTGCTCGTCTAGTTAAGTTAGAAATTTGATTGAATCTCAGATGATATTCAAGTCGAAGCTAGGTAATGCAACTTTCAGGGAAGATCGTTCGACATTCTGGGTGAGTAATTCAGGGTAGGATCATTCATAAAATTAACTTTATAGAATTAGCTTTGAAGTGAATGTTCGGGAAGCATCGGCTCCTGGCTGCTCAGCCGTATTTCCCCCTTCCTGACAGTTAACCTTTGAGCTTTAAACGCACAAGCTCTTGAATACTGCTCTCTGTTGTCTGGGAGTGTTCGCTGTTTATTAGCACTCACCAACCATTGTACATTGACTCATGAAAAGCTTGTCCGCTCAGGTTGATGCTTATCTCTTTACTTAATCTTTACGACCATGTTGCTTGAGGGCTAGGGGAGGCTTGCGTTGCGATCGCCCAGCTCAGCCCTTCGGATGGATGGGCATTTTCAGCTAAAATGTGGAGCGCATCAACATCGTAATCAGAACTAATAAGAGCTAAGGTCGCCCATGAGCAAACTTCATAATGGACTCGCCGTTTGGTTCACCGGACTCAGTGGGGCCGGTAAGTCCACCATTTGCGACGGCGTCGAACAAGAGCTGCGTAACCAGGGCTACCGGGTTGAGGTTCTAGATGGAGACGTGGTACGGGAGGGGCTAACCAAGGATTTGGGTTTTAGTAAGGCAGACCGCGATACCAACATTCGACGCATTGGTTTTGTTACGAAGCTGTTGACCCGCAATGATGTCGTTGTCCTGGTGCCGGTAATTTCCCCCTACCGGGCGATGCGGGATGAAATGCGGGCCCAAATCGACAGTTTTGCTGAGGTGTACGTGAGTACTCCCTTGGCCGTCTGTGAGCAACGTGACGTCAAAGGACTGTATAAAAAAGCCCGTGCGGGCGAGATTAAGCAGTTCACGGGCATTGATGATCCCTATGAGCCGCCGCTCAATCCAGAACTTGAGTGTAAAACCCATGAAAGTAGCGTAGAAGACTGTGTACACCAGGTTGTGGCGCTGATTCAGTCGCGGACTGCGATCGCCTAAGATGACGGTGGCTGAGCAGAATACGCCCGAGTGAAGCCGCCTGAGAGTTGCTCCACTCGGGCTGGGTGGTCTGCGGAAGTACTGAAAAATCAGCGGGTTGCCACTTTACATTAGCTTTAAAATAGAGTCGCCCTGGTAAGATTTCGATGAACGAATCTCGGGCTAATTGTCTTGATGAGACCAAGCTAGTAGCCTGTACTGTAGTCTAAAATAAGTGAGCTTTAATACACTCTTGCTTGTGGTATTTCTGAGATAATTCCGATCCTTAAGCTTCCACTGCTTGACTGGGGTGCAACCTTGAATGCAGCAGTGAAGGCGGCAGGTGTAGTTCTCTAAATACAACATTTTGAGGGTGTGATCGTCGCAGTGTTTTGACTGCGACTATTGAATGATTTTATTGAAAGCGTTAGTCGAATCGATAGCGTTTACAGGGGAAAGACCGTTGTCATTTGATGTCTCATCTAGCTTGTACTTCAGCGTGAGCTTTAGATGCGAGTCTTGGATGAATTCTGGAGAGCTGAGTCGTAGAAAAGGTTGATTTAATGCTTCTTCTTTTTCTAGCTTTAGACAATTACCGAGGCCTTATGGCGAATACAAAAAGTTTTTCTTCTCAGATTTCTGAGGTTGGACGTGACTCCAATCAGGCTGCTAAAAGCCAGTCCGTTAAGGAATTTGAGCTACCCAAGACCATGCTCGACCGGCTGGCCCAGTCAGTCGTTTGGTTTGGTGGAAAGTTTGTGCTTCACAACTGGTTTGATCTTCAAGTCGAAGGACTAGAACACCTGCCTGCCAATCAGCCGGTGATGCTGGCGGCCAACCACTCCAGCCACCTTGATGGCCCAGCTGTGATTGCTGCAGTCAATCGCAAGATGAATCAGGTGTATAGTCTTGCCGCCAAAGACTATTTCTTTGATCACTCGCTAAAGGGGAAAATCTGCCAGCGCATTCTCAATATGGTGCCGTTTCAGCGAGGGGGGCAATCGCTAGATTCCCTCAAGATCTGTCAGGAGCTGATCGCCCAAAATAAGCTGATTCTGCTGTTTCCCGAAGGCACGCGATCGAAAACCGGAGATCTGCAGCCTTTTAAGCTAGGCACTGGTTTTTGGCCATGCAGCTCAATGTTTCGGTAATTCCCACCTATATCGAAGGGAGTTTTCAGGCTTTTCCCAAAGGGGCGCGTTTTCCTCGGCGGTACCCGATTCGCGTTCGCTTTGGGCCGCCCATTGCGATCGCTGACTATCAGGCCCGCCAGCAAGATGTCAGTAGTCGTCAGCTCTGCCGTGAGATCGTGGCTGAAATTCGGTCTACGATTGAAGTACTTGCAGCAGCAAGCTTGCAGGGAACCGGTGCCGCTGAACCTGTCACTAAGTCTTCACCTGCATTGATGCCTCGGTAAGGTGGCCTCTAAGACTAAACAGCTCCTCTGGTATCGACAATTACGACTACGAATCGGTAGCATGCTCTTGTTGGCATCCCCTCGGCAGCGTTCGTCGCTATAGTTTGGGTTCGGGGTTGAGTTCGTTCATATTTTTGCTGGGTTATGCTGAAACATCAACAGATAAACATGGAAAACCTTGCACACTTGGAATCAGAGGAACTATGGGGCCACCGTTGGGGCTATGCCGATACGGGGTTCGTAATTGACGCCGATACCCGCGAGGTGCGATTAACGGGGAGCCGCTATGAATTGTGTGGCTATTCCATGCCCTACCTTGTGCCTTATCTAGAATGGGGACTAGAGGTTGCTTTGGATACCCAGAATTTGCGTCCGGAGGTGCAGGAGAAGCCTATTGCGCCGCCGCGCAAAAATGAGCTGTTTTGTCAGGCGATCGCCGACCAGTTTCCCAGCCACGTCTACAGCTTCGAGGATGCGGTGCGGCTGCGCCACAGTCATGGCCAAACCTCTGCGGGCGAAGTGCTCACTGTCATGTACGGAGCACTGCCTCGGGGCGTGGATATGGTTTTCTTCTGCGAGTCCGACCAAGATGCCGAAACCCTATTGAAGCTTGCGATTCAGCATGATGTTTGTCTGATCCCCTACGGTGGCGGCACCAGCGTCAGCGCAGCCTTAACCCTGCCGGAAGCAGAGCAGCGCATGATGGTTGCGGTGAACACTCGGCGGATGAACAAAGTCGAGTGGATCGATACTGAAAATATGCAGGTTTGCGCCCAAGCGGGTATCACAGGCACCCAATTGGAAGCTGCTCTGCGCGAGGTCGGATTCACCTGTGGTCACGAGCCCGACAGCATGGAGCTATCGACCTTGGGTGGATGGATTTCGACCAACGCCAGCGGCATGAAGAAAAACCGCTATGGCAACATTGAGGATATTGTTGAGAACATTACCTTGCTCACACCCGGCGGCTTGATCTGCCAGCAGATTTCCCCGCCTCGGATGTCGATGGGAATGCAGCTGCAACAGCTTTTATTTGGCAGTGAAGGCAACTTGGGCTTGATTACCAAGGCTGTATTGCGAATCCGCCCACTGCCTGAGGTGCAAGCTCACGCGTCTTTAGTATTTCCCTCCTTTGACCGAGGCGTGGCGTTTCTACGTGCGTTGTCTCAGACGAACTTTCTGCCTTCAAGTGTTCGCCTGGTGGACAATAAGCAGTTTCAATTTGGCCAGGCCTTAAGAGCTGCCGAAACGAAGAAGAAGCAACTTCAAAATCAGGCAAAGTTCTTCTATCTGCATAAAATTCTTAAATTTAAACCATTGGAGATGGTAGCGGCCACACTGGTGATGGAGGGCAGCACTGCTGAAGTTGAATATCAACAGCGCAGTCTTAACCAACTGGCGAAACAGTTTGGGGGGATTTCGGGTGGGGCAACCAATGGTAAGCGGGGGTATAATCTGACGTTTGCGATCGCCTACATCCGAGATTTCCTCACCTCCCTCAATATTTTAGGCGAGACTTTTGAGACCAGTGTGCCTTGGAGCCAAATCAATGCGGTAGTAGACAATGTACGTGCGGAAATTCAGGTACAGCACCAAAAATATAACTTGCCTGGCAAGCCGTTTCTCTCCTGTCGTATTTCCCAGGTTTACCAGACCGGGGTTTGTATTTATTTTATGAATGGCTTCTACGCAAAAGGGGTGGAGAACTCTGAGGACATTCTCCATCACATCGACATTGCGTTGCGCCAAGTTATTTTGGATCACGGCGGTTCGATTTCCCATCACCATGGCGTTGGGAAGCTTCGCAAACGCTTTTTGAAAGACATGGTATCGCCCACGAGTCTGCAAATGCTCTCAAAAATCAAGGATGCGAACGATCCCACCAACGTGTTTGGTATTCGCAACGGCATTTTGGGGTTGGCTCCCGAGACCCTTTCTCCAGAAGCGGTTCAGGAAGAACTTCTATCGACCCCTTGAACTGGGGGCGATCGCAGACAGCTCGCATCTCGCTTGTAACTTTCAAGCGAGATGCGATATAGTTTGTAACGCTACGGGATGTAGCGCAGCTTGGTAGCGCACTTCGTTCGGGACGAAGGGGCCGTGGGTTCGAATCCCGCCATCCCGATTTTTAATTTTTTGGCTGAGATTGTGCTGAGATCGTTCAGAAAGCTGAGCTTTTGCGAGGATTCGGACTAAACTATTTTTGCGTCTTCAGTCAGCCGTGCGTCGAGGATGACGGTATCCGTGTTTTGACGGAGTTCTTCCCTCGCCGCAATCCTAGATATGGCTGTCGGTAATCTCCGTTTTGTCGGGCATACTCTCCACAGAGAATAAAGCTCCTAGAGAATCAACCCTGGTGAACGCTATGAATGGCACCTTGCATCCGATCACGAGTATTTCCCTCTATAAGTTGTTTTTGGTCGCACTGTTGCTCTGTCCGACGATGGCGATCGTCGCGGGCTTGCTCCATCCCTTGCGAGTGTGGGCGTCGGCAGGCGAGTGGTGCCAGGTGCTGGCGACCAGCGGCAAATTTGAGGTGCTCTACGGGTATTCGCAGTGCGATCGCGCACCTGTGGGCCTAGTGCGGCGCTTTTATTGAGTGATGTTTAGGCAGGCGACTTTCATGTCGGTAACTTTCAGGGTCTAGCCTTGGCTTTGGCCTTGGCCTTGGCTTTGGCTTTGGCATTGGACGCAGAGACCGTAGAACTCCAGCGTGTGATAGTAGACCTTAAAGCGATGGTCTTGGTTGAGCTGCTGCTCGAGGGCATGCACCGGACAGTGATCAATGGGAGCCGACACACCGCAGTGGAGACAGGTGAAATGGTGGCGGTCTTCTTTCATTGTGCTGTAGAGCGATTCCCCGCTGGTCAGGGTGCGCACTTGAACCACACCCTCGAGCTTGAGCGCTTCTAGGGAGCGATAAACCGTCGCCAGACCCATGCTTTGGTCGCGATCGCGCAGTTCCACAAACAAATCCTGTGCTGAAATCTCACGCTCTAGCGATTTCAAACATTCAAATACTCGTTCTTGATTGCGCGTTCGTCGAGCCGTTGCCATGTTGGGGAAAAGGCCGGTAGTTTGGGCCAGTGGATGGGCCAGTAAGTCAACGATCGCCAGCGATCGCCCTCTCCATGCTAGAGCATTACCCGACAGACAAACTTAAAGCGATCGCAATAGTCCCAACAGGCCAATAGCCGCCTGTAGGCCTCAATCAGGGCTTCGTAGCCATGACGATGACCCAGGCTTGCCGTATAACCTCGAGCGGGCCGGCATATGAGGCCAGAAGCAACCATCTGGCTGGGGGTCACTTGGCTAGAGGCATAGTTTTCCTGGGCTTCGGTGTGGAGCCAGGCGAGGGTATTGCGATCGCTCCTCAGGCTACGAACCTGCCAGCCATCGAGGGGAAACCCAGGTAATGTCAAGATCTGGTTACGGCGGGTCGGCGTGCCAGGAATCAATAGAGGTGCTTCGAGCCACTCGAGCAGGCCCGCATCGAGGCTGCCGCAGTGACGACGGACATCGGTGATGACGCGACGGTTGATTTTGTCTGGAATCGGGGTGACTCGGATGTCGCCGTGTTTGCTGGTGAACCGATAGACCACCTCTCCCACCACTTCGTGGAAGAGCGGGATCAAGTTTAGCTGGGCGAATTGGCAAAGCCATTCGATTTGCTGACTGTCGCTGGGGGGGATAATGCCCAGAAGTTCGTCAGAGAGTGGATCGATGGGGCGATCGCCGTTCAGGGGTTTGGCTTCCCCAGAAGAACACGCCCTAGTGAGCTGTCCCCTAGAGAGCTGTGCTCGAGACTGGATTTGGCCTGCTGTGATGCAAGGAAGCAGCCCAGGCCCATATGCGGCTTCCATGGACGTCGATCAACGTAATTTTCGGTCAGAATAACACGCGATAGAGAATCTTCATGTCCAGACAAAGGCACGGTTCTAGTCTTGATAACGGCTTGGTCTGGTCTGGCCCGTGTCTGGCCCTCGTGACGAATGAGTACCCAAAAGGGTACTGATCGACCCGAAAAGTCTACGCATAATGGGAAGGAAGCGAGGTCAAGCCGCGAGGCTAATATCGAGCTACGAGAAATCGAACCATGATTGATTCGGGAGTCACGCCATGCAGAGTCGCTGGAACCCAGCCCAGATTCGCGATCGCAACACCCTCTCCCTCACCCGCGCTGAGCAAACCGCCATTCAGCAAAAAATGCCCCCTGCGGCTGCGGATGGGAAGTTCTATGCCGATGCCGTCTTCGAAGGCGGTGGTGTGCGAGGGGCCGCATTTTTAGGCGCGCTGCGGTGTTTTGATGATGCGGGAATTCAGCTGCGCAAAGTGGCTGGAACCTCTGCAGGGGCGATTACTGCCGCCTTGATCGCCGCTGAGTTTTCCATCGATGAATTGGAGCAAATTATCGGCGAGCTGGATTTTGTACAGCAGTTCCTCGGCGAAAAGAACAGCCGATGGATCCTGAACGGTTCGCCCGAAGATGACCTGGAAAACCCGGTGGCAATGCTCATCAATCTCACGCTCGTGAGTGAGCAAGGACAGTATTCATCGGAGCCGTTTTATCAATGGCTGAGCGGCATTCTGGCCGATCGACTGGAGACCTTTGCCTCTGTGGTGGGTCAGCGGCGGCGAGCGGACGGCAGCGAAATTCCCTGGTACCACCAGCGGCAGCTCAAGATCGTGATCTCTGATATTAGTGAGGGCGAAATGCGAATTCTGCCTCAGGATCTGCCCAAACATTATAAAATTCCCCCGCAGCACTTTAGCGTTGCGGAGGCGGTGCGGCTTTCGATGAGTATTCCGCTGTTTTTTGAGCCAGGAAAGCTGGGCAAATCCGCCATTATCGACGGCGGCATCCTCAGCAATTTTCCCCTCTGGCTCTATGACACCCCTAGCAGCAAAGTGCCGCTTTGCCCCACCTTTGGGCTACAGCTCACTGGTCAGGCAGGGGAAACCCAAAAGGTGGACAGTGCGCTGGATGTCGTTCAGAACATGATGACCACGATGATGGTGGCACGCGATCGCCACTACACCCGTAGCAACGACCAACACCGCATCATCAAGATTGACACCTCAGAGGTAACAACAACTCAGTTCAACCTCGGTAACCCCGAAAAAGATTATCTGTATGCCCAGGGTTACGCAACGACGAAGCAATTTTTGCTCCAGCGCTGGGACTGGAAACAACACCTTAAGGAGCGGGGCTACCGAGAAGAGCCAGACCGTGAGTCGTAGGCAGAGCTGGGAGCCGGAGTCCTGCATGACCTCACCTAGAGCTATCTGAGACGACAAAACCTTTGCCCGCTCCTCCGCATACCGAAACCTGTCGGGGTTGCCATAGACCCTCAATAAGGATCTAGTACTACGACACTGTGGCCCAGTCACGGAATAATGGCATCTTCCAAACTCAACCCCCTTGGAACGTTGCCGCTTCAGGGGGGAGTTTGTTTCGTTAGGAGTGGGCGATACAGGATTTGAACCTGTGACAGCCTGCTTGTAAGGCAGGAGCTCTACCGCTGAGCTAATCGCCCTTATCTGCTTACCTGAGTAGGCTGTTCATGCCGGATCCTATCACACCTGCTTCCAGGTGCGCTAGCCTCGGTTTTCCCCAATCCCAGACTCCAAGCGAGACCTCAAAACCACACGTCAGGATAGAACCGTCAACAAACACAGCAATAGCGCTTCCGTCCATTCGACGACCGCGCCGTAGGTGTCTCCCGTGTGGCCGCCCAGTTTGTGGTTAAACCACTCGCCTAGGCTAAAGGCGATCGCAAATCCTCCTAGAGTCATCCCCAGGGCCGTCATCCAATGCTGGGGAAAAACGCCCCAAAGTGCGGCACTCAGACCCAATAGGGGAAAAAGACCCCACCACAAATCCTGGGGGTTTTTGAATTCGCGTTTGTGGAAGGCTCCCTTGCCCTCGGGCTTGAGATAGGGATAGCGGGCGATCGCCAGAACCTGACCCCAGCGGCCCCAGCCAGCCACTGCCATGAGCGAGGCGGTTTGCATCAGCGGAGCGGACTCAAAGGCTTGGGGCAACGACAAGAGCGCCGCGTATTTGAGTAAGACGAGGGCGATCGCCGCCATCACTCCAAACGCCCCCGTCACGCTATCCGCCATCACGGCCAGCCGTCGATGGGGCTCCATGACAGCCAATCCGTCTGCGGTGTCCATTGCCCCATCGAGGTGCAACCCACCCGTGAGCGCTATCCAAGTCACCAGCACCAGCGCCATCCGAGCAGGCAGTGGCATTTGCAACTGAAACAGACCAAAGTTAAGTATCCCCAGCAACGCGCCCATCAGCAGACCGACAATCGGCGCAAACCGAGCAATGCGACGGAACTCCAAGGTCAGGCCATTAAAAAACGGCAAACTGGTATAGAACGTTAAACTGGCCAGAAATTGAGACCCCGTTCGCAAAGATGCTGAAAATGCGATCGCAATGATTGAGTCTGAGCCGTAGCTTTACGGAGTTTCACCTTGGACGCCTCTTCAGCCGTTTACCCTTCTCCG
>JAAUOP010000074.1 GCA_012034805.1 Synechococcales cyanobacterium CRU_2_2 | reverse complement strand
CCATTCCGATTTTGTTGATTTCTGCGCGCACTTGTTAGCGGTTTGATGGGGATTGAGAGCGGCTTAATAATGGCATTTGGGATCAATACGTCTGGGTTGTAATCTTGCGCTGCATAGAAGCGCCACGCTTTATTTAACGTCGGTTGCAAAGCAAATAGATACGGTGTGTAGTAATATCGGTAATCTGGCAATTCTTCAAAATTTGAAAAGACCTCAAAAATATCAATCATGGCAATCCAAATAACTAGAGCGTTTTCTATTTTAACAAAATTACCTAGCCAAACAACAAGCACGTCAATTCTTTACACCGCAAACCCTTTTTCTGATGACGAGGGAAATCAGGCAGAAGTCAGCGGCAGCCTTGAATCTCTAAGGATCAGAGTTGCTATAAAATCTCTGGTCGAAGTCCCGCTGCCTACTGGATTGGATGAACAAGGTCAGCTAGAAGCTGTGAGTACTCTGAGAGATTATCAATGGACCTCTCAGCGCCTTGAACTCGATTTGCTTCGGCGCAAAACAGGGAGTCAACAGGTAATTGCTTCTGTCGCCTTGATGGCTCGAACTCCGTTTTACACGATTGATTTAATGCCTTTTTTTACGAGCCAGCCCGTGGCCCGCATCGCTCCTAACGACTGGATTGGCGTCAAGATGAAAGATGCGGGTTATGGTTTGATCAATGAAATTGATGAAGTTGTTATTTTTGGTGAAGGTTTAGAAGAATTTTATTTGTGAGCTATCTAACTTTCTTACGCTCGAAAACATAATGAAATCTTGCATTGGGAACGCTCCCCGTCGTTCCGGCTGACACCGTGGTTTCTACAACGTGGACTGCTGTCTTCCATGCTGTTTGGCCTGACCTAACAGCGTTTGATAAAGTCAAGGATAGAGCCTCACCCGCTGACATAAACTCAGTTCTTAGCAGGGTCGCGACTATAGTCCATGTTGCAGTTGGGACTTGACTAGACGGGCCGATTTCAAGGTAGAACCGCCACGCCCATAATCCTGGGCTGGGGATGAGCAAAACAGTATCCCCCAAGGTGGGAGGAACAAAGCGGTGGGGAATAAAATCAGACGAAACAGAGCACCATCGGCTAATGCTGGAAATAAACACCCAGTCCTCGACAAACAAGCCACTGGCTGATATCTCTCTCCAGGTTTGCCCGTTCATGGGTGAGGTGGGGACAGTGGACTGAGTGTGATTAAACCCATTCGTAGCACCAGGGCCAGCTGGCCCTGGTGCCCCAGCTGGCCCTGGTGCCCCAGCTGGCCCTGGTGCTCCATCTGCTCCATTGGCCCCTGGTGGCCCATCGGCCCCTGGTTCTCCATCGGCCCCTGGTTCTCCAGCTGGCCCTGGTGCTCCCTTGGTTAGGGCTAAGATTTCGGCGCTCAACGCTAGCGGAACATCTGACTCTTGTAAACCTTCTCCCGATAGCGTCAGGACATCAAGAGCCGACGGCAGGCCATAGCCCCCGTCCTCCATTTGCACACCCAGAGCATCGCCCGCAACAATGCGGGCAGCTACTTGGCGCGTGAGATAAGAGAGCAAGTCAATGATATGAAATGGGCCGCGAGCAACTAGGGGCACGGCAGCGATCTTGAGCCAGATACCCTCTCGCCGCTTGAGAAGGTTGAGCCTGAAGTGCGGAGAGCCCCAGGTGTATGCCCGATACTGATCTAGGGCTTCGAGTCGCCCAGCGTCTTCAATGCCAGCCGGAAGCACTGGCGCGGCTAGGGAAGTGATGACAACGGTCAGGCGAAGCGTCTCTAGAAGCGCAGAGTAGGGGATTGATTCCCCTTTATGCGTTCCGATTTCTGGCGTGAAAACCTCAATGATCGAAGTGTCTTGAGGGGGAATTGATCGAAGTATTGAAAATGCCTTTGTGATCTGCACTTGTTTGATTTGATACTGTGGTCGATTCTCCCCTGTTTTGGGGGTTACGGCCACCCCATGGCATTCGAAAGCACGCCAATGGGCTTTAGTTTGCCCTGCCAAATAAATCGATAAAATCACCGCTGCAAACTGGCTGAAATCAGCCAGTTTAGGCAAGCTCTAGGCAAGTTTATTTTATGAACAGCGCTAAACTACTCCTAGCGCGTGTTTCGGGATTCATAGCAAGGGTCTGCAAAACCCTCATCCCCCGGTTCGAATCCGGGTGTCGCCTTTAATTGCGGCGCGAAAAATCAGCTTAAATCATTGCCTACTAACGGCTGAAGGCGCTGAGTGAAATCCGAGAGGACGTTCAAGGATGCTCAAGCTCGATGCCAAAAGTAATACGGATTTAAGGAAACTGATGGCGATCGATTTTGACGAGCGGCGATCGCGGCACAAGACCCAACCCAGGGAAAAGCCCGCCTTCTTCGGCGCACGGGGTTGAATTCGTTAAATCATCGATGGCTATGGGCCAGAGTGAAGCATCCCGAGTAGGCTTGCCCGCCCTCGACCCTCCATTGACCGCGATAGGGTTGGGCGTTACCTCGCCAGCTGATGTCGATGGCATATGTCCCTGGTGGAAGTGTATAGCTGTGGGAGTAGCCATTTTGGGGGCATTGGTCTGGGTGAACGAGATAAACCGGACAGTTTGGACATTTGGGAATGGCTCCCCGTTGGATGATCTGTTTGTCCTGGCGAAATAGAATTTTCATAGGTTCGGGGGTCGAATTGCGAATCGTAATTTCTCCATCAACGCTCGCGATCGCCCCCATATGTTGCAGTGGCGGCAGTTCTAGTTGCTGTTGCGCATCCCGATCAAAGGGCGCAGTAGTTTGATAAGAACCGCCCCCGAAGTTTTGGGACAATAGACTTGCCAAAACAATCGCAACCCCCAAGGCCAAACCCCAGATTTGTTCTTGGGACTTTCTTCCAGGCCGGATTCCAGGGCTTGTTCCAGGGCGCTTCCCCCAAATCTGAGTTCGCTGATTTCTCCTGCCATACATTCTGCCAAGTTGGAGCGGCACGGGCCGAGATTGCAAGTTCTTGTGCTCTTGAATGCCAGTGACTACCAGATAGACAATGCCCATGAGAATGACGACGGTGATAATCCCTACCGCAGTCAGCAGAATCTGAGTTTCGTTCATTTCGGCTTGAGAATTCTCTTGCTAGGATGCCCAGATAGAATCGATGGCATTGGGATTGGGAGCGTTGAGTTGAAGGAAGCTGGGGGCTAGCGCGATCGCCACTGCAAGTTTTCAATGTTGCGAGCTAGCTTAGTCGAGCAAGATGTCCAATGGTGCTCAATCCGACCTGATTCTGGCGAATAGACCTTAATGCTAGTGGGCACTTTGCCCTCTTGAACCCTGACCGCAACCGCATTCGATCGCCCTGCAACGCCGCCAATTTTGCGCGCTGCGTACTTGCCATTCCACTCCAGCACAACCGGATTGTCGCCTTGCCATTCACCCAAAACGACACAAAGCGCTCTGCCTTGAGTACCTGCCTTAACAGAAATTGGTGGTTGATGGTAATCCCCAACAGGAATACAGACATCCGCATAAGCTGTATGACAGTCCTCTTCGGTGAGAGCAGGCTTGGGTGCAACCGTAGCTCCCACGACGAGACTCAGTACAACAAACCCTGAGAGTAAGCGCTTCATAGAAATAATAGAAATAACTAATCAGTGTGGTGAGTCCTAGACTTCCCACAACTTCAGGTTCACATCGGGACATTCCAGCCTCTTGCCAACATCGGCAAGTCCCACCGAGACCTTTGCCCAAGCGCCAAATTCCCCAACAGGCCCGCGCTCAAACATGTACATCTATAACGGTCTGTGTCGCTATACATCACTGACGCCCCGGCCCAAGACTCACTCGATAAGATCGGGAGGCCCAGGAGGTGCCGGGACGATTTCGATGTTTTAGGCAGCTCACTATTTTTGGACAATTGGACTGCGAGTATGAGTGACGCGATCGCCTTTTCTACCACCATCGACAACACCGACGTCTCCCCCAGCGACTACGTCCCCATTGGCGTGGCCACCTGTTTTGTCAAAGAAGACGGCGAAGTCAAGCAGATTACAGTCTTGGAACCCATCCCCACCTCTGCCCTGGAAATTTTGATTGCGGGCGTAGCGACCTCCTACCAGCGCGCCTACGGGATGACGATCGGGGAGATCATCGACGGAACGGAGGGCAAGCGATCGCCCGCCTTCCCCATCGACGCCATCTTTTGCGAAAACTTCGCCTTCCGCGCCATCAGTGCCGCTCGCACCTTCCAGCGCAAACCCGAGCTGTGCCAGTCGATCCCCGTCGGTACGGTTTACGATCGCTTCAACTACTCCACCGAACGCAAGCGGGTGCTGAATGCCCAAAACGTCGTCAAAACCGACGACAACGTTAAGCAACACGCCTACACCCACCAGGTGCTCTAAAGCCAAGTGCCCTAAAGCCAAGTGCTCTAAGGCCAAGTGCTCTAAGGCCAAGTGCTCTAAGGCCAAGTGCTCTAAGGCCAAGTGCTCTAGGACTATTCAGGGGGACGAGCGCTGGAGCCCTCAGCCAGTCTGGCTTCCACAAATGCCTTCACCACCGCTTGATCATTCTCCAACACCGTAAACTGCTCTTCCCGCTCGAATAAATCCCCCAAAATGCGGGCAGCATCGGAGATAGACCGACTGCGTCTTTGACCGCATCCGGAAACTTGGCTGGGTGGGCGCAAGCCAGGGAAATGTGGACAGAATCGGACGGGAGCCCCCGCAATAGATGCGGGGCGCAGGCCACTGCCGTGTGCGGATCGATCAGCTGACCGGTGCGCTGATAGGTCTCGCGAATCACCTGGGTAATGCCAGCATCATCCAACCGTTCGCCGCTGAAGGTTTTGCGCAACTGTGTCAAAACCTCGGGCGGCACCTGAAACAGTCCCGTCTCCTGGAACATTTTCATGGTCTGGGTTACGCGGTTGGGGTCGCGGCCATAGACATCGAACAGCAAGCGCTCGAAATTGCTCGAAATTTGGATATCCATGCTGGGTGAGAGGGAGGGCGAAACAACGTCCTTGCGCATTTCACCAGAAGCAAAAAAGCGGGTGAGGATGTCGTTTTTGTTGGTGCCGACCGCCAGACCGTCAATCGGTAGGCCCATGCATTTAGCGACATAGGCCGCAAAGACATTGCCAAAGTTGCCCGTGGGCACGGCAAAGGACACCGACCGATCCGGCGCGCGAGGTTGAGCGCGGCATAGACGTAATAGACGACCTGGGCCAAAATTCTGGCCCAGTTGATCGAATTAACCGCCGAGAGTTTGTACCGATCGCGAAATTCCAGGTCACCGAAGAGCCCTTTGACAATGCTTTGGCAATCGTCAAACGGGGCCTTGAGGGCGATGTTGTGAACATTGGGCGATCGCACCGTGGTCATTTGCTTGCGCTGGATCTCCGAGGTGCAGTTGTGGGGATGCAGCACGAAGATTTCTAGCGTCTCTTTGTCGCGGCAAGCCTCAATGGCGGCGGAGCCGGTGTCGCCTGAGGTGGCGCAGAGAATGGTGAGGCGATCGCCCCGCTCCTGCAGCAAATGATCAAACAACTTGCCCAGAAAGATCAAGGCGTAGTCCTTAAAGGCCAGGGTAGGCCCGTGGAAGAGCTCCAGGAGGAAATGATTCGTATCCAGTTGGGTGAGGGGGGCGATCGCCGGATGATGAAAGCCAGCATAGGCTTGATCGATCAGGCTTTTGAGGGTCTCTGGAGGAAGCGCATCACCCACAAACGGTAGCATCACCGCATAGGCGACCTCGGTGTAAGGCTGGCCGCGCAGCTGCCGCCATTGCTGAGCTGAAAATTGGGGGTAGCGTTCGGGCACGTATAGGCCACCGTCTCTGGCGAGGCCCGTGAGGACAACGTCAGCGAAATTGAGAACCGGGGCTCTACCGCGCGTGGAGTGGTACTTCATTGAGGATGATTTTTACAGGAGCTGAACAGTTCGAGCACAACCTTCGCATGTTCTTGGGTCACGCCTGTTCTGTCCCAAGGCCAAGACATCCTCCATTTAATCAACTTAATCAATTAATCAACTTAATCAATTAATCAACTTAATAGACCTCTTGCATGAAAAAAATAGCCCCTCATCCCCCAGCCCCTTACTCCCAAAAAGGGAGAAGGGTGAGGGTTTTGATTTGTGCAAGAGGCCTAATCAATCACCCGAATGAATCCACTGACTGGATCCACTGCGTGAATCGCTTGAATTCCAATCGATTCATAATCTCGCCAAGGGTTTTCATCGCCTGTTCGATGCGAGGCGTCCAAGGCTCACTGCAGTTGAGCCGAAGACACTGCCCACAACTGCGAGAAGGCGAGAAAATTGCACCGGGGGCGATGCTAATCCGTTGGGTCATGGCCTGTTCGTAGAGTGCCATCGAATCTAGCCCTGGAATTTCGACCCAGAGCAAATGGCCGCCACTCGGACGGGTTACCTTGGTCTCGGCGGGAAATAGTCGCAAATCGCCTGGATCATCTTGGCCATTTGAAACTGGTAGGCCTGGCGCAACTGGCGCAGGTGGCGATCGTAGCCGCCGTTTTGCAAGAACGAGGCCACGGTCATTTGGAGGGCGATCGCCGTGCATTGGTTCACCGTCCATTTTTGCTGGGCGACATCTGCCTGAAACTGACCCGCCACACACCAACCAATCCGCAAACCGGGCGACAGCGTTTTGCTATAGGAAGCGCAATACAGAATCAGTCCCGTGGTATCAAACGCCTTAATCGCCTTGGGCCGAATGGCGCTGTGGGAAATATCGCCCGCCACGTCGTCTTCAATCAGCGGCACTTGGTAGCGGGCCACCAGGTCTGCGAGCTGTTTTTTCTTGGCGTCGTCCATGCAGCTGCCGAGGGGGTTGCTGTAGTTAGAGACGAGGGCGATCGCCTGCACCTGTTTTTTTTGCAGCGCGGTTTCCAAATGATCTAGGGACAGACCATCGCGCGGATGGGTGGGCAGCTCTAGCGCCCGGAGGTTGAGCTGTTCGAGGGCGTCGAGCAGGCCGTAGTAGGTGGGAGATTCGATCGCCACGGTGTCCCCCGGCTGGGTTGTGGCCAACAGCGACAGGTACACCGCTTCAAAGGCCCCGTTGGTAATCATCACTTCGTCGGGCGTTACCGAGCAGCCCCGGTCGATCATCCGGCGGGCAATTTCGTGGCGCAGGGGTTCGTAGCCCGGTGGTACATCGTAGGAATGGGCCGCCAGCGGGTTTTGGCGCATCACTTGGCCCATGGCGCGGTTGAGTGCGTTCAGCGGCAGCATTTCCATCGCCGGGACTGCGGCCCCAAGCTGAATGGTGTCGCGACTTTGGAGCGATTGCACCAGCCAGGTGAGGCAGTCGGTAACGGGGCTGGCCTGAATCGGCGGTGAGGAGGGGGTGGGCTCTTCGGGCGGGGCGGTTCCGGCGTGAATACTGGCTTTGACGTAGTAGCCAGACTGGGGCCGAGCTTGGATCAGGCCGCGATCTTCGAGTAGGCGGTAGGCTTCGAGGACGGTGGAGATACTGACGGAGAGCTGTTTGTGGAGTTTGCGCACGGAGGGCATGCGATCGCCCGCCTGCAAGGTTCCTTCGGCGATCAGCAGGGCCATGCGATCGGCGACCTGTTCGTAGAGGCTGCGGTCTGGGGTGGCGACGAGGGGGGAGAGCTGCATGGGAAAATGATCGAATCAGATCAACTTTAGACTCCGGTAGACTCAGGCCCAGGGCAAAATCTCGAGCGAGATGCCCAGTCTCTAACTTGGTTCTTCTCCCGGCAGTTGATAGGGACCGGGTAAGCCTTCGTCTTGCAGGTATTGCCAGAGTTCACGGTTTTCGCGACGGAGGTCATCTTCAAGGGCATAGGCTTCGCCCATGCCTCGCTCTAGCTGGACGAGGCGTTGACTCAGGCGCTCGTTCCGTTCTGAATCGGATGTTTCTACATCAAAAGCAGTATCAAAGCGGCGCTCTAGAGATTCGATGGAGAGGGCCATGACGAGGGCGATCGCGGCCTTATTTCCTAGGCTGCACTGATGCACCCAGTAAGCTGTGACCAGTTCGAGGGGAATGGCGTTAAAGCGGGTACTCCCCCGCTGTCCATCTCCCAGTTCTAGCTCGATAGACTCGGGTGTGTAACGCGCCAAGTCTTCTCCCAGAAAAGCTTTGGCAGCATTTGAACTCAAAAATCGTAACGCGCTATTTCTCGGTTTTCCGACGGCTTCACCAGCGGCGGCCTGAGAAAATAGGTACTCTCCATTGGGAAGCTGATAGCCACTTACTTCGAGGTCGCCAATACGAATAGTGGCCTGCAGTGCTTTTTCTTCAGCCATTTTGTTCGCCTGCACGCTGAGGGGTGGAGTTCGCTGGAAATTCTCCCCGTCGTTTGATTTCTTCGAGGGCGAATTCAACGAAAAATTTGGCAAGATCTGCCGGGGCTCGGCCCTGATGTCGGGCTAGGGCGACCAGATCGGCATGGATGGCATCTGGCAGGGTCATTTTTACCTGTCTACTCACAGTTCAATCCCCATGCTCCGCCTGAATGGTACTCACCAAGTCCATCTTATGGCACTGAGAGCATTTAGACAGACCCTAAAGTCCTTTTTCATGGACTTCTATAGAAATAGTGCAAACAAGCTGATGATCGGGCGGTGAGTAATTTCGTACTGTGGTTGATTAATCAGTCGATCCGGCAGGCGGAGGCCCAGAGACAGTTACTGGGAACACAGACGGCGCTAGAATCACTTCCACGTCAGAAGAATTAGCGGAAGCACTCAGGGTATGGCTGAAGACGAAGCACAGAGGCCAGAGCAGGCTGTTAATGAGGCTAAGCGGCAGGAGATTGCTTACCAGCTCTACCAAAATCGTCAGCTTTTAAGTAAGCCTGGGGATGTTCAACAGGATTGGGAAACGGCGGGGCAGATTCTGCGCAGTCCCATTAGGAGTTTGCTGTTCAAGCTCCATGGTCTTTTCATCGGAGTTGAGAGGCGGGCCTGGGAACCGATTCTGCACTGGGCCAATAATCAGGCGTGGCTCAGCCTGCTGAGCGTGGTGGGGAATGTGGGGCCCATTATTGCAGCGACGAGCTATGTGTGTTCTGAGAAGCTGCGGCGGGATGCGGAGGTGTTCACGGCTTGGTAGGTGATCACGTCGGCGGATGGGCAGCCGGGGAACGGCAGTCGAATTAAGGCGCTGGAATTTCTCAATGCCTCACCGGGAAGCAATTGGCGACGAAAGTTTCCTTGGTTTTGTGCGCCGCTGTCGCTGTGCACTTGGCCTGCTGAGAGTCTGGATGGTATCAATCTTGCTGCTCCAGAAGGAACCGCAGGAGTTTACTTGTCGAGTATTCAATTGCCGAGAGCATCTCTTCGGGAAGCTAATCTTCAAGGCGCTGAGCTTCGGGTAGCTAATCTTCAAGGCGCTGACTTTTGGGAAGCCAATCTTCAAGGCGCTAATCTTGGGGGAGCCAACCTTCAAGGCGCTAATCTTTCGGCAGCCAATCTTCAAGACGCTGACCTTCCGGGAGCCAATCTTCAGAATGCAATTCTCTTGGGTGCAGATTTACGAACGGCCTCGGAACTCAGCCCGGAGCAGCTACAAGGAGAGAAACCACCTTTGCTTTGTGGCACAGCGTTGCCGGAAGCTCTGAGCCAAATTGAGGCAGATCGGGACTGCGATCGCGCCGAACGCCACCTGATTCAAAACCGTAACTGGGATTCAGAAGCAGCCAAAAGCGAGGTTGACCGATTGCGCAACAAACAATGGCCACCCCTACCAGCCGCAACCCAAGCACCGAAACCGGAGCAGCCTAAAAGCATTGATAGACAAGGGCCATAGGCCCACGGCTTCTGAGACTGAGCCGGAGGGGCATGAGCAGTTCAATGGAACTTTAGACCAGCACAGTTACAGGGTTTGGCAACCATAACAGTTCTATTTTGTCAATCTGTACTCATTACAATTTAATGCAACTGCATCTGTTTGGGATCAGCCGCCTATTGCAAGATGAATTCAGTTCCAGAGTTTGGTTGGTAGAGGTTACGCCATGATTCGTTTGCCTTCTCGTCGTCCGTCCCCAAAGGGTTCATTCCCCCGCCCCCTCGATCGCCCGTTGGAGGATCGGCCTTTGGAGCAGCGGTCTTTGGCAGATCGGTCTGAAGTATTCTGGGGTTTGGGCTGGCGATCGCTCAAAGCGGGTGCGGTGGAAATGGTCGAAAGTTTGAATGGGGCCTTGGGTGGCTCTTTCTGGGGTTTGTGCCTGGTTCTTTGGGGCGAGTCGGCGCAGCCAAGGGTGCGGTGGTGGCGCGATCGTCAGGGAAAATCTGGCTACGAAGTCTATGATCCCCACAGTCACCAGACCCATCGTTTTGAGACGATGACCCAAACACGGGCTTGGCTAGAATCGCGCTATTACCGTTAATGATCTGGATTTATGAGCGTTTCACTGGATGAAATTGTGCCGTTTGGGCGATCGCTCGCCGAATATCGCTTGATGTTCAACCTCACGGACACCGACTTAGAACAAAAAATCCTCGACTGCGGCACAGGCCCCGCCAGTTTCAACGCAGAACTGTCTGCCCAGGGCAAATCCGTGGTTTCCGTAGACCCGATTTACCAATTTTCGGGCGCGCAAATTCAGGCACGGTTCAACGCTTGCCGAGACAACGTCATTGCCCAAGTGGCGGCCACACCCGAAAACTGGGTCTGGACATTTCATCGCGATCCCGAGGATTTGAAACAGCATCGCATCGCGGCGATGGAAAGATTTGTAGCAGATTTCGAGTCGAGGGGCGATGGGCTTCGCCAAGCTCCGAAGAATCGCTACCGCCGAGCCGAGCTGCCCCAGCTGCCCTTCGCCGACAACGTCTTTGATCTGGCTCTGTGCTCACATTTGCTGTTTCTTTACTCCGACCTGCTTTCTCTTGATTTTCATGTGCGATCGATTCTAGAACTGTGCCGTTTGGCCCCGGAGGTGCGGATTTTTCCGTTGCGAACCTTGGCGTCTCTTGCCTCGCCCTACGTGGAGCCGGTGCGGGAGGCGTTGCTTCAGCACGGGATTCATTCAGAAATCAGAGAGGTCGGTTACGAACTTCAGAAGGGGGGCAATCAAATGCTGAAAATTTGGCGATCGCAAACACAATGAAAATCTTCCAAGTCGATGCCTTTACGGCCCAAGCCTTCGGCGGTAACCCAGCGGCAGTTTGCCTGCTGACCGAACCCAAGCCTGATGCTTGGATGCAACAGCTCGCCCAGGAAATGAACCTATCCGAAACCGCGTTTCTGCTGCCCGAAGCCGATGGCTACCGCTTGCGCTGGTTTACGCCCGCCAGGGAGGTCAAGCTCTGCGGCCACGCCACCCTCGCCAGTGCCCATGTGCTCTGGAGCGAAGGCCTTTGGGACGCAGAGCGAATCCAGTTCCAGACCCTCAGCGGCACGCTGATCGCCCATCGCAAAATCCTTGCGACTCAAGACTGGATCGAGCTCGACTTTCCGGCCTCGGTGCCCAAACTCTTGGATGTCGTTCCGCCCGGACTCGCGCAAGCCTTGGGCACCGCAGTAGCGCAGGCTTGGCAAGATGACGCGCTGAATTATTTACTAGTTGAAGTAGCAACTTCAGAGATTGTTCGTAATCTCCAGCCCAACTTCTTGGCCCTGGCTTTGATCCCAAGTGCTGGGATTATTGTCACGGCAAAAGCGATCGCCCCCTACGACTTCGTCTCTCGATTCTTTGCACCGAACCTGGGCATTGACGAAGACCCGGTGACGGGCTCCGCCCACTGCGTGCTCGGGCCTTATTGGCGCGATCGCCTCACGCTAGCCCAGCGACCCCAAACAGAATTTTTGGCCCATCAGGCTTCTGCCCGAGGCGGTATTGTCCAGGTGGAATTGGTAGTTGATGCTTCCGCAACTGAAGCTGCCTCAAACCCGCAGCGCGTCATCCTGGCAGGGCAGGCGGTGACGGTGCTGCGGGGTGAGCTTTGTGCTTGAACGTTAGGATTGCGTACTGGGTTCAAGCGCTAGGATTGCGTACTGCGTTTGGGTGTCATGTGAGTCGTGTGAATCGATCCTAGCGCTTGGCGAGTTTGGCTTCGCTGCTGTTGGCGAGATCCTTTTGCACCTTGGCGATCGACCAACGATTGCGCTGCATACGATTCAAGTAGGTCTTCATTCCAGAGGGATCGACGCTACGGCCCAGTACGGTTTGATAGGTGCGAGCGATCGCAACGGCACGGCCTTCGTCGCTTTTGACGAGGCGATCGCGCACCCAAGCAATTTTTTTACCCTGCTCCAATTTGGGGCCATAGCTTGCCAAACCTGCCGCATCGACATCGCGACCCAACACCTCCCGATAGACCGCATTGAGCGCGGTGTAGCTCGGGTGTTGCTGCATCTGGGCCAGGGTCGTCTGGCGCATGGCCTTGTATTCAGCGCTGTTGACCAAGACGTTGCGCACCGATTCCAGGGACTTGCCGGAGACCAGCTCGGCGTTGTAGGTCTGCAAGCCAGCGGGATCGACGTTGCGGCCCAAAACTTCGTTGTAGAGGCTATTGAGCTTGGCATAGTGAGCGTAGGCACTGGTCTGGGCAGCGGGTGGCTTGACGGTAGGGGCCGAGGCAGCGGGTGGATTAACCGCTGGTGGATTAACCGCTGGTGGATTAACCGCGACCGGGGTGGGTGCTGGAATCACTTCAATAATAATCGGCTTTTGCTCGACGGGCTTTTGAGTCACAGGAGGCTTAGGCAAAGGTGTGCCCACAACCGCGCCGGGTACAGGAGGTTTGGGAGTTTGGGCGATCGGGGCGGGCGTGACGGGTGCGGGCGTGACGGGCTTTTGGGCGATCGGGGCCGGGGGCAGCTTCGGTGCAGGAGACTGGGCGATCGTACCGGCAGAGCTCGAAAAATAGATATGACCCAGGGGCTTACCGCCATAAATACGGCGGCTGAGCTCCCAGCCCGGATTGAGTTTGACCGCAAGGAAATTGGCACCGCCAGTTTGAGTCCGACCGAGTTCGAGTTCGCTTTGGCGGCGATCGCTCGGGGTTCCCACCAAGGACACATAGCTGCCGCGATTCACCAGACGGAGGCTGTAGCTGAGGCCCAAATCTTCACCGCCGATCCGAATGGAGTAGCCATTGCTATCGGTGGCTCGGCTGCAAATGCCCGAAAAATCGAAGTTGAGCAGCAGCGGATCGACCGTACCATCACCGTTATCTTGCCAACAGGCACGTGGGTTGGGCTTCTGCTCGACAATCACGAGGTTGTAGGCATTGCCAGCGCGGGGGGCCGCCATCACCAAGAAGCTTTCGGGATTGACCGCAGCTTCAGTGAACATCGAAGACGCGGCTTGAACCGGGGCGATCGCGCCGGTCATGAGCGAGCCAGCAGCCAAAACGCCGGAAACCAGTGCAGAAAATGTAGCGTTGGAGGAAAGATTCATAGGACGGGCCATGGGATGTTTTTGCCTTATGGAGCTTTATGACCCGTGGGGGTACCCGCAGGATTCTGAGCTCAGTCCGATTTGTGAAGTGTCTACGGGAACCTTGAGTTGTCCGGATTGGGCGATCGCCAGCCTGAAGCAGTGGAGTTACCCAAAAGGCGTATAGTGATAAAGCGAATAGGGTTAAAGCTTGAGGGTTTCTGGGGGATTCAGCCCCAGATGGAAACGGGGAAAGCCCAGTGAAACTCTGGCACTGTCCCGCAGCTGTAAGGAAATGGGATCAAATCGGTGGCACTCGATTCCACCTTGAACCATTTCTAAGTCAGAACGCCCGCCATCAAGGCCATGGGATCGATCCACTTGTCAACATCTGCGCGGTTCAGGTGTGCATTTTATATGATTCGTAATCTAATTGGCCTAGCTGCTTGGCCCAAGATGCTCGGGAAGATCGCCGGAGTTGCCCTGGTAGCCTGGGCGGGGCTGAGCTTTTGCCACTGCCTGCCCTGGCGCACCATGCCATGGGCGGTCGTCTGCCGATGAGTGGGATGGAAGGGTTTTTAGCAGGGCTGGCCCACCCGGTGATTGGCCCGGATCATCTTTTGTTTGTCTTGGCGATCGGGGCCTTGGCCTCGACCCAGGCTGGGGGGGTGTGGCTACCGGTGGTGTTTGTTCTGACGGGATTGGGCGGGACGCTACTCCACTTGGCGGAGATGAATCTGCCGCTGTTAGAAATTTTTGTTTCAGTCTCCTTGGTGTTGGCGGGGTGGCTGCTGGCGCGGCGACAGACGCCGGGTCTGGCGGTGTTGCTGGGCTTGGGGGCGATCGCCGGAATCTTCCACGGCTACGCCTACGCAGAATCCATCATCGGCGCAGAATCGTCTCCCCTCGGCGGTTATCTGGTCGGGCTGGCCACGATTCAACTAGGAATTGCCGTTGCCGTTTGCCAGTGGTGTCAATTTTTAAGGCTTTCCAAGGCTGGGGTGACCGAAGCCAACGGGTCTGGCAGATCGGTCGAAAATTTGCTGCGCTACGCCGGGTTTACGTTTTTTGGGGCAGGCCTTGCCTTTTTGTCGGGTGCGTTGCCCTCGCTCTAACGTTCAGTCCCCTTTCTCAGCAATTTTCGAGGTTCTGAATCATGCATAAAATTCCTGTGACGGTCATTACCGGGTTCCTCGGCGCAGGCAAAACCAGCCTGGTACGAAACCTGCTGCAAAATAATCAGGGCCGACGGATTGCGGTTTTGGTGAATGAGTTTGGTGAGGTGGGGATTGACGGTGATTTGATTCGCAGTTGCCAAGTTTGTCCTGAGGGGGAGAACCCAGGCGAAGGCGATCGACCGGAACTGGACACCCTTGAGCCCAACATTCTCGAGCCCAACATTCTCGAGCCCAACATTCTCGAACAAAACATCATTGAACAAAACATCATTGAACTGAACAACGGCTGCCTCTGCTGCACCGTTCAAGAAGAGTTTTTGCCCACCATGGCCGAGCTGCTCAAACGCCGCGATCAAATCGACTGTATGTTGATTGAGACCAGTGGCCTAGCACTGCCCAAGCCTTTGGTACAGGCCTTTCGCTGGCCGGAGGTACGCACCGGGGCAACGGTGGATGGCGTGGTGACCGTGGTGGACTGCGTGGCGGTGGCAGCGGGCCAGTTTGCCAGTGATTTGCCAGGGCTAGAAGCCCAGCGCCAAGCGGATGAAAATCTTGATCACGAGACGCCGATTGAAGAACTGTTTGAGGATCAGCTCAATTGCGCAGATTTGGTTTTGTTGACCAAAACCGATCAAGTTGATCTAGAAACGCGGCAACGGGTGGAAGAGTGGTTGCGATTGCAACTTAAACCCCATGTCAAGATCATCCCCTGTAACCATGGCAACATCAACCCCGAGATTTTGCTCGGTTTCAACGCCGCCGTGGAAGATGACCTCGACAATCGCCCCAGCCACCACGACCACGAGCATGACCATGACCACGACCACGACCACGACCACGACGACCAGATTAATTCTGTCGTCTGGCAAAGCACAGCTGCTTTTGAGCCCAAGCTGCTCGTTCAGCAACTCCAGGCGATTACCGCAACCCAGAACGTCTTTCGGATTAAGGGGTTTGTCCATGTGCCCACCAAGCCTATGCGCCTAGTCATGCAGGGCGTCGGCTCACGGTTTGACTACTTTTTCGATCGCCCCTGGCAAGCGGGCGAACTGCGCCAAACCAAGCTGGTCTTTATTGGCGAAGGCGTCGATCTGACCCAGATTGAAGCAGTGCTAGATCCAGCCTAAGCCGCGAAAACCTGAATGACAAAAGCATGTTGTTTCGTAAACCTCTAACGGTTGCATCCTGCGTTTCTGTCTTAGAGTGAAACAGCAGTCAAATTCATATCGTTCTTTTCGACAGCTTAGGAGCATAGATTATGGCCGGTAAAAGTACAAAAAAGAAACCTGCCCAAAAAGAGACCCAGGCAGAATCCAAGTTAGAGCATCAGTCAGAGAAGCAGTCGAACAAGAGTACTTCAAAAAACAGCGTACCTGCCGCCAAAGCCGCTACCAAGGCCTCTCACGACGTGAGCACCGCCATTCCCGTTAACATTGGCATCGACGATGCGGAACGAGGGGCGATCGCCCAAGGCCTCTCCAATCTCCTGGCCGACACCTACACCCTCTATCTCAAAACGCACAACTTCCATTGGAATGTCACCGGGCCGATGTTTCAAACCCTACATCTGATGTTTGAGACCCAGTACAACGAATTGGCCCTCGCCGTCGATTTGATTGCCGAGCGCATTCGTGCCCTGGGCTACCCGGCACCGGGCACCTACGCGGAGTACGCGAAACTCAGCTCGATTCCCGAAACCGCAGGGGTACCCAAGGCGAAGGAAATGATCAAACTGCTGGTGGAAGGTCAAGAATCCGTGGTGCGTACTGCGCGATCGATTTTCCCCGCCGCCGAAAAGGTCAACGATGAGCCGACCGCTGATCTGCTCACCCAGCGAATGCAACTGCACGAGAAAAATGCTTGGATGTTGCGCAGTCTGCTAGAAGACTAGGACAGGTAGGGGCGCATGAACAGCAAGATCGGCCTGAATGGTCGTGGGGCGGCAATTCCCGGACTGCAGTCAGAGCACCCGGGCGCCAGTCAGCGGCTGCGATCGCACCTACAATCCCTTGGCATCGGGAGCTTCCGAGCCCTCGCCCAGCAGGCCGGGGTATCGGAATGGCAGGTGCGGCAGCTCCGCCGGGGCAAAGTGGGGCAAATGCGGCTAGAAAGCTTGAAAAAGTTGAGCCAGGTCTTGCAATTACAACTCGAGAGCCTGGTGCGATCGCCGACCCCAGTCACCCGGAGCCACCGCCCCGAACCTCTACGGTTACATCCAGCCCAGTCGCTATTCAACAAGAATATGAGCGCCTACAACGGCAGCTCGCCCAGCAGCGCCAGACGCTCTTGCTTGAATTTCAGCGGTCGAGTTTGTACACCCTAGAGGCCTGGATGAAAAATTGGCCTAAGGTGGTGCAGGTCGTCAAAACGCAAAACCCTGAACTTCCGGCAGCGAAGGTCTTGGCGCTGGTCACGCCGGTGAGTCAGCTTTTAGCCAGTTGGGGGGTAGAGAACGTGGGGGAGATGGGAGAGGCGATCGCCTATGACCCCACCTGCCACAGCCTCACGGGTAAGGCCCAACCCGGTGACCTCGTCACAGTCACTCGACCGGGCTATCGTCACGGGGGCGCTCTCCTGCACCGGGCGGAGGTAAAGCTTGTCTAGAAGACCGTAATTTGACGGGATTGGGCTCGATGCTGGAGGCACAACAGTCTCGACACAAGAAGAGTTCGTCTTACGTTTTACAAATTGTCCAGGAAAATTTACGGATCAGGGCACGTGAATCTAGGGAAAAGGACGATAGGCATTATCCCTGGTGTTACGTATGATTAGTGTGCAGGAGTTATTAAAGCAGAGACCTAGGTCTGTGACGAATCAGGCGGTTCCTACGGAGCAAGCGGCAGAGTATCCGAATCGCCCTAGCGCTGAAGATTCTGCGCCTACCCCAAACATAGCAGCAGAGACCGCAGCGGAGACCATAGCAACGGAGACCAGGCCAGAAGACGTTGCGCCTGAATCAGATACCGCATCGGATACTGAATCAGAAGGCAACTGGGTCAAATCAGCAGCTCGCCCTCTGCCCAGTCGTGGCCGGGTTCGGCAGCGGCAATACTTAGGGCTCACCTGTCTACTGGCAGGCTATCTTTGCCTCGGCTGGGCTCTGCAAGATTTTGGCACTGCCCCCTTGATTTGGCTGCTGGTTTGGGCTGGAGCCGCCCTCTGGGGTCTAGAGCGTGCCCGCCAGTGGCATGTGCTGCTACCTGCCTTGATTAGCGCTTTAGCACTGATCAGCATGGTTTTGCCGGTTTGGGTTTTAGGGCTGTTAAGTATTCCGATTTTGGGATTCTTTGGCTGCGTTCTGCTGATGAAAGAACAAAGTCTAGAATCAGCGCTGATGAGCAGCTTGTTTGTCTACAGTCTGTCGGTGGTGGGAGCAAGTATCGGTGCGATTGGGCTGAGCTTGATGGGGGGGGATGCTCCAGCGATCGCCTTTGGGGTATTCCGAGTGGTGATTGGCTTTGCCTTCCTGTCCCTAGTGCCAACACTCCACCGCCGCCGATTTTATGGCCTCAGGGCACTGAAGCCTCGCTGGCGAGCCCTGGCCGTGAGATACGGCCAGTTTGCGGGCATTTCGCTGGCGGGCCTTATAGCGGGCGTGGCCCTGAGCTGGGTGGACTGGGATGTTGTCTTGGACTTTACCTCCCAATGGCTGAAGTAAGCAGCGAGGATCTTCGTGCTGAGCTAGGCTGCTGAGCTAGGCCGCTGGGCCAACCGCGCTGCATCTGGAGTCAGGCATTCTGGGGCGATGTCTGTGGCTTTGATTTCCCAGCGATAGTGGGGCAGACGGCGCGCTTTGCGCAGCTGATAGTGGGTTTGGGGCGAAGCCTTGTGCAGCCGACGCAGTGTCGTTTCTGCCGCTTGCTTGGTCTCAAAGCCCAGGTAGCCTGTGTGTTCCCAGCCGTTCCGCCGTAGGGGATCGTGCAGAACTGCCACTGAGGGGCCAAGCGCCTCCCACTCGAAGCCGACTTCCTGCGATCGCTCAACGGCGAGCTGCTGCTTTTGCTGGGCCAACAGATGCTGGAGAGCCTGAACGTCGGACCTGAGCTGGTGACTGGATGTCTGGTGACTGGATGTCTGGTGACTGGATGTCTGGTGACTGGATGTCTGGTGAGCAGAAGATTGTTGATGACTTAAACGCATCGGAACAGACCTCCTAAGGATGTCCTCCGATCGTAACCCTGAAAATCAGGAATGACAACTAAAGTTGACTATCTCTGCCAAATCTTGATGTCCTTGGTGAGAGAATGTTGAGGCTGGGCGATCGCTCCAGTCTTCGGTCTCGATTGCCACCCAGCCCCACTCAGCGCAACCTAATCTACCGTCACCTCGTCCAGCGTGAGCTTGAAGATTTTGGCCCACACCCTCAGCTCGGCCTCCGGCTCCGTGCCGCCTTTGTGTAAATACAGTGCCAGCATGAAGGGCAACACCTCGACCTCGGACAGCATACGAACCATCTTGCCCGTGGCGTCATCGTAGCGCCAGAAGCAGTCTTTGTAGATGGCGATCGCCTCCTGGGGCCCTGCCTTGGCAATATCTACCTTGATCCGCTCGCTGGTACGCTGCAATGCTGGCAAGGCTTCCCAGACTTGGGCTTTGGTGAGGCTGCGGGCTCGGGCCAAAAGGCCTTGGGTACTAAGGATAACGGGGCTCTGCATGGTGATTCGTTTGGTTTCTAGAGCGTTGAGGACTCTAGTCTAAAACGCTTTTAGAACTGATCGAAGCCGCCATGCGCCGCAGCTGGGAATCGAATCAATCAGCGGTTGGACAATGGCTGATGCAACAATGGCTGATGCAACAGTGGCAACAAGACCAATAACAATCCATCCATGCTCCTGGGATTTAACGACGGCGTCCACGGCTAAATGACCGGCTGGCAGGCCGACGCACAGACCGGCTGGTGCCAAAGGAACGATTCGAGGGGCTGCGCATGGTGGAACTGCCACTGCTGCGTTGCACGCTGCCTGGGGCTTTGTCGCGGCGCAGGGTGCTGGTGCCAAATCCAGAGCCTGAGGCTTTGCTACGGGCGGTAGATTGAGTGGGTTTTCGATTGACTGTTGCTGTACCATCTCGGCGTAGACGACCGGTGGTGCGGAAGGTTTGGCGATTGCGCTCGACGGCAGGTGCTTCGTTATAGCGCTGGCGATATTGGCTCACAGCCCCATCGTAGGTGCGACCATAGCTACCGTAGCCCACCAGCGGGCCGCCGCCATAGACGGGGGGGACATAGTAGTGGGGCGTAAACAGGGCATTGGCGACCATCTGACCGGCGATCGCCCCTGCAAACGGCGTCCAAAAACTCGACTCCTGCCGAACAATCACCGTTTCCTTCACCCCTGTTTCAGGATTGTTTTGAACCTCAGCGACATTGTGGGTGTATTCAATCCGAAACTCTGGCGTAAGATGCAACGAGGCAGCGCCGTTTTCCACCTGAAGATAGCTATCTTGACCCGCTTCAACTTCTGCCTCGGTCAGACGGGCCATCGCCAAATTCTCGGCATTGTAGAGTGAACTGACCCCTGGCGGCGTATTCAGCAGCATAAGCGAGTAGCGACCATCACTGTCGTCATAGTTGGCCTGTTGAACCGGATACTTGCCGTCGGGAATGGCGTCGGGGATGGGGGCGCTGGGCTGGGCTGTCGTGGAGGAAGCGGCGATCGCCGCTTCCTTGGGATTTGTTGCCGCATTAGGAGTACCGCAAGCGATCGTGGTGAGGCATAATCCCAAACAAAGCGAAAATACAACAGTACGACGTACCATGAGGCCTAAGTTGTGAATGAAGTTGTAAGTGAACCAGTAGCGGGTCAGAGAAGGAGACAATCGAGACTTAAATTGCATGGCGAATCGGTGCATTAAAAGTAAACGTCAACCAATCAGATGAAAAAGATCACGTCAAAAAAAATAGGCGTTGTTGAGTTAAGAGACGTTTGCCGTAGGGACGAACCGTCGTTCGCCCGGCTTTCGCTAAAGCGGCACCAGCTCCGGGAAATTTTCCAGAGCTTGATCTTCAGATAGCACCTCACCCAAAGCAGCGGGGGAAAAATGCACCTGAATCGCGCGCAACCGCTCCTGATAATGCAAATTGATCAGAGCCTTCAATCCCTCCCTCAATGCTGCCAGATCGCCTAGGTTGGCTTCAAGTGCGGCTTCCTCTCCTTCGTAGGCAACGGTGATCATGACGACTAAGTTTTGGGTGATGGGAATCTGGAGGTCGTCTTTGTCGTCGCCGCCGATACTGTCGCCGCTGAGATAGCGCTCGCCGGAATCGGTGAACAGTTCGGTAAACAGATCATCTGCCTCGGCTTCGCTCCAGCAGATATCGCCTTCGTTGGCGGCGGCCTGCCAATAGAGTTCACGCTGAAGCAGCGCTTGGGCAATGTCGATCAGCCCTTCCCCGACCGTGGTGAGGTCACCGTCGGCCTCTAGCGCCCGAAACGCAGCTTGATTGAGCACACCGAGCAGGGGCGCGACTTCATCGCCCGCCAAATGCAGCATCAGCCGCGCCACGACAAGGCGGGTTTTGCCGGTCAAACGATTGAAGCGATCGCGCATGCCCATGGGTGAATTGAAAGACTACAGATTCAATAACAATATTATTCTAGCCTGTCTCAATCCTAGCGTTGCCGATTTAGCGTTGTTGATCTTCTGATGAAATTACCGATGAAATTACCAATGAAATTACCAATCAAATTGCCACTGCTTGAATTGTTCATGGCGGAGCTATGCCGCACCTGGATTCAGTTTATTCGCTACCCCAGCGAGGCGGTGCTCGGCGTGTTCATTATTGTGATCACGTTCTATTTTTTGTTCACCGGAGCCAGCTATATTGCGGGGCCGAACGCGGCGCTCAATACGGAGGCGGGGTCGGAGCGCCTAGAAGTCCTGGTGGTGGGTTATGTGATTTCGATTTTGGTGATTTCAGTCCTCTCGACCACCTCCAGCAATTTGGAACAGGAGGCGAGCACGGGGACGTTGGAGCAGATTTTTTTGTCGCCGTTTCGATCGCTGACGGTGTTTGTCCTTCGAGCCTTGGCCAGTCTGAGCTTGCGGCTGGCGATCGTCAGTCTGAGCCTCGGGGCAATTTTGCTGATTACCGGCACCCAGCTTCAGTTTTCGCCGCTGCTGCTCTTGCCCCTGACGACGCTCATTCTGAGTGCCCATGGCTTGGCCTTTGCGGTCGCGGGGCTGGTGTTGGTGCTCAAGCGCGTGTCTCAGGTGTTGGGAGCGGTGCAGTTTGGTTTGTTTTTTCTGTTGGGGACTCCGGTGGAGACGATCGAGGGGATGGGGCGGGCTGCAGCCTTCCTCGTCCCGATGACCCCCAGCGCGGCGCTGCTGCGAGACCTGATGGCGCGGGACTTGCCGCTGAACTGGACTTTGTTTGGCATTGCGGCGCTGAATGCGATGGTGTATCTGACGCTGGGCCTGTTTTGTTTCGCCCGCGCCGAGCGATCGGCCAAGCTGCGCGGGTTACTGAGTGGGTATTGACTGTGTTGCAAAGGTGGCGGGAGGGTCAAGCAAAAACTGGCAAAACCAGTTCTCGATCTGCAATCCGACGAAGCCTTGGTAATCGCTGACGTTACGTGTCACCAAAATGAGGCTATTGATCTGGGCAACCGCAGCAATCTGCCCATCCAAAAAAGACGGCACCTGCCCCAGTCCTAACAACTTTGCACACCGTAAACGTACATTTGTATTCTGGGGGCATGATGGCGATCGCCCGAGTACCTGTGTGATCATGGTGTCAGTCGTTGCTGGATGTGTTGTGATGCAGATTGCGGTGGCAGTTCCAGATGATTTTGCTCAGCAGGTTTCTAGCCAATGGGGAAGCTTGGAACGAGTTTTTTGGAATTTTTGGTGGTTAAAGCTTACCAAGACGGGCTCATTACCACCGGAAAGGTACGTGAGTTGTTGGGGTTAGTCACTCGCCTGGAGGCAGATGCTTGGTTGAAGCTGCGGGGCGTTGAGCTGAATTATGCTCAGAAGGAGCTGGACGCAGATCGTGAAACCCACGCCCAGCTTCGCCAAGAAGGGAAGCTGGGCATCGAGGCATGATTGTTATTTCCGATACGTCACCCATTTGTTACCTCCTGCTGATCCAGCAGATTCATCTGTTGCCCTTGCTCTATGGGAGGGTGTTCATTCCGGAGAGGGTGCAGCGTGAGCTGGCGGACGAGCGATCGCCAGAATCTGTTCGCAAATGGATTGCAACCCCTCCAGATTGGTTAGCCGTGCGGTCAGTTGCTTCTTCTATCCTTGTGGAATTGGAGGGGCTGGATCCAGGAGAGCAGGACGCGATTCGATTGGCAAAAGAAGTGGGAGCTGATTTATTGCTGTTGGATGATCTTGCAGCGCGGCGCGTTGCTGGGGCCAAAGGTCTTCGAGTGACGGGTTTGGTCGGGGTTTTGGATGCAGCGGCGAGGGAAGGGCTGGTGGATGTGGGGGGAGGCGATCGCCCGTTTGCGGCAGACTTCATTTCGCATTTCAGCGCGCATCTTGCAGCAGTTGCTGAATGGAGATTCCTAGCGGAGTGGTTTAGAGTTAAATCTGCTGAGTGGGTATTGACTGGCGCGATCCAATCACGTCATTCGAAACCCCGCAGGAACACGGTAAATGTGCATTTGTATTCTGGCGTGATGCGTTCTGAAAACATCGTCATTTCGAGCCAGGTGGTTTCGGGACTCGGAAAAAGCAAAAATGACAGGGTTCCGTCGGTGTATTGGCCATCCAGCGACAACCCCACAGCCCCGCCCATGCTGTGGTACTCATTCCCTAAATAAACGTGAGTTCTGGATAAGCTGAAAGGCCTATTCTGCCGTACCTCATAACTCACACAAACTCACGAGCTTGCGTTGTTTTGGCTAATCCAATCAGTAAAATGCCCCTTAACCGGAACTGACGTTAAATAAATCATTTATGGTCGCAAATATGGTCGCAAAATTCCCGTTCCTTAGGCCGTGGGTTCGATGATGTGGCGCAGGTCTTTCAAAATATTCAGAACTTGATGGAGTTCATTATTGGGATTGATCAAAGAAAACAGGCGAGAATTGGCGTATTGGGCGGGCTCTCGGGTGGCTTTGAGAAACAGGAACTCGTTGCCGTTGGTGATCAAGCCAAAACTGGGCTGCGTAGGCTCGGGATTGGCAA
>JAAUOP010000215.1 GCA_012034805.1 Synechococcales cyanobacterium CRU_2_2 | reverse complement strand
CCTGCGCGGTCCTCGGGGTGGCCTGATCCTCACCAACGACCTAGAGCTGGGCAAAAAAATTGACAAGCCGTCTTCCCCGGCAGCCAGGGCGGCCCTCTAGAGCACGTGATCGCCGCCAAGGCCGTGGCCTTTGGCGAAGCGCTTCGGCCTGAGTTCAAGACCTACGCAGGCCAGGTGATTGCCAATGCCCAGGCCCTGGCGGCGCAGCTCCAGGCACGTGGCATCAAAGTCGTTTCTGATGGCACCGATAACCACATTGTCTTGGTCGATCTGCGCTCCGTCGGCATGACGGGCAAAGTCGCCGACATGCTGGTGAGCGAAATCAACGTCACGGCCAACAAGAACACCGTCCCCTTTGACCCCGAGTCGCCATTTGTCACCAGCGGCCTGCGCCTGGGCACCCCGGCCATGACCACGCGGGGCATGGGCACCGAGGAGTTCAAGGAAATCGCCAATATTCTGGCCGATCGCCTCACCCAGCCCGATGATGCCGCGATCGAAAGCCAATGCCGCCAGCGCGTCGCCGCGCTTTGCAGTCGGTTTCCACTGTATCCGCACTTGGGCGATCGCCAACCCGCCCTGGTCTAATCGCAAAACGCGGATCCCAGAACCAACGCTGGCCCAAAACCAACGCTGGCCCGAAACACCCCAACCTCGGAATCAATCTATCCCAGAACCCAAGCGCCGCAAAGCCATAACTTTGCGGCGCTTCCTGTTGAACCACTCCCTCCACCACCACCGGACGAAATTTCTCTGGGGCGGCGGCTCCAGTAGTTTTAAGTTAATCTGGTGTGGGCCAAATGTTACAGAAGTTGATAAACTTCCGTTAGCCAAAATCGTGTTCCATAAATCGAAGGCCTTTCGAGTGCGATGGCTAGGGTGCTAAACGCTTAAGCGGTGAGCGGTTGAAGTCAGGTTAAGCGCGGTGAGAGCAAGGGCAACGCTGAGACTTAGACTCTAACGCAAACCCGTTTTATCCAGATTCCATCCCCTAACCCTAAGTAGATCCCATTAGATTCTGCTTGGTCTGTAAACCCCCCAACTCCAGCACTGCCAATGCCTGTCCAGTTCTACCATCTCATCTCTTTTGTCGTTGCGGCCGCTGTGGTTCTGGCGGTCACCCCTGTGGTGAAGCACCTGGGTCTCCGCAGCGGCAAGGTGGATCAACCCAATCACCGCAAAATGCACAAACAGCCCATGGTGCGGTTAGGCGGTGTTTCCATTTTTATCGGTGTATTAGTCGCACTGGTCGCCATTTGGCTCACCGGTGGGTTCGGGCTACTACCACCGGCCAAAGAATATGAAATCTGGGGCGTCACCCTGGGCGGTTTGCTGTTCTTTTTGATTGGCCTAGCGGACGATTTATACGATTTATCGCCCTTTACGCGTCTGTTCTTGCAAGTGGTCGTGGCTTCGATGGCTTGGCAGGCTGGGGTTCAAATCGACTTTTTGACGGTTCCCCTCGCCGATGTGGGTCTGGTCACCTTGCCTGCTTGGCTGAGTTTACCGATTACGACGCTGTGGCTGGTGGGCATGGCCAATGCCATTAACTGGATTGATGGCTTGGATGGCCTAGCGGCGGGAGTCTCTGGCATCGCGGCGGTGATCATGCTGATCGTTTGTCTATTTATGGATCAGCCTGCTGCGGCGATCATTGCGGCGGCTCTAGCAGGCGGTGCCTTGGGCTTTTTGCGCTACAACTTCAACCCGGCCCAGATTTTTATGGGAGACGGTGGCGCTTATTTTATGGGGTTCACGCTGGCGGGGGTCGGCGTGGTGGGTTTGGTCAAGAGTGTGACGACGGTGGCGGTGCTGTTGCCATTCTTGATTCTGGCGGTGCCGATTTTGGATATGTCGGCGGTGATTTTCCAACGGTTGCGTAGCGGCAGCTCGCCGTTTATTGCGGATAATCGTCACCTGCACCATCGCTTGCTAGAGACAGGGTTGTCCCACCGGGCGACGGTGTTGGTGATCTATTGCCTGACGCTGTGGGTGGGTAGCTTGGCGATGGCGTTTTCTGGCATTCCGAGTGGCTATGCCTACGCAACGGGGGCGACGCTGTTGCTGAGCTACGCCGGTTGGCAGGTGAACCGCGCGAGCCGTCAAGCGAAGTCGGAGATTGATTAATCACAAGGGAGTTTGGGCAAACGCCATGGTTGATGCCGTTGATGCCGTTGATGCCGTTGATGCCGTTGATGCCGTTGATGCAATGGTCCAAACTCGCTCTGCTGAGGTCATCTGTGTGGGGACAGAGTTGCTGTTGGGAGATATCCTCAACAGCAATGCTCAGTATTTGGCCAAAGAGCTCGCAACTCTGGGAATTCCGCATTATTACCAAACGGTGGTGGGAGATAATCCGGGTCGGTTGCAGCAGGCGATCGCCATCGCAAGCCAGCGCGCCCAGCTGTTGATCTTCACCGGTGGCCTTGGCCCCACCCCCGATGATTTGACAACGGAGGCGATCGCCGATTTCTTCCAAACGCCCCTCACCTCATGCCCCGAAATCGTCGCAGATATCCGCCACAAGTTTGCCAACATTGGCCGCGTGCCCACCGAAAATAATTTTAAGCAAGCGCTGTTGCCCGTCGGCGCAGATATTTTGCCTAACCCCACGGGCACCGCTCCGGGGCTGATTTGGCAGGCCCAACCTAACCTGATTTTGATGACCTTTCCGGGGGTGCCCCGAGAAATGAAGGTGATGTGGCATGAGACGGCGGTGCCCTATCTGAAGCAGCAGGGCTGGGCCGATGCACAGTTGCTCAGCCGAACGCTGCACTTTTTTGGCATTGGCGAGTCGGAGCTGGCGGAACAAGTTGCGCCGTTTTTGACCTCAAAAATCCGACAGTGGCTCCCTACGCCGGGGAGGGACAGGTGCGGCTACGCCTTACGGCCAAGGCTGGGTCTGAGGCAGAGGCACAGGCGTTGATTGTGCCCGTGGAGCAAGAGATTCGGGCGATCGCGCCCAAACCTACTTCGGTGCAGACGCAGATACCCTGGCGTCTGTGGTGGGTGATTTGCTGCTGCACCGCCAGGAGACCTTGGCGGTGGCGGAGTCTTGCACGGGAGGCGGTTTGGGGGCGATGTTGACGGAGATTCCGGGAAGTTCGGCCTATTTTTGGGGTGGGATTATTTCCTACGACAACTCGGTGAAGGAGCGGTTGCTGGGAGTGGATCCCCAGGTGTTGAAGGATGCGGGTGCGGTGAGTGCGATCGTGGCGGAGCAGATGGCGATCGGGGCGCGGGCTGCGCTGCAGACGAGTTGGGGCCTCAGCATTACGGGCATTGCGGGGCCGGGTGGGGGGCGGAGACCAAGCCCGTGGGGTTGATCTATGTTGGTTTGGCTGGCCCAGATGGCTGGGTCAGTCATCAAGAATGTCGCTTTGGTGACCAACGGGGCCGCTCGGTGGTGCGGCTGCGGAGTGCCAAATCTGCCCTCGATTTGCTGCGCCATCAGTTGCTGTTGTCCCCGTCAGCTTAGCTTTGTCATCCCGATAAACTCAATTGCCGGACGCTTGGCCAGGTTTATACGGAAGCGCCTTGTCGGACGATGGGGCGGGGGCGATTCTTTCAGAAGCTTGCGTAGCAATCGCCCGATGTGGCCTATCTCACGCCAGAATTAGTGACTCTTTAGATCGTTGCTCTCATCGCTCGGAAACGCTGTGCAGAAGCAAACGAGTTGTTTCACGCTGCACAGCGTTGCGGGTGATTTTTGGGTGGCTTTTCGGTGATATTAATGCGTAATGCTAATTTGGCTCGCCTCCAAACTTGGGTTGCCTTTTAGCGTGAGCATATCGATCGCCAACTTCGCACCCACGCCATCTGCGTCAAACCTTAAGAGGCCATTGGCATACAAAAACGTCGGCTGATTGCCCTGGGGCTGGCTGCCCAGCACAAACGCACTCTCGGGCAAGGTGCCCAGACTAAGACCGCCACCGAGGGCTTTGGCCGAGAATTGTAGATGGTCTCCGGTGCTAAAGTCTGCGATCGCCCCCCCTGTATCCAGGGAATAGCGATTGGCTTTGCCAAGCTCCGAAGGATCGCTCCCAAACAAAGCATCTGTTCCCCAAGTTGCTAGGTAAACATCAGACTTATCGGCATCATTGGCATTGAATGCACCCGGATTCAATGCTGATTTGTAATGACTGTGCCCTGGTTAATCGTGCCAACGATCGCCGCGCGGCCCTCCCCTACCGCAAAGCCATTGATGGTTCCTTGGCCACCGTCCTTGACAAACGTCGTCCAGTTTTTGCGGGACTGAAAATCGCTGGAGACTACCAACGCAAAAGGGTCTGCCTTGGCGTACTCCCCCACGGCTTCGCCATTGATCGTTTGCTGGTCTCGCCCTGCAACCCCCGAAAACGCCCGCCCGCCAATATAAACATTGCCTGCTTCATCCGCCGTAATCGATCCTTCATAGACCCGCACGGCATTGGAATCTCCGCTGGACAGTCTTGCTAGAGCTAGTTGTCCTTGCAAGACTTCGCCTGTTTCTGGGTTGATGCGGGCGTAATAGGTTTGATGCGGGCTTTTGGAATTATAGGGGTCGTTGTAGGCGTCATACTTGACCAAGGTTTCCGTCGAGCGATCCTTGCCATCCCAGCGGTAGATCGAGTTGCCGCCTGCCACCTCGCCCAAATAATAGAGCTGACCATCGCGGCCTACGGTGACCCGATAGCCTCGTGTATCGGCCATGTCGTTCTGGCCGTCGGTCAGGGTGTCGGCCTCGTAGCCCCAGCTACTCCATTGGGTGTTGAGCTTGCCATCGAAACCTGTCAGGAATGCCACCTGCACCGGGTTATTATCGAGGCTGTTGTATTTGTTGTCGTAACCCGCGACATAGATTGCGCCAGTTTCTGGGTCAATGGCCACGTCTTCGACGTAGCTACGGGTGAGCGTTTGTTGGGCAATCAACTGACCCTGGGAGCCCCAAACTGAGACCGTTTTGTCGTGTAGCGTGACGACGGTGCCGTTGTTGGCGATCGCACCCGTTTCACCTCTCCCCCCAGATCCTGGGACCACAACACTTGATCTGCCGCCGCATTCAACACCGCCACCCCAAAGTCACCCCCGGCCACAATGGTGCCGCTGGCCCGGTTGACGTCCATGTCCTGGAGTATGTTGCCCAGGTGGGTAATCGAGAGCACTTCTTGGCCACTGACCGACATGCGCACGATTTGGCCGGCGCTGTTGAGCGTTGCGCTGAGGAGCGATCGCTCCGCAGCGGTGCCCACCGCTGCCATGCCAAAATTGCCTGCCACGACCAATTCCCGCTGGGGCGAAAATTCCACGGCACTAGCCGTGTCATGTTCGTTGCCGCCGAGATAAGTGGCGGCGCTAACTTCTAGGTTATTGGCAGTGCCTGCGAGGTCTGGAGTTGCCGACAGGACTAATCGATAATCCGTCGCGGCGTTGGCGGCAGTAATTTCAACTTGATAGTCGCCCGCGCTCAGGGTGGTGCCGATCAATTCTGCGGTGGTACCGCTGCTGTTGGAAGTTTGGAGGATGTTGCCTGCGCGATCGCGCAGCGTCACATTGGCATCAGCGCTCATGCCTTCCAAAACCAGATTGAAGTCGCTCAGTTGGCTGAGGCTAAACTTGTAGATTTTAGCTGCGCCAGAAGCTGCATCGGCAACTGTTCCTTCTACGGTTTGGGTTCCATCCAATTGATGCAACTGTTTGGGCCTGGGGGACTGGGCGGGTGTTGGGGGTTGAAGGGGAGGGGGGGCAATGAAATTTGCGGGTAGGTTTTCGGGAATTGGCTGGGTCGGCGGCGCAACTGGAGGCGGCGCAACTGGAGGTATTACTGGAGGCTTCACTGGGGGCGGTTAGTGGGGGGCGGATGGTTCGAAGCA
>JAAUOP010000214.1 GCA_012034805.1 Synechococcales cyanobacterium CRU_2_2 | reverse complement strand
GGCGGGACTGGAGGACATCCCAGAAGCCAGGGTCGCGCTGGGCGATTCCTCCGGAAGCTTGCGCGGCAATCGCCGCCCCATCCGGCAGCGGCAGCGCAATCTTTTCCCAGTCATCCGGCTGGGGCTTAATCACCGGCAACGGCTCAATCTCCCCCCGAAACCGATAGGTCGAACCCACCGTCTGGGACGTGCGGCCCTGGCGGCTACGGGTATGGAACAGTAAATCATGGAACTCCCACTGGCGCAGCGCCTCGCTCTCCGCTGCACCGCTCTCGGGCGCAGTCAAGGATGCAGTCAGGGGCGAAATCAGGCCAATGCTCAGCAAGAGACTGAGGAAACCCTGAACGGTTTCGGGCGTCAAACCAGGGATTTGATCAAGCAACGCTTGAGCCGTTTTGCCCTGGGCCAGAGCCGTGGCGATCGCCCCCCCGCGCCAATCCCCCAGTTCAATTTGGGCCGGAGCCGTGGGCGACTCGAGCAGCATCCGCTGATCGGTCGCGTGGCAGTAGGCCAAGCGCGAGAGCTGGTAGGGCTGGTCTAGGGCGATCGCCTCAAACACCAAGGGCTGAAACGGCACCCCCCGCGTGGTGGGAATCAGTGTCGCAAAGGGCTGCGGTTCAACCTCTGCCTGCGGCTCGACCTCTGCCCGCGCCTCGTAGAGCGCGTAGCAAATGGAGCCCATGCGGACAAATTTAGTCAGAAAAAAGTAAAACTTAGGCAGCTCCGCAAATCCACCTGTCTCCAGGATCCCTTGGCTGAGTTCGGCTTCCGTAGCCCCGCCCTGGGAGAGCGATCGCAACGAAGCCAGCAAACTGGGGGACAGATGACTCAGGTCGAGCCGGGTGCTCGGTGTGGTCATCGCAGGCCCCTGGTCAGAATCTTCAACCAGCGAGATTTCGGGCTTGAGCTTGAGGACAAAGGCAGTTGTCATGGTGAGGTACGGGTTGGAATGTAGATAGAGAAACAGCCCCTCATCCCCAGCCCCTTACTCCCAAAATGGGAGAAGGGGAGCCACTTCAAAGTCCCTCTCCCCCGGTGGGAGAGGGATTTAGGGTGAGGGTTTTGGTTGGTGCAAGAGGTCTGTTCAAACAGAAAGATTAAAACGGGAACGGCAGGGGATTTTGACGCGATTCTGGGCGGGGTTGGGTCAACCATTGCTGCGCCAGGGGCACACTGTAGAGCCGACCGGGGCCGAGCCGTCGCCAAAAATGCTGCATCCCCGGCACCACCACCCGCACCACCGGCAGGCCGATGTCCGGGCGGGTTTGGTCTAAGACCAGCATTTCCAGACCGGCTTGCTGGGCGATCGCCACACAGGCCAAAACATCCTCCCGCAGGTCAGGACGGCGCAGCGGCGGAAAGTCAGCGGCAGTTCTCGGCCTCAGCTGGGGGTGGGCCATCAGTTGGATTTGATTTGCCAACGTGAGGCGAGGGGTGGACGTTAGAGCAGGCCGCGCCGTCGTCGTAACGGCGGTCGTCGCAACCGCTGCCGAGCGAGCAGAGACGGAAACGGTCGAAGCAGCCGTCGCGGCAGACCTGGGTGATGGGGTGCGATCGGTGCGATTTTGGGGATCGACAGAGCCGGTCATCAGTTGGTTGACCTCGGTTAGGGCGCGGGAAATGGCGATCGCCCCTCAAAGTGACAGCCAAAACCGCACAAAATCTTCTGATCCAACTGCCCCTCAGCATCGAGGTCTGGCTCGATCAAATGGGAGATCGCCGCCATCGTCGGCAGCACCCAGATCATGGGTGAGATCCAAAACATACAAGGCCCGACCGTAGGCGGCGTGGTAATGCTGCTGGAGCGCCACAAAATAGGGATCCTCAAAACTCTCGAGCTTCACTGCCGGACGCTGGGCCTGAGCGCCCCACCAGATTGCCACGGCATCCCGTTCGACCAGCTCCAAAAAGCCTTGCAAAATTGCCTCTTCCAGCGTGTTGCCCGCCGCACAGCCGTTGGAGTTGGCCTTGCAAAAGGGTTCGGCGTAGGCGTAGTAGCAAAAGGCTGTGGGCAAATACTTGTGCCGTTCTTCCGTCAGCGACCACAGCGGCGTCCAATCAATTTCTGCCTCCACATCGAAGACTTCAGGCACGTAGTGGGACATGTTTTTTAGGCCACGGTTCCAAGCCTCGCGATGGGCATACTGCGACTCACTAAACAGCATCACGGCATTGGGGTGAATCGGTGCGGCTTGGGCGGCCAAGAGCGATCGATAAGAGGCCCTGCGCCGGGGTTCATCTCCTCGAAAAATGCCGGAATAGCGTTCGATCGCCTCACAAATGCCGCTGACCTTCGCCTGGGTACGCGTCTTGCCCTTGCCCGCGCTCCGCCCCTGCAAATTCAGTTTCAGCTCTGCCCAGTCCCGAGCCACTTCCCCGCAATCGTGGGCCACGATGTAGGTATGTAGCAAGCCATGTGGCAAGCCCGGTTCGTCGCTCTCGGCTTCGGGATTAGCGCCAGGATTAGCGTCAGGATCACCGACCGCTGCGGGTGCGATCGCAGGCTCATCCGGCGACGCATCCGTCAACGCACCGTCCACCCCCACCGCCCGCAACTCGCGCACCACGCCCAGAATCGGGCTCACCTGCAGGGCCAACTGGGCCAAGGTTTGCTCCGGGGGCTGGTTGCGGTGGCCACCGTCGGCGGTGAAAACCTTGGGGCAAGACTGGAGTTGAAGGGGTGGGGGCAGTGTGAAGCGTTGGGAGGAGGGAGACGAATAAGGCAATTGGCACACCCCACACTGGGGTCGCTGGACAAAACGATGGCTGCGCGGCGGCTCTTCGGGGTGAAAGCTGAGCAGTTGGTCGGGTTGGTGAGGCAATTCGGTTAAGGCTTGGAGGATGCGGTCTTGGGCGATCGCCCACCGCGCCCCATCAGGCACAGGCTCTGACTGCTGGATACAATCGCGATCGGGGCGAGATTCCAACCATTGCTCCATCGGTCGATTACCCCGCAGCCGCTGGGCCAAGCATTCCCAGCAGCCCGTTTGCCCCGGAACAAACAGTGGCCCCAGCCACAGTTCTTCTCCCAAGGGTTTGACCAGTAACCAAGGGCGTCCGCGCTCCAAGGCTGCTTGGTTCTGGGCCGCCAGCTCCGGGTGCAAATAGTCATCTGTGAGGATAATATCCGGCAGTTTCGAGGCCAGGAGATCGGGGCCACCAGCGGTTGACTCCAGGGCAGCGGCAAGTCGCTCGACCAGTTGCTGAGCAAAGCGCTCCAGCTCCAGGTGAAGCGCCTCAGGAACCGCCGCCGTTACGTGCAGCTGCACCCTTACCCTTGCCCCGAGTCCCTGTGACGCTTTGGCCCTCTCCTCCACCCCCACGACCGGTTGCCCTGGCCCCAGCGCTTGTCCTGGCCCCAGCGCTTGCCCTCGTTCTGGGGTCTCCGCCGCCCGCTCCGCCTCAATCACATACCCCTTCTGGGCCAACTGCATCAAGGCATAGTAAGCATTGAGCATCGATCCCTCAGGCAACGCCGCCATTTGCGCCACAATTTCATCGCTGCTGTGACGACCGTCTAAGCAGGGGGCGATGTCGTAGTAGAGCTGACCTTTGAGGACAAAGCGATCGCGCGCAGACAGCAAGAAAACCTGATCCGGCGGAACCCGTTCAACGCGAAAGGTCGGTCGGAAGCGAGGATATTTCAGCATGGCAGCCTGTAGTTTTAAAACTCAGAATCAAAACTCAGAATCAAAATTTAGAATCAAAACTCAGAATCAAAATTTAGAATCAAAATTTAGAAAATCCAGAATTAAAATCCAGAGCCTGTGTTTATGCATTCGATATGATCGAAGCGTGACCCGTCAATTGATCGAGCTTCAGGTTAGCTTGCCAATTTTGGCAAACACAATCAATATTTGGCACCAGCGTCTACACCCTACCGAACAGCATGGTCAATTCTCGGGGCGATCGCAAACACAACCACCGAAAAAACGCTTCCAAACGACAACGTTTACTGGGTTTGCTGAGTCTGTTCCTCAGCGGTTTGCTGTTGTTTACGGGCGTTGATTTGGGGCTCAGTCCTAGGATTTGGGCGGCCACCGAGCCCTCCCCCACCGCTGCCTGGGTCGCCCAAGGCCTAGAGCGCTATCACGCTGCCGACTATGCCCAGGCGATTAGCTTTTGGCAGCAGGCCCTGAACCACCCCAGCCTCCCGCCCGCTACCGCCTTCACCCTGCACCGTTACCTGGCCCGTGCCGACCAGGCCAGTGGCGATATCTATGCTGCCATTGCGCAATTCGACTGGCTGATCGACGCCTACCGCCGCCAGCCGAACCCGAGGGAGCTGGGGCGAATGCTGACCGAGCAGGCCCAGAACTACAGCCGTTTGGGCCACCATCCTCGGGCGGCCTCGCTGCTCTGTCGCCAGATCCCAACCCTCGAAATCGAAGACGGTCTCGACAGTGACATTCCGCTCGAGCGTCAGCCCCTCGCCTGCAACCCCGAAAGCGCCGCTGCGATCGCCCTAGACACCGAAGATGCCGTGGGCCTCGCCGCCGCCCTAGGCAGCCTTGGCCAAATCCAGCAGATGCAAGGGGAGTCGGACTTGGCGATCGCGACCCTCAAGCAAGGTCTCCAGCAGCTCGCCACCCTCAACACCCAGTCTCCGGAGTTCTCGGCCTATTGCAACGCCATCTGGAACAGCCTGGGCAATCTTTACGACGCCCGAGCTGCCCGTCAGCTGCGGCTGGCTGAATTTGCCCAGACCAAGCGAGAAACCGCAACCATGGAGCGTTTTTTCGCACGGGCCAAGGCGGACAATCAGCTCGCCCTACAGGCCTTTCGGGAAAGTATTGACCGGCTGCCCCCCAGAGTCGCCGGCGAAAAAGCTGCATCTGAGGCCAAAACTCAATCGCGATCGGCATCGAGATCGGCATCAGCCTATCCCTCCGACCTTGAATCCCCAACAGAATTCCAATCCACGCCCGATCAAATCCTGCGCAGTGTCCAAGGCCGCATTAATGCCATCAGCCTGACCCGCCGCAGCTGGCCCGATGGCGTCTTTCTAGAATCCCAGGCCAAAGAAATCCAGGCCAATGCCGTGGCGGATTCCGTGGCGAATTCCCAGGCGGATTCCCAGGCAATGGTTCGGGAAGATCTGCAAGCTTGGGAGAAGGCGCTGCGTGAATTGCGATCGCTCCCCGCTTCCCACGCCCACATCTATGCCCTCATCAAACTGGCGGCCCTCTCCCAACCCCTCGCACCGCTCCAGAGTCCCTTGCGCGCCAGCATTCGCCTCGACCCCCAAGCCCTGGCCGCTGTGGGGCTCAACCTTTCCGCCTTCCGCCTCGGGGCTCCCACCTATTGCGCCCCTCTGGGGCCTCGGACATTGCCGCTCCTTCAAGAAGCCCAGCAAATGGCCCAGCGGCTCCAGGATCACCAGGCGGAATCCTTTGTCCTGGGCCAGATCGGCCATCTCTACGAATGTCAGGCCAACTTCCCAGAGGCCCTAGCGCTGACCCGACAGGCTCGCCTGCTGGCTCCGGGCAAGGACAGCCGCTACCGCTGGGATTGGCAGGAGGCTCGGATCCTGCGGGCTCAGGGAGACGACCAGGCTGCCTTGGCCGCCTATGAAGAACTGCTGCGCACCTTGCAAGGCATTCGGGGAGAGTTGGCGATCGCCACCCGTGATTTTCAGCTCGATTTTCGGGAAACCATCGGCGCGATTTACCGGGAGCTCCTGCAACTGCGCATCCAAGCGCTGCCCCAGCTCCGTCCCGATCCCCCCACCGCCCAAGCCATCAACCTCGAACAAAGCGACGCCCTCGAACGCATCCTCCAAGACCTCGACGAGCTGCACCTGTTTGAACTCCAAAACTACCTGGGCACGGGCTGCGAGCTCCCTCCGCCCAAGCCGCTCACGGCGCAGGATCGCAGCACGGCGTTTATCAGCACGCTGGTGCTGGCGGATCGGCTGGCGGTGATCCTGACGCTACCGACGGACGA
>JAAUOP010000073.1 GCA_012034805.1 Synechococcales cyanobacterium CRU_2_2 | reverse complement strand
GCTGGAAAAATTGGGGTTCTAACCGCCAAAATTTTGCATGGATTTGGCTGTCAACTATTGGCCTACGATGTCCATCCCAGTGAAGACTTCTTGGCTCTAGGGGGTCGCTACGTCGAGTTGCCACAATTGCTGGGTCAATCTGATGTCGTTTCTCTCCATTGCCCTTTGTTACCCCAAACCAAGCATTTGATGAATGCGGAGGCCATTGCCCAACTCAAGCCAGGGGCCATGCTGGTGAATACCAGCCGGGGGGCTTTGCTCGATACGGCAGCCGTTGTAATGGGACTGAAGTCGGGCAAGATTGGCGCACTGGCACTGGATGTCTATGAGCAGGAAGCGGCGCTGTTTTTTGAGGATTTGTCGAATGAGATCATTCAAGACGATCTGTTTGAGCGACTCCTGACCTTCCCCAATGTTCTGATTACGGGGCATCAGGCATTTTTTACGCGGGAGGCCTTAAGTAATATTGCTGAAACAACCCTCGGAAACGTCGCCGCCTTTGAACGGGGTGAGCGCAGCGGCAATGAGGTCGGAACCTGCTGAGGCGGGCGAGCGAATGGCTCTGGGCCTGCTAGGAGGGTAGGAGTCGGCTGACGACGCTATCAAAGGATTGCTTGAGCACCCGCTTACGCTGCCAACTCTCAAACTGCTGGCGATACTCGTTGCCGCTTAACCAGTAGGTTTTCCGCGCCCGAATCGCCAGCGCCAGCCCCCCAAACACCAGCACGTAGAGCGACCAAGTCAGTCCGCCGCTGATAAGCAAATTGAGCGCCACCAAAAAACTGTTGATGATGATGAATTTGATCGATCGCTGCTGAAAGTGTTGGTGGCGATCGCGATCAAAGGCCTGACGGTGTACCAATTCCCCTCGCTGCTTGAGCCACTCGGACTCCGCTGCCTGGAGGTCTGTCGAAGAAATGCCCAACTCTTCACCAATTTCGAGCAGCTGCGATCGGGTCAGATCTTCTTGATCTTGAGTTTGTCGAGCAATGGCCAGGTGCAAGATTTGCTGGACATCGTCTGGGCTATAAGCTTGGTTACTCAATTTGGCCATTACAGGTTCCCCAAAGCGCGTGGGCAGCGGCACGTCGCCTTTAGTCTTGCACATTCCCCCTGGGAGAAAAGTGGGGATAACAACGTTTGGGCGATCGGTTTACCGCCACGTTACCCCCATGCTTAGCCATCAGCTTCACGGGGTGGGCTCAAGATTGGGGCTCAGGATGGGGGCTCAAGATTGGGGCTCAGGATTGGGGCTTAATATTTGCTCAAATATTTAAAGATATATTTAAGATATATTTCTTGCCAAATCTGGCAATCTTTGGCTCAAAGGCTTGTAAACCGCGCAGTGTCAGCTATCTGGCTTAGCTTGTGATCTCGATCACTCAGCAATGTAGCTTAGGCGACTTCTCTTTTCGGAAATTATTTGCCATATTGAATGTGGCTCAACTTTAGCCGAGTCATCAACAGGGAACACACAGTTAACCGGCATGAACCTTCGGGTTCTCGTCGGTTTTTTTATGCATTTCTCTCTTATACCTGTTTCAGGTTGCTGCGCTAGCGCAGGGTTCCCATGGTATTGCGCCAGGTCAGCTCCTTGCACAGCATTTCTAAGGCCCGCTGGTCTTGGGGTGGGAACAAGTTAAAGTCGATCAGTTCCTGCAAGACCTGTTCTGTGAGGTGGGCGGCAAAACTTCCCCCGTAGCGGAGCAATAGGCTGTAGTAGCGAAATTGGGGCTTGCCTTCAGCATTGAGGTGGAAGCGGTAAATTTCATGGTCATCCATGCACTCGACCGCAGCGTTGACTGGCACCACATCCCGAGGAATGCTCTGCACGCCGTATATCTCTGTCTGGCTGGGGTCTGCTTCTAGAATGCCGATGAGAACAATGCCCAGTAAGGTGCGGGTTTCGTGGATCAGGTCTGGCGCGAAGACGGGATCGGGTTCGCTGGAGAGCCGGGGGCCGTTGTTCAGAAAAGTGGGGTTGACGAGCTGGGAGTTGTAGATGATGCCGACGATGGAGGGGCGATCGCCATTCGCCAGCTTAACAAAGCTGCCGAAGCCAAACTCCCCCGGCTGGGGTGGGCAGCTGGTGCTCATGTCGTCGTCGAGCTGCACGACGTAGTCGCAATGGGAGTTGGACTTGACAACTTTTCCCAGGGTGCGGGTACCTAGTTTTTTTGCAACCATTGCCTGAGCGCCTTGGCTATTTCCATTCGAGCGTTTCCATTCGAGCGTTTCCATTCGAGCGTTTCCATTCGAGCGTTTCCATTTGAACCCCGCCCCAATCATACTGGTGAATTCACCATCAAAACACAAGCCTGGCATAGGATGCGAAGGCTATGGTCTGTTCATGGGCGAGAATCTAAGCCTCAAAAGCTTCCGCAGATGGAGACCCTAGAGCAGCGAGGCATACTTGGGATTGGCATGGATCTGCTTGAGCAACTGTTTGATGTCTTGGGTACGCTCTTTTTTGACAATTAGCGTTGCCTTGCCCGCCCGCACAACGACGACATCCTCTAGACCAATTGTCGCGACCAATTCATCCTTGTCTTGGGTGTAGAAAATACAGCTTTTGCTGTCCAAGCAGACATGCTCGCCCAGTTCAACATTGTGGTCTTCTGGCTGCTTCACCAATCGCTCGATCGCATTCCAGTCCCCAAGGTCATCCCAGCCAAAGGTCACGGGCAGCACGCAGGCTTTATCGGTTTTTTCCATCAACGCATAGTCAATGCTGAGCTTCGTCAGCGTGGGATATGCCACCACGCCGCGCTCCTGCAAAGGCTGCAAAATTTCTGGCGCATGGTGCTGCAGCTCCGCCAACGCGGTTTTGGCCTGAAACACAAAAATGCCGCTGTTCCAGCTAAATCGACCGCTGTCGAGGAACTGCTGGGCCGTGGCACTATCCGGTTTTTCGGTGAAGCGGCTGACCCGATAGGCCGGGAGGTTGCCGAAGCTGCCGAGGCGGGTGTCGTCTTGTTCGATGTAGCCGTAGCCCGTGGAGGGAACATTGGGTTTGATGCCGAGGGTGGCGATCGCCCCCTGTTCCTGGCTCAGCGCCGCCGCTGCCGCCAGCGTCTGAGTAAAGCTTTCTAGATCATCAATCCAATGATCCGCCGGGAAAAAGCCCAGCACCGCCTCTTCACCGTAGCGTTTTGTGGCTTCTAGGGTTGCCCAGGTCACTGCCGGAGCGGTGTCGCGGCCCTCCGGCTCAATCAGCAAATTTTTCTCCGGCAGCTGGGGCAGCTGCGCACGTACCCCCTCCGCCAAGTGGGCTGCCGTCACCACCCAAACATCATCCCAACCGCCCGCGACAGCCAGCAGCCGCTTCGCCGTGGCCTGGAGCAAGCTCAGGCCACTTCCGTCCAAGCTCAAAAATTGTTTGGGGTAAGTTTGGCGACTCAGGGGCCAAAATCGTTCTCCCTTACCGCCGGCCAAAATCATCGGAATCAAAATGCGGGGCATAGCGCAGAAACCTTTTACGAGTACAACATGTCAAAACCAGAAGATAGATGTAAGGTGCCATCGCCCAGACAGCGGATCCGCCCCACTCAACCAGGGGCGTCCACCCTACGCAAGTTTACCCAGTTTTCCGAGGCTCGAACCTTTCTGGCCGAGGAATTGGCGCTATAATCGCAGCGTCGAAGTTTACGGATCACTGCGGGCGTCGTTGGCATATTTTTGTGCGGGTGGTGTGGAAAGCCTTGCAATTAGTAGAGGTGAGTTGGAGTGAACCAGACAAAAACAGTGCCGAGCCCTCAAACAATAGAGTATCAAAAAGGACAATCTGAGTCGTTGAATATGCCGATTGATTCTGATGGCTCTGGTTTCCGGCGTTGGCTGTGGCGCTTGGCTTGCGTGGGATCGGGTCTGGTTTCGGCATCGGTGGGGCTCGGGGTCGCACTCTGGACGCCGGGGCCAGCCGCTCCGATCCCCCAGGCCTCAACCCAGGTGCCAGCCTATGGCGGCGCAAACAGTCCGATCGCGCGCCCTGTCAATGTGTTGGTGATGGGGATTGACCGGGTTGCGGATGCGGAACCCGGCTCACCCGAGAGCTTTGGTGGACGCAGTGATGCGATGTTGCTGCTGCGACTTTCGCCCCAGGACAATTCGGCGGCGGTGCTGTCGGTGCCTCGGGACACCCAGGTCGAAATTCCGAATTATGGTCTGACCAAGATTAATCACGCGAACTGGATGGGTGGCCCCGCGTTGACGCGTAGCGTCCTGAGCTACAACTTCAATAACCTTGAGATCGATCGCTACGTCCGGGTCAACACCGGAGCTTTTCGGGCCATTGTCGATGCGGTGGGTGGTGTGCGGGTGTTTGTGCCCAAACCGATGCAGTATGTCGATAACACCCAGGGTCTAGAGATCGATCTGGAACAGGGCTGGCAAACCCTGAATGGCGACCAGGCTGAACAATTTGCTCGGTTTCGGAACGATGAATACGGCGATATTGGCCGCGTGCAGCGCCAACAGATGTTGCTCAAGGCGTTACGCAAGCGAATGGCCAACCCCACGATTGTGGCGAGAATTCCGCAGCTATTGGAAATTTTCCAAGACTATGTGGATACCAATTTGACCCCGGAAGAAATGGTCTCTTTGGTGAGGTTTGGGCTCAAGGTTTCTCCAGATGAACTCGAAATGGTGATGTTGCCGGGTCGGGCGAGTGAGGTGGGTGAGTTTAATGCGAGCTATTGGCTGATGGATGAGGCCAAGCGTGATCAAATCCTGAAAAATTATTTTGAAGTTGCGCCCGTTGCCAATCTGGCCGAATCCGGGGACGGCTGGTCTGACGTGTCGTTGAACCAACCGTCCTACAACGTTCGCATTGCTGTCCAAAACGCTTCCGCCCAGGAAAACCAGGGCCAATACATGGCGGAACGCTTGCGCGAACTGGGCTTTACCGATGTCTACGTGGTGGACGACTGGTCGGATACGAATGCCGCGACTGAAATTATTGTGCAGCAGGGCGATCGCGATGCTGCCAATCTGATCAAACGCCATCTAGGCTTGGGCTCAATTGATTCTGCTTCGACGGGCGATCTTGAATCCGAGATTACGGTGCGAGTCGGCTCAGACTGGGATTCACCGTTTTGGTAGGCGAGGCAACGGGCTCCCGAGACTGTCACCCTGGGCGAGATCGGCGGCAGATGGGCTTAATAGGCTGAGGTCAGGTGCGCAAGTCGCATTCTATTTCTGATGCTTTTTCATGACCTACAGCCTTCGTGTTGCGGATTTGCCTGCTTCCGAGCGACCCCGAGAGCGCCTTGTGGCAGAGGGCAAGAGTCATCTTTCCACCGCAGAACTGCTGGCGATTTTACTGGGTACAGGCCAAGGCCCCGGCAAACTGTCTGCCGTCGGTTTGGGGGATTATATTCTGCATCGCTTGGGTCAAAACCAGCGCGATCCCATGGCGGTCTTACGCGATGTTTCTGTGGCTGAACTCACCGCCATCCATGGTGTCGGTCTGGCCAAAGCTAGCAGCATCTTGGCCGCGATCGAGCTAGGCAAGCGAGTCTTCCAAGCACTGCCCCCTGAGCGTTTGCCCCTAGAGAGCCCCGAGGCTGCTGTTGCCTACCTCACTCCAGAATTGATGTGGGAGGCTCAGGAGCATTTTGCGGTGCTGATGCTCGATATTAAAAACCGCCCCATGGCGACTCGGGTGATTACCATCGGCACCGCCACCGAGACTTTGGCCCATCCTCGGGAAATTTTTCGGGAAGTGATTCGCACGGGATCAACGCGGGTGATTGTTGCCCACAACCATCCCTCCGGTAGCGTCGCGCCGAGCCCAGAGGATTTGGCCTTGACCCGGCAATTGCTGCAGGGAGCCCAGGTCTTGGGTCTGCCGCTCTTAGATCATCTGATTTTGGGGGGCGGCCAGTTCACCAGTTTGCGCCAGACAACAGCGATCTGGGACGAATATCCCCAGGGCGTTTAATGTCTTGGGCGGGTTTTGAAAAACCCATTCTCAACTAATTTTGAAAGCGGGGATCACTGCGCAGATAGGAAACCTCAAACGCCCTTAACCATTCCATAAACGCTGGGTCGCGATCGCGTGCCTCAGAGCGTTCCAGCAAAATAGCCATATAGTACTCTCGCTGCCGAATCACAAAAGCCGTGTAATCCTGACAAGATACCCTCGCATGGTAGAACCCACCTAACCGTAAATAGGACGTCAGCAACCAGCGCAGCCCTAGCATTTGAAAGACCGCTTGTTCCCAGGGCAAGCGTTCGGATTCTGGCGTGACAAAATATTCTTGAGGCAGACCATTCCAATCAAAAACGACAGCGCCGACGACGCAATCGTAATAGCTGCCGGGACTTACCACACCGGGTGAAGCCGCCTGTAAACCAGAGTTGACCTGGGTCGCCATAGCTGGAACTTAGGATATAGATGGGGTCTTCTGCTTAGGATGCCCCTAGGCTGGAGAATATCCCTATGAAGTCTTCAAGCCTTTAAGTCTTTAAGCCTTCAAGGGTTCAAGGGTTCAAGGGTTTGAGGCGGCGTGGCATGGAGACACGGCCCTGTGCCTCGCAAGCGTAAGGCTGAGTGTTCCAGGCTGCCAAATCAATCTCACTCAAGCGATGTAGCCCCTGACAATGGGGCTGATACATCTGGCTCACCACCATCCACCCGAGTCCGCGCACCAGCTCCAGCGTGGTTTTCAGTTTGGACTCTTGGTTGCCTGGGCGTCCGGCTTCTGGGACTAGCTCTAGGGAGAGCCAGATGCCATGACCCGACAAAATTGTGCGCCCCAGTGCCAGGGCTCGGGTGCGGTGATTGCCCGAGGTTATCAACTTGACATGGTGAATGTTCCACTTTTTGAGAATTGGAGTACTAAATCGATAGTTGTCTAGGGTTGAACGAGCGCATGGGTCAATCCAAACATTTTCCATCGGCGCTGTATCCCGCTGAAAAATAAGCCAAATGCAAGGCTCATCCGACCCGCCTGAAATCAGTATTGGTACAGTGGGATCGGCGCGGGCGAGTTGAGCGGCGTAGATTTCACGACGAATGCTGCCCCCCAAAACCAAGATGGCATCCACGGGCTGGCGGGCAGCCTGCCCCAGCACCAGAGCTTGGTGAGCCCCCCCATGAGCAACAGGCCAAAGAGCATGCTGAGTAATCTGCGGCCCCATTTTTTTCTGAAGACTGGCTCAGAGACTAGGCGGTATGGCTGTTGGAACCGTGTTGCGAACACCTTGAATATTTCTATGAATATTTCTATGAATGTTTTTATGAGTATTTTTATGAATATTTCTGCAGCCAACACTGGCGCGAATACTTTCGCAAACATCTTCCTGAGCACTATCTTGTTCCTTCGGAAACTACAGGAGCCGAATCAAAACGCTAGAATCTAACGGGTGGGTCTTTTTGCTTTTTAGAGTCCGTCATCAAAACCTGGGTTTAACTGGGTGTCGGCCTTCTCTTATTGTCCCAATTCTTAAGTTGCTGTTCGGGTAACCAATCCCAGAAGTGTCACATCCTGGCTGCTTCTCCTAAGGTACCCGTCGGCAGGCTGTGACCAGCCTAAAGCTCTCTTTCCTCACATTTGCCATCGTCGGAGACTTCATGAAGCGACTGAATTCTGTAAATCCTATTCGGGCAATTTTGTTTGGAGGGGCGATCGCCACAGCTTTTTCCCTCTCCCTCGTTGGCCCTGGCGTTGGCAATGTTGTGCGCGCAGCTTGGCAAGAGAGTCCGAAGGTGATCGTTGACCAAGCTTGGCAAATCGTCAATCGTGAGTACGTCGATCCGAGCTACAACGGTCAAAACTGGCAGGAAGTGCGGCGCAAATTGCTCGATCGCTCCTACAGCTCGAAGGCAGAGGCCTACACCGCCCTGCGCGATACCCTCAAAACCCTGCAGGATCCCTACACGCGCTTCATGGATCCGGAGCAATATCAGGCCTTGACCAACCAAACCTCTGGCGAACTGTCGGGGGTGGGGATGCGGCTCCAGGTTGATCCCAAAACCAAGGTGTTGACCGTGGCATCTCCCATCAAGGGCTCTCCCGCGATCGAGGCCGGTGTGCTCACCGGTGACCAGATTTTGATGATTGACGGACGCTCCACGAAGGAAATGTCTGTGGACGAGGCAGCCCAGCTGATTCGGGGCGAGGAAGGCACGTCGGTAAAAATCAAGTTTTCCCGCGATGGCAAGGTGTTCGATCGGTTGATTGCACGGGCGCGCATCGAAGTCCCGAGCGTCGAGTTTAGTCTGCAACAGGAGGGGGGCGATCGCATCGGCTACATCCGCCTTAGCCAGTTTACGGCCCACGCCGCTGACGAAATGCAGGCTGCCATCAAGGATCTCAACAGTCAGGGTGCCGATGCGTTTGTGCTCGATTTGCGGGATAACCCTGGGGGACTACTCTATGCCGCGATTGATATTTCCCGCATGTGGCTGAATGAAGGCGAGATTGTCTCCACGATCGATCGCGATGAGAAAGACGAGCACATCACCGCCAACCGCACCGCGATCACGGATTTACCGCTCGCGGTTTTAGTGAATAAGGGTGCCGCCAGCTCGAGCGAAATTTTGACCGGTGCCCTCCAGGACAACAAACGAGCCACGGTTGTGGGTACAGAGACCTTTGGTAAAGCGCTGGTGCAATCGCTCCATCCCTTGGCAGATGGGTCGGGTATTGCGGTGACCATCGCCCATTACTACACCCCCAAGGGTACCGACATCAGCAAGAAGGGCATTAAACCTGACGTGGAACTGAAGCTTTCGGAAAAGCAACTCAAGGAGCTTTCGGACAATCCGGAGACGATTGGCACCATCAAGGATCCGCAATATGCCAAGGCCGTGTCTGTTCTAGCCCAGATGAAGCGACCCCGGGTATCTTCGAGCGGTATGGTTCGGTGAGCTCTGGTTCGGTGGGCTCTGGTTCGTGATGATATTTGATATCAGCATGATTTAATTGCTATTCCTTACAGATTTGACGATCCATGACTGCATCGCCCATAAGTACCTCGTCCATGAGTGCTTCTTCGAGGAGTGCCGCTTCTGTCCGTTCGCCCCTTGAATTGGCTCAGCAAACCCGCCAAGCAGCTCAGGCCCTGGCGGGTCTGTCCGAAGCTCAGAAAAATCAGGCAATTGAGGCGATCGCCCAAGCCCTTGAAGCGGCGGCGGCGGATATTTTGGCCGCGAATATGGCCGATCGCGAGGTCGCCGAAACCGAGCACATCACCCCGGCGCTGTATGCCAGACTCAAGTTGGACAAAGCCAAATTGCAAGGGGCGATCGCTGGGATCCGAGATGTGGGCCGACTGCCAGATCCCATCGGCCAAGTGCAGATTCAACGGCGGCTCGACCAAGGCTTAATTCTGCGGCGACTGACCTGTCCGGTGGGCGTTTTGGGGGTGATTTTTGAGTCGCGCCCCGATGCGGTGATGCAGATTGCTAGCTTGGCGATTAAGTCGGGCAATGGCGCAATTCTCAAGGGTGGTCGGGAGGCGGTGCGCTCTTGCAAAGCGATCGTCCAAGCGATTCAAGCGGGCCTAGCCCAGAGCGATGTTGATCCGGCGGCGATTCAGCTGCTGACCAGTCGTTCGGAGATTGCCGAGTTGCTCAAGTTGGAGCAGCAGGTGGATTTGATTATTCCCCGAGGCTCGAATAGCTTTGTACGTTACGTTCAGCAGAACACGGCGATTCCGGTCTTGGGCCATGCCGATGGGGTGTGTCACTTGTATTTGGACAAGGCGGCGGATGCCTCGAAGGCAATCGCGATCGCCATTGATGCCAAAACCCACTATCCTGCTGCTTGCAATGCGATCGAAACCCTACTCGTTCACGAAGATCTACTCTCGACGCTATTGCTACCAGTCGTAGGGGCGCTGCAAGCCGCGAAGGTTGAAATTCGTGGCGATCAGCGGGTTCTGGCGGCGTTGAAACCTTGGGTCGGAACGCAATTACAGGCTCCGCTCACGCTTGCAACGGAGGAGGATTGGTCAACGGAATATGGTGATTTGATTTTGGCGATTCAGGTGGTGAGTTCAACAGAAGCAGCGATCGCTCACATCAATCGCTACAGCTCGCGCCACACCGACGCCATTGTGACGGAAGACCCAGCCACCGCCGATCGCTTTTTGGCCCAGGTCGATAGCGCTGGAGTGTATCACAATTGCTCGACGCGGTTTGCCGATGGGTTCCGCTATGGCTTTGGGGCGGAAGTTGGCATCAGCACCCAAAAATTGCCGCCACGGGGGCCCGTCGGCTTAGAGGGGTTGATTACCTACAAATACCAGCTCGTCGGCGAGGGCCACATCGCCGCGACCTATACTAGCGAGAACGCGCGTCCATTTTTGCATGAGGATTTTTAGCCCATGCAAGAAAACTCTGGAGAGGCCAGTCTGCCAGCGCCCGCTTCAACTCAGGTGCTTGATCAACTGCACGTCAATGGTATCCGCTGCTTTGGCTACACGGGCTATTTGCCAGAGGAGAACAAATTAGGCCAGTGGTTTGAGGTTAACCTGACCTTCTGGCTCGATCTGTCTCGGGCGTCGATGTCGGATGAACTTGACGATTGTCTAGACTATCGCTGGGTGATTGAAACGGTGAGTGAGCTTGTGCAAACCCAGGTGTTTAAAACTGTGGAGCGGCTAGCGGGGGCGATCGCAGACACGCTCCTTACTCCAGAGAACACCTCCCCTGTAGAGTCCTTTGCGAAAATCGCCCAAGTGAAGGTTTGTCTCACCAAGCTTGCGCCACCGATCCCCCATTTTTCGGGACAGGTGACGGTGAAATTAACACGCAAGCGTTCTGTATAATCTTTTCTATAGATCTAGGTTCCAGATTGAATTGACCGATAGACGCAAGCCAACAGTCGTCATTGACATATAGCAATCCGGCATAAATATTGCTCCGTATACTCAGACCAAGAGCTTTGTGCTGGATGGATTAGCCTCATGGAATTTCTCAAAAATCATGCCGGATTGCTATAATCCCTTTTCCATCGCTCGGTGCTCTGTCTGATCAGATTGAATTAGAGCGAAAGAATTCCGCAAAATTATTCAAAATAGGAGAACTATCATTTTTGTTCCAGACTAGGGCAATAAAGCGTTTCAATTGAAGTTCTGGAATCGGTCGATGGACAATGCCTTCACGATGGAGAATTTGAGTATGTGCCGGCATTACGGATAGTCCCATTCCGGTCGCTACAAGACTGAGCAGTGTGACTAAGCCACCGGAGCGAATACTCAAATCTAACTTAGGCTCAAATCCGCTCTGACGGCAAGCATGGGTCACTTGACGATAAAAGGTAAGAGGTCAAGATCAGGCAAAATGAGGAATTCGTCTTTGAGTGCAGCTAGGGGAACGGTCGCTCGTACGGCCAAAGGGTGATGCTCATGAAGAACAAGCACAAAGTCCTCCTCAATCAATGGCAGATAGTTAAAATTTTTCTCATTTTGATAAACTGTTGCCGAGCGATGAAAAACTACATCGATTTGATGATTCTGCAATAGCTCTAACTCCTGCGCCACAGTCACTTCCCGAAATTCTAATTGTACATCGGGGAACTGCCGGTGGAACTGAGCCACTAATCCAGGCAGATGGGTATTCGCAAAGGAGTTGTGAATCCCAAGTGTGAGCCTTCCCACATACCCCTGGTCTACTTTTTGAGTGGCGCGCGTCGCTTGATCGACGTGCAATAGAATAGCGCGGGCCTCCTGTAGAAAGGTTTGCCCTGCGATCGTAAGTTGGATTGAACGAGTGCGGCGATCAAACAGTTGTACATTCAGTTCGGCCTCTAATTGCTTAATTTGCATACTCAAAGGCGGCTGAGCAATACCCAAGGCTTCAGCCGCACGAACAAAACTGAGCAATTCAGCGACTTTTGTGAAGTAGCGAAGATGTCGAAGCTCCATCGGGATCCCACTTACTACGTTATATATAAAATATATGGTAATATACATTCAATACTATTGACATATGATTTTGCGATTTCATATAGTAACGACAAATTGCATCTCTTGTTTGGCCTGAGAAAGACAAGCCGATGAAGCCCAAGTTAAGGAGTTAAATGATGCGTTTGCCAAAGATCACGATCGCCATGACGATCGTAACTTTGATATTGGGCTTATAGGATGCAGTTCACGCACGATTAAAATCAACCCCCCAACAACATCAGCTAGGAGATCACCAATGCGTGTTTTCACATGTTCGATCGCAGTAGTTTTTGCGACTGTAGCACTAAATCTTGAGATGTTTACCACAAGTGCAAATGCATCAAATTTCAATTTTCAGCAACAGGCCCAAACCAACGGTTCATCTTCTACTTTAAGTATTAATCAGGAAAACCCAGCGCTATTGGCTCGAAATACAAAACGGAGGACGAAGAAATCTAAATTGCGACAGCCCCGGCCTAAAAAATCATCGGCACAAATTAGTGAATACGAGAATATTTATTATCGAGGCCGTCAAGCCGCTTACGAATGCATTGTAGAACAGGAGAGGGATTCTGCGACTAAAGAGTGTCGTGAACTAGTTGAAACTAAGTCATCATTAACCAATTGGTGCTACCAAGATTCAGTTGCTTGTACTTACGTAGACAGGCTAGCTAGTGATGAAATTTATTATGGTACATACGTCAAACTGAAGCCAGCTTGAAACAAGTTGCTTTTGAATCGAGTGAAATGATCAAGAAAACAGCATAGTTAGGCTACTAGAAAAGAGGAATCATGCGTTTAGCCGATCTAAATTATGATCTCTGGCAACTGCTCCAGCCAGAAGAGTTGACTGTCGATGCCGTGATGGGAGCGGCAGCACTGAAAAATCAACGATCGCCTGCTGCAATTCCCTATGCAACTGGTAAGAAAACCCTTAAACGCGGTGAAGGTGCATTACTCATTTTCGCATCCAGCCCACGCCAGAAGAGACGACGCCCGGTATGATGGGGCGTATCCAACGACTGTGGGTTGCGGTTTCAGAACGGGTTGATGACTACTACATTGGCATTCTCAATGAACATCCGGCAGAAAACTATGCCAATCGCGACTTTTATCTTTCCCCTGGTGCAGAGGTTCCGTTTCTATCCCATCATATAGTCGATATCAGTCGTCCTCCCTTTGGATTTGACATTCGCAAAGTTTTACAGACTAATCCCAAACGGCTTTGGTCGCGCGATGCCCAAGTGCAACCATCGATGGGCGACCCAATCTTGCATGAATTGTTCCAGTTAGCCGATCAGAACGCGATCAAGCGCCTCCAAGAGGGCAACTGTCGATCGGCATTTGGCATTGGCCGAACCACAGGGCAGACCTGGACTGATAAGTTCATTACTACAGGGGTTGATTTCCCGACTGATGATGAGGCGTTTATGGAAGCAGTTCAGCCTCTGCAAGAGCAAGTACGACAGAGAAAATTGCAGGCATCAGCCGTCTGTACCTATCGTCAACTTCAGCGCACTTCCGGGACAGCGATGAATGCGATCGTAATTTTTCTAGAAAATGCCGTTGGCTATTCTGTCTATTGGATTAGAACTTACCGTACAACTTCAGATGGCTATGAGTTGGATGATTTGACTGCCCAGTTTGGTGAACCCTTAGTTTTTAGACATAGCTGATGGAAAACAGCACTTAAACTCAAATAATTTATGACTCAGGAAATTGACTACGCAAGTCTTTGTCAAGAACTGCCAACTGAAGTGTTAGACACTTGGCAAGAATATACGCTAATAAGACTGGCTATTCATGATGATCCCAGTCATGCAGCTTTATGGTGGGGGCCGAGCATTATTGATGGCTTAGAAGCAACGTATTTACTTAAAATCATCTGTCCCAGTAACGGAGAAGCTCATCTGGTGCGAGTGCCTCCCCATCTGGCATCTGCTAGAGAAGCCGTAACTTGGGTTAATCCGGGCATTGATCGAGAATTTCTTACTGCGGAACCAATCAGAAAAAATCAGCGCCAATATCGACCTGAAGTAATCGCTTCACCTGATTATTGCTGCCATGATGTTCATTGCATTCTTGATGAGGACTATTAGAATGACGATGCAAGACAATCAACACTTCTTTCGAAAGTTTTTGACTCAGGTTCGGCCCCATCAGCAGGTGTTGTTAAAGCATCCAGTATATGAACAATTGACTGCGCTAAGCGCACTTCGGATATTCATGCAAATGCACGTGTTTGCAGTCTGGGACAATATGACGCTGTTGAAGAGTCTACAGCAACGTTTAACTTGTGTAACGACACCCTGGGTGCCCCCGTCCGATCCGATTGCTGCCCGTTTAATCAACGAAATTATTCTCGATGAGGAAACTGAATCATTTGGTGATGGAGAATACCTCAGCCATATGCAGTTCTATGTGATGGCAATGGCTGACTTGGGTGCACAGACTCAGCCGATTGAACAACTGATGGATTTACTGCAGAGTGGTACTAGTTTAGAGACTGCACTTAGTCATATGGAAATTGCACCTAGTGCAACAAATTTTGTGTTGACAACTTGGCAAATTTGTCAGGGTTCAACTGCTGGTATTGCTGCTGCTTTTTTAAGTGGACGTGAGGAAATTTCACCACCAATGTTTGCCCATCTATTGAAGCAGCTAGATAGAATGGAGCGATCGCCTATTTCATCAGAGAATGCATGGCGCAGCGATCGATTTCGAAATTATTGCCAGCATCATGTGGGTTTGGATGAGGCGCAGCATATCCCTATTGCGAAAAAGCTTCTATGTCAGATATGTCGACAAGATCCAGAGGCTTGGAAACGGGCAACGACTGCGGCGATCGCCACTTTAGCGGCTCGAAAGCAGCTTTGGGATGGAATTTTGGCCGCGATTTCACCGAGCGAGTCAGTTCGGGAAGTTGCCTGAGTTGAATTATGAAATTACGACAGGCTCCCAAATTTCAATTCTGGGAGCATCAATCGGTTTTCTCTTGCCAACTTTGGTACGAAAATTCTGATTTTACGAGCTGATCTAGTAGAGTCTGAACAGCTTGCTGAATATGGTTCGTCACTGCCTGGATTGTGTCGTTGCGATCGCCCTCATAAGCCTCAAACCAATCCTTCAAATTAATCGGTTCCCCAATTAACATTCGCGCTTTTCGCAACCCCTTTGGCGGTGGCTCATCAAGATTGAAAACCTCTCTTTGAAAGCGTGCTAGCGTATCTAAAAAACGTTCTGGCGTTGGATTTTCTTCAACATAACCCTCATAAATGGCATCCAAATTGAGCAGCCGCTCGACGGATTTGCGAATCAGGCTGGGCGGCAGAGTTGCGGGTAAAGGCGAGGTATCTGCCAGGTCTCGCAAAGCTGCCTGAATGCGATAGGCCCGATCGCGCACCGGCTGATTTTGATTGACCGCCAAACCCAAACTCTCCTCACAGCGCTTCAGCAAAGCCTGCCGTAAATGCCCCATGCGATCGTTCCAACTGCCCTGGGCTGCTGGCGACAAGCGGAGGTCAGGATAGTCCGCCTCGATGTCAGACAGAACGCGTTCGGCGATCGCCCGCAGCCTCCCATCGCGCACTTGCGCTAGACTCGCGAACTCGGCAGCCGCTGAGACGATTGCTGGGGAGGCGATTGCAGCGACGGCCTCTGGCATCCCCAAGGCCCGCTCCACCTCCACCATGGTCAATTCCACGACTTCTGCTATCGTTTTGTCCACATAGTGATAGCGGATCGCAATCGGCAGGGCGTAGAGATCTGGAACCTCTCCTTGATGCTTGAACAACTTGCTCATCGCTTGAAAAGCAAGCTGAACACCACCGGGCTGGAAGGGCATGAGGCGATCGTTTTGAAACGAACAGCGCCCCTCCGCAAACAGCACCAAATGGCAACTGGGATGTATCAGCAACTCAAGGGTTTGCTTGATGCTAGCGCGATCGACCAAGCCCCGACGAATCGAGTAGACTCCAATACTCTGAAAAAACTTGCCCACTAGGCCATTGAACAGTTCGTAGGCCGCCATGTAATAAAAAGGCTTGCCGACTTTTGCTGACAACCCATAGACCAGCACCGGTTCACGGAAGGTCGGATGATTGGGGAACAGCACCACGCGATCGTCATTAAGCGCCTTGACCCGAGCCAAATCCTCGGGATCGATCTCCAGTACCATCTTGTAGCTACGCGCAATGGTACCCGAGAGCAGCTGTACAAAGCGCAGAAACCAGAAATTGGGGCGAGGCGGGTAGAACTTGGGTGGAGTCACAGGGAATTGAGAAAGATGGATACTGAAAAGATACCGTTGCTACAATACCCGTCAATCACAATCGCCACGTTGCTTAAAAGGCCAGTTTCTCAACAGTCAACTCAAACACCGATTCACGAACTGCTGACGAACTGCTGCTAATGAACTGCCTGAATTGGGCCTTCGACGCTGGCGTTAAAAAACTGCCGCACATAGGGATTATCACTCTCATCTAACTCATCCACCTGGCCTAGCCACACCACCTGCCCCCCGTAGAGCATCACCACCCGCTCCGCCGTTCGTCGAATCGTACTTTCTTGGTGCGTGACGACCAAATAGCTGTCACACCCCGTGGCATCCTTGCAGCCCAAATTGCGCATCAAGTCTTCGATAATCGTGGAGGCGATCGGGTCTAGGCCCGCTGTGGGCTCGTCGTACAAAATAATGCCGGTCTGTTTTTGCTCGGTGGAATCTGGATCGGCAATAATGGCGCGTGCAAAGCTCACCCGCTTGCGCATTCCCCCCGAGAGTTCCGCTGGATAGAGGTTGCGGATGTCGCTGAGGCCGACTTTCTCTAGGCTCTCGCCCACGAGCTGATAAATGCGCTGGCGCGAGAGGCGCGAATGTTGATAAAGATAAAAGCCAATGTTCTCGGCCACTGTCAGCGAATCAAACAGCGCCGCCTGCTGAAAAACCAAACTGATATGAAAGGGGTCGTCGGCGTCTTCTATCAGCGATCGCCGTGCCACCCCCTTAAGCAACACCTCCCCCTGATCCGGCATCAACAGCCCAGCAATGACGCGCAAAATCGTCGATTTGCCAGTGCCAGAGGGGCCAATCACCGCGAGGCGATCGCCCTCAAAGATTTGTAAATTAACCCCCCGCAGCACAGTTTGATTGCCAAAGGTTTTATAAACCTGCCGTAATTCAATCAGGGGGATTGGAGAGGCCACTATCATAGGCATGAATCCATAGGCATGAATCCCATCACTGGGTAGGATATGCACTTTGCCCCTACTCTACACTGGCCCAGCCCCCCTTTCGATGGAGAAGCCGAAGACCAGATAATGAGCACTATGAGTTTGCTAAAGCGTACATTTCATAGCCTCAGCGATGCCTCTCGGCAGCGAACCCCCGGCGGGTGAGTCAGTGGTTCAAGTGGCTGATGCCGGGCCTTTTGGTCAAACGCTGGATGTTCATGAGCGCGATCGGAGTGCTGCTGATCGGTTTGGGCGTAGCGATTTGGGCCAACCTGAGCCCGGTTCACTACCTGATTCGGTTTGTGATGGGGACGCTAGAGACGATTACGCGGGTGTTGCCCAGCCGCATCAGTGGCCCGATCGCCCTGTTGCTCGGGCTGCTGTTTGTCTTTTGGGGCCAGAGCCGTACCTTCGATAGCATCAGCGATGTGCTGATGCCCGACCGGGACGAAGAGCTAGTGGACTTGATGCTCAACCACCGCAAACTCAATCGTGGCCCCAAAATTGTGGTCGTGGGCGGCGGCACGGGACTGGCGACGCTGTTGCGGGGGATCAAAATTTACAGCTCGAATATTACGGCGATCGTCACCGTGGCCGACGATGGCGGTTCCTCCGGACGGCTGCGGCGGGAGATGGGCGTGCAGCCCCCCGGCGATATTCGCAACTGTGTGGCGGCCTTGGCTCGCGAGGAAAAGCTGCTGACAGAATTATTTAGCTATCGGTTTGAAACAGGCGATGGTTTGGCAGGCCACAGTTTTGGCAATTTGTTTTTGACGGCGATGACCAATGTCACCGGGGACTTTGAGCGGCGATCGCCGCCTCTTCCGAAGTCCTGGCGGTGCGCGGCACCGTTCTTCCTGCCACTCTCAGCGATGTGACGCTCTGGGCTAAGCTCGCCGATGGCCGTATTGTCGAAGGCGAGTCCAATATTCCGAAAGCAGACGGCAAAATCATCGAAATTGGTTGCAGACCGGCCCGTCCGCCGGCCTTGCCCCGTGTCATCCAGGCGATCGACGAAGCCGATTTTATTATCATTGGCCCCGGCAGCCTCTACACCAGCATTATCCCCAACCTGCTCGTGCCGGATATTGCAGCGGCGATCGATCGCGCCCAGGTGCCCCGTATTTATGTTTGCAACGTCATGACCCAGCCGGGAGAAACTACGGACTACAGCGTGGTGGATCACATCGAGGCGATCGACCGAGCCTGTGGTCGGGCCTTGTTTGATGCGGTGCTGATCCAGCGATCGCCCCCTTCTGCTGTCGCCCTAGAACGCTATGCCCAGGAGAAATCCCACCCCGTGGGGTTCGATCGGGAGGCGATTTTGCGATCGGGACGGCGGATTATTGCCGCCAATGTGATGGATGAAGAGGCCAACGGCCTAGTGCGCCACAATCCCCAACGACTCAGCCGGATTCTGATGCGGTGGTACCAGAAAAATGCCTAATGCCCGGATCCACGATGACCCAGATCAAATGTGTACCTTTTTCCTGGCCGATGCCGAGGCAACCCGACGTCTGGGGGAAGCTCTGGGGCTGCTGCTGACTGCGGGTACAGTGTTGCTGCTGGAGGGCAACCTCGGCAGTGGCAAAACGACGCTCACCCAGGGGATTGGGGCCGGGTTGGGGATTGCCGATGCCATCGTCAGTCCGACATTCACGCTGATTTGCGAGTATTTCGAGGGACGGCTACCGCTCTACCATTTAGATCTATACCGTTTGGAACCTGCGGCGGTCGAACAGTTGAATCTCGAAACCTATTGGCAAGGCGAAGAGGTCGAGCCCGGTTTGATGGCGATCGAATGGCCTGACCGGTTGACCTATCGACCCGATCGCTATCTCCATCTCAGACTTGAGGACGCGTTTGGCCCTGGTTTGGGTTCTGAACACATGGATTCTGAAGCGGGTGCTGAAGTGGATTGGAAGCGCGATCGCCTCCCCGGCCGCCGCGCCATCCTCAAGCTTGTCGGTGGCGAGACGCTCGAGTACATAAAGATTCAGCAAATGCTAGCCAACCTCGGCTCGGCCCCAGGGCAGCGGCAGCAAAACCCGCTATAGTTGGAACCGGAAAAAAGAATAGACTGATGTGCTGGCTTGCAACCGGCATTCGGCACAAGCATCGCGTCCCGATGGGTCGCATCTTTAACTATAGAAAACGTCGTACAGAATCATTCAGAGGAACCGGGAAGCAACGATGGCTGAAACATTAATGTTTAACGCCCTGCGGGAAGCAACCGACGAAGAAATGGCCCGCGATCCGAGCGTTCTCGTCATGGGGGAGGATGTGGGGCATTACGGCGGCTCCTACAAGGTGACCAAAGATCTCTATAAAAAATACGGCGACCTGCGGTTGCTCGATACGCCCATTGCCGAGAACAGCTTTACGGGAATGGCGATCGGGGCGGCCATGACGGGCCTACGTCCGATTATCGAAGGCATGAACATGGGCTTTTTGCTTCTGGCCTTCAACCAAATTGCCAACAACGCCGGTATGTTGCGCTACACCTCCGGCGGCAACTACAAAATCCCCTTGGTGATTCGTGGCCCCGGCGGCGTGGGCCGTCAGCTGGGCGCAGAGCATTCCCAGCGCCTCGAAGCCTATTTCCACGCGGTTCCCGGCCTCAAAATCGTGGCTTGCTCCACCGCCAAAAACGCCAAAGGATTGCTCAAGGCCGCGATTCGCGACGACAACCCAGTGTTGTTTTTTGAGCATGTGCTGCTCTACAACCTCAAGGACACCATGCCCGAGGGCGATTTTGTGCAACCCTTGGACAAAGCCGAACTGGTGCGTCCCGGAAAAGACGTCACACTCTTGACCTACTCGCGGATGCGGCACCATTGCACCCAGGCGGCGAAGGTTCTGGAGGCCGAAGGCTACGACCCTGAGATTATTGATTTGATCTCGCTCAAGCCCTTTGACTTTGACACCATCGGTGCCTCGATCCAGAAGACCCATCGCGTCATCATCGTTGAAGAATGTATGCAAACGGGTGGGATTGCAGCAGAGCTGGTGGCTTCGATTATCGATCGCTATTTCGACGAGCTTGATGCTCCGCCGGTGCGCATGTCTTCCCAAGATATCCCGACTCCCTACAATGGCACGCTGGAAAACCTGACCATCATCCAGCCTCATCAGATCGTCGAGAAGGTGAAGGAGATGATGGCCGGAAAGATTTAAGCAACAAACGCAGTTCTAGGAGTACAACATGGGTAAGCAGCGGGGGCTTCTAGCTCTGATTTTGGCGCTAGTGATCGGTGCAATCTTTGTATTGGTCAAGGTGCCGCCGCGTCTGGGCCTTGACTTACAGGGGGGCTCGCAGCTGACAATTTTGGTTAGGCCCACCGAGAAAATTCCCAAGATTAGCGAGGACAATCTTCGGGATGTGACGCGGGTGCTCGAGAATCGGGTCAATGGCCTCGGCGTGGCAGAGGCCATTGTGCAAACGGTGGGCCAGGATCAGATTTTGGTGCAGTTACCGGGGGTCAGCGACCCCCAGCAGGCCGAGCGGGTGCTTGGCGGTACGGCCCAGCTGGAGTTCCGAGGCCAAAAGCCCGGTACGGAGGCCCAAGTCCAGGCGGAGAGCTTGGCACGGGGTGAGATTTTGCAGCAGCAGATTCAGGCGCGGGAGTCGGGCGATGCGGCGGCGATCGCCACCGCCCAAGCCGCCCTTGAACGCAGCGACCAAGCGATTTTGGAATTGTTTGAAAAACCGGCCTCACGGGAGAATATCTAACCGGCGCAGTCGCCTCGCCCGCCGGAACCGGAGATCTGTGGAGCGTTAACCTCAGCTTCGACGCCAAGGGCGGCGATTTGTTTGCCGAACTCACCAAAAATATTGCAGGCACCGGACGCGGTCTGGGGATTTTTCTGGACAACCAGTTGATTAGCGCACCGGTAGTGGGTGCGCAATATGCCCAGACTGGCATCGCAGGCGGCGGAGCAGAGATTACAGGCCGATTTACGTCCCAAGAAGCCAGCGACCTGGCCATTCAGCTGCGGGGCGGCTCGCTACCCCTGCCGGTAGAAGTGGTCGAAAACCGCACCGTGGGTGCCACTCTGGGCCGCGATAGCATCCAAAAAAGTTTGTATGCCGGTTTGGGCGGGCTTTTTCTGGTGCTAGTTTTTATGGTGTTTTACTATCGGCTGCCGGGGGCGATCGCCGACATCTCCCTCTTAATCTATGCCATTCTCTGTTTCGCCGCCTTTAACCTCCTGGGCGTCACCCTGACCCTGCCGGGTATCGCAGGCTTTATTCTCAGTATCGGTATGGCCGTCGATGCCAATGTGCTGATTTTTGAGCGCACCCGTGAGGAACTCCAGGCCGGTAAGAGCCTCTATCGTTCGGTGGAGTCAGGTTTTTACCGAGCCTTTAGCAGTATTCTGGATGGCAATGTGACCACCTTGATTGCCTGCGGGGCGCTTTTCTGGTTAGGGACGGGCTTGGTGAAGGGCTTTGCCTTGACCCTGGCGATCGGCGTCATGATCAGTATGTTCACGGCTCTAACCTGTAGCCGCACGCTCTTGATGACGGCTCTGACCATTCCGTTCCTGAAGCGGCCCGAGTGGTTCGCGCCCAAGCTGACCCCTGCGGCGAAGGCCTAGGGCGACTCAAATTTTCTGGCTGAGCCTTTCGCCAAGTCTGCGCTCGCCCGTTGCAATTACGGCAGTTGCCTCTGTCTCGTTGATTTCTGTCTCGTTGATTTCTGTCTCGTTGATTTCTGTCTCGTTGATTTCTGTCTCGTTGATTTCTGTCTCGTTCCCTCACTCCCCATTTCCCCATTCCCTCCCTCCGACCCTGAGCATCCCCCAAGCAGCATGAAGTTACTGATTTCCAAGCAGCGCAAAACCTGGTGGGCGATTTCTGGGGCCTTGGCCCTGGCCTCCCTGGTGGCCATGGTGATTTCCTTTACCCAGTTTGGCTATCCGGTTAAACCCGGCCTAGACTTTGTTGGCGGAACGCGGTTGCAGATGGAGCGCGATTGCAGCAAAGCCGACTGCGCTCAGCCGATCGATCCGGCCCAGGTGCGCGCCATTCTAGATGAACAGGGCTTAGGCAACAGCAGCGTCCAGGTGATTGGCGATAACAAACCCGGCACCCAGGGCATTGTGGTTCGCACCATCACCCTGGACGGGGAGACTCGGACAAAATTGCGCGATCGCCTCGCCAAGGACATCGGCCCCTTCGATCCCGAAACCACCCAAATCGACACGGTGGGGCCTGTTCTGGGAAAACAAATTTTGGCCTCAGGGTTGCTGGCGCTGCTGGTCTCCTTCGGCGGCATTGTGGCTTACCTGAGCGTTCGCTTCAAGTTGGACTATGCGATTTTGTCGATCGTCGCTTTGTTCCACGATGTTTTCATTACGGTGGGTGTCTTTTCGGTGCTGGGCTTGGTTTTAGGCTGGGAAGTCGATAGTTTGTTTATTGTTGCCTTGCTCACCATCACCGGATTTTCGGTCAATGACACGGTGGTGATTTACGATCGCATCCGCGAAACCCTCCAGCTCAACCCGGATGCGCCCATGGATCAGATTGTGGACGATGCTGTGAACCAGACCCTCTCTCGCTCGATCAACACCACCTTGACGACCCTGCTCACCTTGACATCGATTTTTCTGTTCGGTGGCGTCACGCTCAAGGCGTTTGCGCTGGCCTTGATCGTGGGATTTGTGCTGGGGGCCTACTCCAGTATTTTCGTGGCCAGCTCGCTGCTGGGCTGGTGGCGCGAACGTAGCAGCGCAAACGTCGCCTTGGCCCAGGGCCCCGAAGACGGTTTTGAAGCGAGCGAATGACTCCATGCGCTCCGAGCCGACACGCTCTCGCGCCTTCAAGGCCCTAGAGCCAGAACTGAAGGAACCCGTACAGCGCTTGTACCATGCCCAACAGCAGCAGCGGTGGCGACTGGTGCTGTTGCTCTGGTGGGGGGGGGTGCCCTTGAGCCTTTGGGGGTTGCGTCAGACCCTGGCCTTGCTGTGGGAATATTTCACCTGGTCAGCGTTGCGCTATGGCCTGATTTATCACCCGATATCTGCCCTAGGTCTTTTGGTCACGGTTTTGTTGACCCTGACCAGCGCTTTTGCGGAGTTGGGCTTTAGGCGATGGGGCTATTCGGGGCAGGAGGTGCGCAGGTTGAAGCGGCAGGTGGAGCGCATCCGGGCCAAGGGCGAGAAGCATCCCCTGTGGGCGAAGGTTTGGGGAGATGACAGCTCGGTTCTGGGAGCGGAGGATCGAGATTAGCAAGAATTGGCGAGGGTTAGAAATTGAGCGAGGGGATGCGCGATCGCAACAGTGCTTGACCATGGGCGTCCTGGCTCTCCAACAGCGCCTCATCCCGCAAATGTCCCCCTTCCCTCAGGTGGTCGCCGGTCAAGCTATCCTCACAGGCAAATTGAATCGCCGTTTGCTCATCGCCTTCGTCCCGGTAGGAGCGCCAAGCCAGCTCAATGGCCATGGGCATGACACCGACTAAACTCGCCACTAGGGCATCGGGAATCGCCTTGGCATCGGCTTCGGTAAGCCAATGGCAGAGGTGTTCTACGATCTGGCAGCTGCGACGCAGGGCCACGGGCGATCGCGCCATCTCCTCCAACGCCCGCAAATACTCCACCCGTTTGCCGAGGGCCAACTGCCGTTGGGCGGGCGTTTTCAACGGTACAAACTTGAGCCGACCCACCGGTACAACGGCGTTTCCTTGGAGGTCGTGACGATTGACGATGGCAGCGCCGGGGCCGATGAAGTCTGAGTAGTGATGCTTTTTGATAATGATGCCCCCGCGACAGTCGGGCGAGATCGACAGCGCTGGACGGCTATTTCCTTGGGCATAGCGGAGCGCCGCTTGGAAAATTTGCCGAGCTCGTTGGGGGCTGTTGATGTCTGTGGGAATCGCGTCCGAGGGAATTGCAGCTGTATCCATAGATTTTGATGCACCACCGTAGATAAGTCAGCGACATCCGTTTCCCGTCAGGATGCGCCGATAGTGGGGGATTCAGCAGCTGACGGAAGAATTTCGCGAAAAGTGAATGACGATCGAAAATTAATTCGGCTAGACCACCGACTCATCGCTAGGAGTTTCGGCGATCGCGACACTCTCTCCCAATTCATCCTTTAACTCATTCCCCAATTCATCCTTGAATTCATTCCCGAATTCATCCCCCAGCCCTGGATCGAGCCCAGGCCCAAGCAAAACGGTTTCAACCTGTCGCGGATTGCCCTGACCCGGCTCTCCCGCAGCGGTTGAACGGGACGCCACCAAACTCTGCCTCATGCTCGGTCGGTCATAGCGATCGAGCACATCTCGAATCAGCCATTCCTGAATCCAAGTTTTGGCCACCACCGTCAGCGGCAACGACAACAGCAGCCCCAAGGCCCCAAACAAGCTGGCAAAAACAGCTGAGCAATCAGCGTCAGCGCAGGCAACAGTGACACCTGCCGCGCCATCACAGTCGGGGTGAGCCAATAGCTTACAATATTTTGGATCACCACA
>JAAUOP010000072.1 GCA_012034805.1 Synechococcales cyanobacterium CRU_2_2 | reverse complement strand
AGCAAGATAGGGCAGGTTGAATCTGTAACCTGTCAAGAAATTTTGGATGAATTCGCCGAGAAACTGCTTGTGAAATTTAAGTTTTCTGAAGAGATGACTCAGGCAGCAGTGCAAGAAGTACGTCAATTTTCACACCTGGTTGAAATTTCTGGGACACTCAAGGCTGTTCCAGACGACCCAGATGACGACATGGTTATAGAATGTGCAGTGATCGGTAATGCGACTCACGTTGTCACAGGAGACAAGCACCTTTTATCGTTGACGAACCACCAAGATATTGCAATTCTAAAGCAGCAGAGTTTGTTACATTGTTGTCATCCTAGCGTTCTGCCAGCAGCCCAACAACCCTGGTGCAGCGGACGATTGAGAGATCTTGGTGGTGATGTAAAGGTACTCTGCCGCCGCTGACCAGGAACGTTAGGCGTCGAAGAACGTAGTTGGGCTCGGAGATAAAAATGAAAAGAAAACTGAAAAGAAAACTTCTTATATTCTCCTCTCTTTTGCTTGCCTTTCTTTTGCTCGCTGGGCGTTTGACGTGGAACTACTTCACCAGTCCAACCGGGAGTCAAGAGGTAATTTTCACTCCAGCTAATCCGCAGCATTTTACCTCTGACAACTTAAATTACACCATTTATCAAGCAGAAAATGGAGTGAGCGATAACGTTATTTATCACTTGCATGCGAGAAACTTAGACGCTTCCATTTGGAACGACGACACTTATTTTACCTCACTGGTACAAGCCTACTGGCAGAAATCATCAATTAAACCGCCGACTGTCGTGGTCGTTTCATACGGACCCGTCTGGCTGTTAACTCCGAAGAATTCTCAAGTAGAAAGCGGATTATTGGATGACTTCATTGCCCGCCTGCCGGAAATTGAATCAAAAGTAGGCAAGCCAAGCCGTAGGATATTGCTCGGCGAGTCCATGGGAGGGTTAAACGTCCTGATATTAGGGCTGAGCCGCCCCGAGATATTTTCTAAGATCGCGTCTCTTTGTCCCGGAGTTTACCTAGAGTCCCCATTCTCTGATTATCCCACTCAGAGAGCGGGTATGAAGCGTACAGGTGCCGACCCTAAAATAATATACGGAGTAACACAACTGGCGAAGAAGTATGTCTCTAATAACGAAGAATGGAAGGCAATTAACCCAATTTCATTGATTGAGCGCGCGGATCAAACCTATCCTGAACTGTATCTTTCCTGCGGTCTTTATGACAAATATGGAAATTTTGAAGGCACGGAAGCGCTGGCAAGTCTTGCGACAAAAAGAGGAGTAAAGACTAGATGGCACCCCCTATACGGCGGACACTGCGCTATAGATATTGCCTCATTAGCAGACTTCCTCGCCTCACCGTAAGGAAGATAGAGGAGTTGCTGGCAGAGTAGTTATGCCGCCGCGCCGCCTAATCGGGATAGGGGGGTATCCTCACGAATCCCCCCTCCCACACCACCCGGCGTGCGGGTTCGCACCGGGCGGTTCCTCAGGAAGGGTTAGAAGCCAAGATTCTTTCGAATCCGTCTCCCAGAGCCGGCTACACCTTTAAGCGCCGTTCCTATATCTCCCCCGCGCTGCTTCGCAGATACCGCAAGGGTCGGGTTCAACGCTCAGAACGAGCCCCGGCGGCTCCTCCCTGGTTTCCGTGGTTCGGCCCTTCACCCTGTCTGGTCCATTAGAAACCAGCGTTTGGCTACTATGGCCTCGGCTGACTTCTGCCCCCTGCAACGCTTGTTGCCAACCGTTGGGACGACTTCCAGGCCTTAGGGTTCTGTGGCTACCTTGCTGTTTTCAGCTAGACCTCAGTCAGACTCCCCTGGCCTCGAAGACTGCCAAAAGGGCAGATCTCCCCAGATAAGAACGTGAACTGTCAGTTCACAACCGCGTCATTTACCGTATCTCCTGAACCGAAAGGCTTTGCTGTGTTATGCCAGCTTGCTCCGGAAACTCGGCCTTCTATGACGTTTCTGTCCGTCGGCTCGCACCTTTGCCGCTGTTTTCCGACCGACCCCTTCTCGCGAAGACGCCCTTGCCTTAGGCTAGTGCTTGTCCATCTCTCGGCTCCAATTAATACGAGCATTTGGATGGCGGGTTCTCCCACAGGGGACTTTCACCCCATTAGCTCACGCCCATGCTGGGCGTACACGACACGCTGGAGCGGACGGGCGAGAGATCTTGGTTGTGATGCAAAGGTTACTAGCCGCCGCTCAGCCAAGCCGTTAGGCTGAACAGCATTCCTCTAAGTCAAGATTTTGATCCCTGAAAAAGGGATTGTAAAATACAGATAACAAAGTTATTTATTTTCTCATGCAAAATCAAGAACAAGCTGTAGTCTTCGACGAAGAACGCGCCGCAACCTATGACGAAAGATTTGCTAAACTCGCCCCGTTGCGCGACACACTTCATTTATTAACCCGCCTGGTTCTTGCCGATCTTCCGATTAATGCGCGGATTCTTTGTATCGGTGTTGGTACTGGTTTGGAATTGATTTATCTCGCCCGTGAATTTCCCCAGTGGGAATTTACAGCGGTCGAACCTGCCCCTGCAATGCTTGAAATTTGCCGTCAGAAAGCTGAAGCAAGTGGGATTGCATCGCGTTGCACTTGGCATGAAGGCTATCTAGATTCGTTACCTGTTTCGGAGCCGTTTGATGCGGCAACTTGCCTACTGGTTTCGCACTTCTTTATTCAGCAAGAGGAGAGGCGCAACTTCTTCGGTCAAATTGCGGCACGACTTCGCCCTCAAGGATATTTAGTTAGTGCGGATTTAGCATCTGATATGTCCACTTCGTCCTATCAAAGCTTGCGTGAGGTTTGGACTCGGATGTTGCAGTATGCCGAATATCCTGAGCAGACAATCAAAGACTTTCTCGATTCTCATGGTCGGGATGCGGCGGTGCTACCATCTCATGAAGTCTCGGCAATTATTGCATCCAGCGGATTTGATAGTCCAGTGCTATTCATGCAGACTCTGTTTATACATGCTTGGTATGCAATTCGACCTTGATGCCCAATCAACTGAGCTTCATAATCTTGATAGATTTTCTGCCAGTCATAACGACTTTCGACGAGCGATCGCCCCGCCGCCCGCAATTTCTGCCGCAGTTCCCGATCGCCATCAAGGGCCAACACCGCCTGGGCAAATGCCTCTGGCGTTGCCCGAATCAGCAACTGTTCTCCGTCTTCGGCCTCCAAACCTTCGCAACCCAGGGGAGTTGAAACCACGGGCAAGCCCATGGCCATGGCGTGCAAAATCTTGATGCGCGTACCGCCGCCCACGCGCAGGGGGACGACCGAAAGGCTGCAATCTTGGGCCAGCGCCTCCATCATTTCTGGGTTGGCGATCACTTCAATGCGGGGATCTTGAGCGAGGGCTAGAACTGTGGCGGGCGGATTGGAGCCAGCGATGCAAAGCTTGAGGTCGGGAGCGGTTTGCCAGATTAGGGGCAGGATTTCTTGGACGAAATAGCAGGCTCCATCGATGTTGGGAAAGTAGGTCAGCGTGCCGAAAAAAATAACTTGCGAGCGGTTTCGTTCTGCAGCAGCGGTGTGGTCTGGATGTCGATGCCGTTGTTGACGACCCAGGTCGGGCTATGGGGGCAGCGGCGTTGGAGTTCAGCTTGGTCCAGGGGGCTCACCACCGTCCGCAGCGAGAACTGGGGCCAATGCTGGTCTTCATAACGAGCGAGCAGAGTTTGTTCGCGATCGGCATCCGCAAAGGCTTCCACTGCGGCGGCTTCTTGCATGAGCCGAGCCATATCTGAGGCTTGGGGCTGGAGATCGGCAAAGCGCCGCAGCAGGCTAGATTCGATATTGTGTTCGCCCAAAACCGTGAAGGCTTGGGGAAAGAGGTAACGGTATTGGGCCATGTAGATGAACTCGAAACAGACGATGTCAAAATCGATCGCCTGGAGCTGTTGCAAACTCCGAGTCAGGCGATCGCTACTATACTTGTGCACCAGTTTGGGCAGCTCGGGCGATCCCTCGGAACTGGGCGAAGCCAAGCGCGGCGGCGTATCCCCTAACAAGACGACGATGGGCAACTTGCAATACTCAGCCATCTCTTCAACCAAATGGCAATCAGCCGGACTAAAGACAAACGATGCCACCACCAAGTGATGGCGTTTTCCTAGACCCAACGCCTCGTGGTACATGCGCGTGATTGCACCGAGTTGGGGCGGATAGGTGGGGTAGGGGGTCACGAGCAAAATATCGAGGGCCTGGTCTGAAGCTGTGTTTGAAGCTGTGTTTGAAGCCCGTTCTAAAGGCCGCTTTTGGCAATAGGTTGTAATGCGATCGCCCTGTTTTTCCAAGTGTTGAGCATAGGCTAGGTGGTCGGCAAAATCTCAGCCATGTCCGAGTGGGCGCGTTGGGCGTCGCGGTAGAGGGCGATCGCCTCCGGCCAGCGATCTTGGCCAACCAGCGCTTGGCCCAGGAAAAACTTTGCCCAAGGAAATCCACCGTTGAGTTCCAGGGAGCGCTTCAGCGCCTGCTCCGCCTCGGCCCAGCGGCAGAGCCGAGCCCAGGTTTCGCCCAGATGGTAGTGAAACCAAGCAACGGAGCTATCGGCGGCGATCGCCGCTTGAAGCGGAGCGATCGCCGCCTCAAACTGTCCTTGCCCCAGCAACGCTTGGCCACATTGGTGCAGTAATAAGGGGTTTTGAGGGTCTCGTTGCAAGCCTGTCTCACAGGTCTCTTGCACTGCCGCCCAGTTCTTCTGGGCCAGTTGGCACTGGGCCAGTGCGTGGTAAGACCAAACATCCTCAGGGGTTAGGGCGACCGCTCGGCGGCAGGCTTGCTCCGCCTCGGCCCAGCGCTCCTCCCCCGTCAGCACCCGCCCCAAATTCCGTTGCACCCAGGCCGCTCCGGGCAATAGCCGCGCCAAGGTCTGAAAGGTCATCAATGCCAGCTGCCAACGCAGCGGCCCCAAAAACTTGCCGACTCAAACGCTCGACCCAGAACTTGCTGAAACAGTGACATTTGGGAGGGGGAGGAGGGGGTATAGGGAGTGGAGAGTGGAGGGGACGGGGGGCTTTGATGGGCAAGGGAGAGGCTAGATCAAAGGTTGCACAGTGCCCCAAATTGTATAGGCACCCAGAACGAGCATCATTACGGCTAGGGTTTGACGTACGGTGTTCTGGGGGGTAGCCAGGAGCGACTCTCGCACTAAACAGCAGGCCGCTGAGCCGATCGCTAAACTCAGACCTAATACCCAATATTCCCAGGACAAGTTCAAGATCCAAGCGCCAGCGGTGAACAAAATTGCCAGCAGCAGCATGACAAACTCAACCCAATGGTAGGGATCCATTTCAGCAGTGTACTGAAGCGATCGCCAAATCTGTTTTCCCTGTTGAATCAGCATGGGGCAGTACGAAGAATGAGCAACGGAGCCAGCGCGACCGGACAAAGCCAGTACAGCACAAAAGCCAGTACAGCACGACAGTACGGCACAAAAGATAGTATAGAGCGGTTTTCCAGGTGAAATCGATCACCTGAGCCGTTCCCAATCTTGCCCGCAGGAGCCGCCGCTCAGGGGTTTGGGGTTTGGCTTTCGCAGGTGTGCAAGCGCTGCAAAATTTGTCGCTGTTGGGAGGTGCCGCTCCTCTGTATCCATTGCTCTGCGGCGATATCTAACAATTCCATGCGCAGCCGCTCTAGATTGGCAGCCTGGAGTTCGATGTCGCTGTCGCCGACGCCTTCGGCGGTTTCAATCACCTCTGCAAGGCCTAAGCGATCGACATTGTCGATAAACGACTGCTGGAGATTAAAGCCCAGGCGATCGCCCAAGCTCCGAATCACCGCCCCTCGCTCGGGACGTGCCCCCGCCAGTAGCTGCTGTGGGGAAGACCGTTGCGTAATGGCCTCGACTTGCGCGCTGGAGAGCTGGCGTTGGAGCCAGACTTCGAGGCTGGACACGGGGCGATCGCTCGTCTTCTCGTCAATTTTGGCAAAGGCATGGGCTTCGTTGTAGGAAATTTTTCCATTGCCGTCATAGTCCGCTGAAACCACCGGTTGCCCCAGGCGATCGATCCCCGTTAACCCTGCAAAAAACTCGAGCTGTAATCGCGATAGTCCGCTTCATCGACCTCCGGCGTACAACCCACCGATGGCAAATCCTGGGTGGTCGCAAAAAACCGCAGCGGCTGTGCAGCGCCACGGGAGCCTCGGGGTCGCCGCCTGCATAAATCAAATTGGCAAAGGAACCCGAAAAACACTGAGCCATCATTACGACAACGGGTTTGCTCCTTGGCAGCGCATCGAGCCGGATGGCCAAGCTCTGCACATCGATGACGTCCTCTCCCCAGAGGATTAGACCGTTGTTGTCCGCATTGGTCTCGTTGAGATAGCCATGGCCACTAAAGTAGACAAACAGAGGCTGCTGAGCCAGAGGACGCTCACGGCCCGAATCTTCATGGCCCGAATCTTCACGGCCCGAATCTTCACGTGAGAAATTTTGGGATGCCGACGCTTGAATTTGATTGAAAACCTGCTCAAAAACCTCAGCAGTGGCCGGCCCCATCAGTCCTGGAATTGCAGATGCCCGATAGCGCTCTAGACCCCAGCGATCGATGTAGCGCAGGGTTGCCCGACCGCTGTTGCCGTCAGCGAAAAAAATCGGGGGGGCCGGATCTTGGCCAAGGGCCTGGAGCGATCGCTGAAAATACAGCATGTTCTTCTCTAGGGCAATCTCGTTGTAGTGGGGAGCCCCGCCGCCGCCAAAGGCCAAAAACTGGGCCTCACCCACGCCCGAGAGATTTACTGAGGGAGCCGCTATTCTGGCGTTTGCCGATTGACAGCGAGAATTGGGCTCCAGGGACAGACTGGGTACCGCCAGGTTCGGCACCGAAAAATCTGCTACGGTCACGCTCTGGCCCGACAGCCGCAATTGCGGCGGACAAGGTACACAGCCGGTGAGGAGTGTCGTCAGGAGTAGGGGAATCAGCCGCGCTTTGGGGCGGATTCTAGGGCTTGTCGCCCAGTTGATCTTCGAGGCCTTCCAGCTTCTTCGTCGCATTTTCGATCTCGGCAAGGGCGCGATCGCCTAGTTGTCCCAAGTACCATTCTCCCAAAACAACGGCCTGACGAGACATTCCTGGTGCAACATCCAACACCGTACGCAGCGAGCGGCGCAGCACCGGACGGGCGACGCGCTCGATGGCTTTGGGATCGATGCGGGCACGAACTTCTTGCTCGATGCCACTGCTGAGATCCTTGATCTGAGCTTCGATTTCGCGCTTCGCCTCCGGGGGCATCAGGGCTTCGGGCGTGCTCGGCTCGGCGGTTTGAATGGAGGGCCAGGGGACTGGGGGGGATTGAGCGATCGCAGGCGTCGTCGAGGCGACGCCCCCCGCAACAACGCCCATCAACGTGAGCAAGACAACAGCTTTCATAGATTGGAGCTCATACACTTTTTCGTGAATACTGACATGAACATGCAACGAGCACACCAAAAAGTCTTTCTCACCTATGCCTTTGGGGGTACCGACAAATATAGTGGAGCGCAGATGCGTGAAGCGCGTACAGCGTTGGTGGAACAACAAAGCTTAAACAGTGGTCACTTTGATGCGGTGGCTGAGGACTTGATGATTACGCTCAAAGAAATGGGTGTATCTGATGATCTTTTGGCCGAGGTCGCGGCAGTAGCCGCAGCACCACAGCATGAAAAGGATGTCTTAAACGGCTAAATTTAGGACTGTTTGTTCCATGTTCTCGAAAGATTTTGGTGCGTGTCATGCATCTAGGACGAACGTGCTCTGTCTCGGCAAGATTGCCTGGATGTAGGGATGAACGGTAGTTCATCCGGCTGTTTTCTGGGGAACATGAAACACCCCGATGTGTGACTGAGCTAACTCACTCGAATTAAAGCACACCAGCCCGACGCTTGACTCCGTAATTCAGCAACGCCGTCTGGATGCTGAAGCTACTAAACTTCGTTCAAAATCTATCTGGATCAAAATGTCCTCAAGCGAACAGATCAGTATCTTGGTAAAAACTGTTGTGGGGCAATAGCTTCAGAGCACGGTTTTACAACAAGTCACGGTCTTCACGCAAGCCACGTTCCAAGGGAACGTAAGAGGTCACAGCCCATGCCACTCTATGAACGTATTGCCCATGTCAGCATCGGTAGCCCTTTTCAGGATCTGCTTGAACACATCCGAGAGCTGTCTACTTGGCCTCATCTTTGGAAAAACCCAGGTCTAAAAGCCGTTTATGCTGAAGATCGTTATATTAAACAGCTGGTTCAATGTCAGGTAAAAGATGGCATGAACTGCCTCGACATTGGAGCCCATATTGGCTCTATCCTGGAGCTGTTTCATCAAGTTTCTCCCCAGGGGCAGCATATTGCCTTTGAAGCCCTGCCCTACAAAAGCCAGTGGCTCCAGAAGAAATATCCTCAGGCCCAGATTCATAGTATGGCCCTAAGCGACATTCGCGGGACAACGGAGTTTCATTACAACGCCAAGAAGTCTGGCTTTAGCGGTCTCCGGCAGCACCAGGCCGACTCCGTAGAAGAAAGCACGTCGCTCACGGTCACCGTTGCCCCGCTGGATGAAGTCATTCCGGCAAGCCATCAGGTTGACTTTGTCAAGCTGGATGTGGAAGGGGCCGAGCTGAAGGTGTTACGCGGTGGATTGCAAACCATTCAGCGCTGTCAGCCGACGATTTTGTTTGAATGCACCCGCAGCGGCCTCGATTTGTTCGAGACGGCGGCGGCAGACATGTATCGCTTTTTTGAGCAGCAATTGAGCTACCAGATTTTTGTAATTCCAGATTATTTAGCCGGAGAAGGCCCCTTGTCCCTCAGTGCCTTTGATGCGGCGATGGCCTATCCGTTTCGGGCCTTTAACTTTGTGGCAGTACCGCGTTCGGTCTAATGACCTAGTCGGGCATTCACACTTCAAGATTCTCCAGGCTAAATCACCCGCTTAAAACCCGTTGTTTTTGGGGTGGCCGGAGCGGGTTGGCAGGACTTTTCTCGAAACCAGAGATTGCAGGCCCACTTTTCGCCTTGAATCACTGGCAAACCTCCATGCAAGCTGTCTGGATGCTTGATCGTTCTACCCGGTAAACAATTGTGAAAAACCAGCATTCTCCCACGCAAGGCCCGCACCTCCAAATCCAAGTGGGGGAAACAGGTGCCTCCCCCTGCGATCGCGTCATTCAGATAGAGCAAGCAGGTCACGAGGCGCTGACCACCGCGCTCCATGCAGCGTTTCCCTCGCTCGGTTTCTGCGTCCCAGGCGTCGTAGTGGGGAGCATATTCCTGGGTTTCGCCATAGTGGATCACCTGCAAGGATTCTGCATGGTCTAGGGGAATGCCGATCAGCTCGCTGATGCGGGTCGAAAGTTCGCTGATGGCTGGGGTTTGGTGGTGGCGTACCCAGCAATTGCGGCCCGTGCGACCCTGGCTGATGATGCCGGATTTATCTGCGGTGACCAGGGCGGGCTGTAGGTTGGTTTGGGCAGCCGCGATCAGGTCGGTGATTTCTGGTTCCCTGAGAAAATCTTCGAAGACATAGATCAGCGGTTCGTCGTTGACCCGTTGACCCGATGGGTACTCGCGGCGAATGTGAAGTTCCATGGCTCCAGCCTCCTGTCTCAGTCTTGATGTTTGTCTTCACCCAAGGAACGTGTCTTGGCCGAGGCTTCGATTTTACCGCCGACGAAGGGGGTGCCCCAGAAGCTCCAGTTTTCTTTATTGAAGGGCGATCGCCACCGCCCAATCAGCTTCGACTCTAGCCTCTGTCTTGCCCGTGTAGCTTGGGGAGCATGGGGCCAAAAGGCAATCCCGAGCTGGGTGGTGAGGTTGTGGGTGTAGTGAACCTGTCGATAGTTGGCGAGATAGCGTTTGCAGTCGTGAACGCCCTTCCAGCGTTGGTTAGAATGAACTGTCTCGCCGATGTAAAGGAGTAGCGATCGCTCATAATCAATCACAAAATACAGCGCCGCGACACCAGCTTCTTGGATAGGAGACTGCCAGAAATTGATATTGCGTTGGGGAAGCGTGAAGGGATCTAGGCGCTCTGCATCGGCGGGGGCCGGATGATTCTGCGGAGCTTGGCAACGCGAATCGCAGTCAGCGAGATCAAACAGCGAAGTTTGCTCTTCCCCAGGCAAAAACCGAATGCCACGCTGAAAATCCCCCAGACGGTCTTGCCAAGCTTGCAGCGCTTCCAGGCTCATGTCTGGTGATAGCCCTTCGAGGGGACGTCCGTTGACCTGCCACTGCTCGGTTGCGGAGAAAAGAGAGAGTTGACTCGCCATCGTGATTTAGGGTAATGTCCCGGCTCAGTCGTCAGTCTGGCTGTTTCCGGGGAGTATCCAGAGTTGCAGTACTCAGGCCTGAAGCATCCAGATGGGGAAGCCTCTAGATTCGAAGCCTGCTCAAAACCGGGACGTAATGCATTCACATTGGCACTATACCTTGAACGAATGAAAAGTTTTTGCTGGATCGGACTGGGGTGGATGGGACTGGCGATCGCTCTCCAGGCATGCCAGCCCATGCTTGGCTGGGATCTTGGCTGGGAGCCCACAGGCTCTCGTTCCCCAAACGAGGCGATCGCGCCTCCCGAAAAGTTACCCGTCGAAGTGATCTCGCTCAAGCTTCGTCCCCTAGAACTATCGCCGGATGGCTCGGCTCCGGTGACGGCCCCAACACCGACCCAAATTCCTCCCATGCCCGCCCCGCTTAGGCCTGCTTCCGGTAATCAAGCTGCGAATTTGCAAGCTGCGAATTTGCAATATCAAGTCTTTGAACTCGCCACCAGCACAGTTCATCTGTTGCGAATTCCGCCCCAATCTCCAGTCAAACTGACGATCGCCCTCGCCACTGATCTCGCCCCCGTGCCTGACCTCGCGCGAACCGTACCGGGAGCCATTGCAGCGATTAATGCAGGATTTTTTGACCCGAATAACGCCCACTCGATGAATTTCATCACCCAAACGGCATCAAAACTGGGGATCCAACCCAAAATCAACGGCTGATGCAAAATGCGGGAATTCAGCCCTACTTGACCCAAGTCCTCAACCGCAGCGAGTTCCGCCGCTATCGCTGTGAGGCGGATTTGGCCAGCCCTGCCCTAGGGAAGATCGCTGGCGATCGCTATGCCATCACCTTCCACAACGCGCTGATTCCTGCAGGCTGTACCCTCAGCGATGCGGTGGGCGGTGGACCACAGCTGTTGCCTCGGTTGACGGCCACCGAGGAAGCCTTTTGGGCTGAGGCCCAGGGTCAGGTGGTGCGGGATGCCATTGGCCTGAAGCGACCCAATGCTCGAAGCGCGATCGCGCTTACCTCCCAGGGTGAAATTTTGCTGGCACTAGTCGCCCAAAAGCCCTGGCCCGCCCCCCCAGCCCCGTCGCCCCTATGGCCCAGCCGTCCAACGTCTGCCCAGCCACCGAAGCCAACCCCCTCGGGTCTATCGCTGCCAGAACTGGCCGCTTTTTTACGCGAACAAGGGGCCGTGCAGGCGCTCAACCTCGATGGCGGCAGCTCCAGCGCGCTCTACTACGCACCCCCCAACCTTGCACCCCAAACCCTCTACGGCAAACGAGATGAGCAGGGGCAAGTGATTCAACGATCCGTCAAGTCTGTGATTGTGGTTTCGCCTCAGTAAATTTGACCAACAAGAGATGTCAAGACGTATCAGTTAAGACTTATCATATGCCTTATCATATGAGTGTTAATTTGAGTCTAGGCCTGTTACCCCTCATCCCACTCTCCCACTCGAGTCCGTTTTGCCAATTTCGTTGCCAATTTCGTTTTCCCGATTCCGTTTTGCCAATTTCGTTGCCAATTCTGTTGCCAATTCCGTTGCCAATTCCGTTGCCAATTCCGTTGCCAATCTTCGTTGCCAATTTCGTTCCCGATTCCCCAATGCGCCATCGGTTTTCACTGCGATCGCTGCTGATTTGGCCTTTTGTCTTACAAACCATTGGCACGGTTGGGTTGGTCGGTTATCTATCTTTTCGGAACGGACAGTTGGCGGTGCAAAAGCTGACCACCCAGCTGCAGGACGCGGGTATGGCTCGTGTCGAGGGGCAACTCGATCGCTTTTTTGTTGAGCCGTTGGGTGCGGTGCAGAGCAATGCAGCGGCGGCGACCCTCGGCCAGCTCGATCTCGAGGCATTGCAACGAGAAAATCCTGTTGAAATTCGCAGCTACTTGTTGCAACAACTTCAGATTTTTCCCAACATTGACGGGCTCTATCTGGCCAGTGAATTGGGAGCGTTTCTCTGCGTTTGCGGTAGCCCAGAGTTTGGCGTCGTTGAAAAAATGGTTCAGGATGTGCCCCAGCGGGAGCAGTATCAATTGGACGGAGCGGGCGATCGCCTCGCCTTCTTGAAAGCAGACGAATTCGACCCGCGCACTCGCCCTTGGTATCGCAACAGCAAACGCCGACAAGTTACCAATTGGAGTGATATCTACGTCTTTACTGATGGTGAATTAGGCATTACCGCTTCAACGCCCATTGAGGACAGAGTTAATCAAGGCGCGGATCGGGGATTGCGGGGGGTGGCCGGAGCCGATGTACGGTTGACGCAAATTAGTCGATTTTTAGATGGAATTGCTAGCAAGATTAGCACCAATAGCCAATTGTTTATTGTGGAGCGTTCAGGCGAGTTAGTGGCGACCTCGCAAGCGTCGGCTCTGCTCGAATCTGCACCGCCAGGGAGCAGCGATATCGCGTCGGTGCGGCTGCGTGGCTTTGAGAGTGATGATCCGGTGGTGCGAGCCACAACGCGCTCTATTACGCAAGAATTAGGAGCATTTAGCCAAATTCAAGCGACTCAGCGATTTCGATTTCGACTCGATCGCGCATCCACACCTTCGGCCCCTCACCGTCAGCAACTGAACGGTTTGGAGCGGGGCGATCGCCAGTTTGTTCAGGTGTTTCCCTATGGCGATCGCTTCGGTCTCGACTGGTTGATTGTCCTCGTTGTGCCAGAGTCAGACCTGATGGGTGATATCCAAGCCCACACCCGTTCGACCTTGCAACTGTGTGGTGTTGCGCTGGTGATTTCGATTGGCCTGAGTATTCTGATTGCACGACTACTGAGTGAACCGATTCAGCGTATGAGTCAGGCGGTTTCTGCGATCAGTCAAGGTGATTTGCATCAACAAATCAGTGGCGGACGCACTCGTGAGGTGGGGCTTTTGGCCCAAGCCTTCAATCGTATGAGTGCAAACTTACAAGCCTCTTTCGAGGCACTAGAGTCTGCCAATGCGACCCTAGAGGAACGGGTGAAAGCACGCACGGCTGAGTTGGTTCGCGAGAAGGAGAAATCTGAATTGCTGCTGCTCAACATTTTACCTAGAAAAATCGTTGATCAACTCAAGCAAAGCCACGAGCCGATCGCCAAAAACTTCGAAGAAGTCAGTGTTTTGTTCGCCGATCTGGTGGGTTTTACGGCCCTTGCTTCCGAGCATTCTGCGGCCTATATTGTGGGTCTGTTGAATCAACTCTTTTGTCAGTTTGATGATCTGGCTGAACGACATCAGCTCGAAAAAATCAAAACCATTGGCGATGCCTACATGATTGCTGCGGGATTGCCTGAAGAGCGGGCAGATCATGCCGATGCGATCGCCCGCATGGCCTTTGGGATGCTCGATGTTGTCCAGCGATTTTCACACCAGAGCCAGCTTAACCTCAATCTTCGGATTGGCATCAATTCGGGTATGGTGGTCGGCGGCGTCATCGGCAGCAAAAAGTTTATCTATGACCTCTGGGGCGACACGGTCAACGTGGCGTCACGCATGGAGTCGAGTGGTTCCCCCAGCCGAATTCAGGTGAGCGAAACCACTTACCGCAAGCTGAAACCTTTGGGCTATTGCCTAGAGGCGCGGGGTGAGATTGAGATCAAGGGGAAGGGTGCAATGGCAACCTACTGGCTTTTGGGGCTACCGTCGGAAGCCACAGACTTTCTAGTCTCAGGCAAGTCTCATGAATTGGAATTACTCGAGAGAGTCCGCCCCAAAATTTGACGGTGCAGTGCCTCAACTTCAGCTTGCTGGGCTTCGATCTTGCGGATTTCGAGCTTGTAGGGATACCGCTTGGCGAGGGCAGCCCGTGCCAGATCTTCTCGGCCTTGCTTGAGGGCCAACTGGGCGGTTTTCTCCCAGGTGTTCGCTTGGGATTGTGCCGCATTGAGGGCGGTTTGCTGTTCTTGGAGAGTGGTGTTGAGCTGGGCGATCGCCGATTGCAAATACCCCTGGGCCAGAGCTGGATCACCAGTGGATTGAGCCTGCTCGAGCAGTTTGCCAATACCGTAGAGGCCCGCAGCGGCGATCGCTGGAGCCGCAAACGCACTGCCTAAAACCGCTCCTCCCAAAATACCGCCAGCAACAGATGCGGCGACAACCGTATTCACCTGATCGCTGCGGTGATCGCCCGTCTTACACCAGCTGACAAAATGCTCGCAATTGTTAAAGACCAGATTATAGTCTCGCTCGCCCAGCCGACTTTCGGCCCGCTGAACCACCACGTCGGGTGGATCCGCCACGATATAATCTTTCACCTGTACCGGTTGACCCAAGGCAAAAAAAACGAGCGAACTGCGGGTAATCGACTCCCCCTCCCGATAGTGGATCACGGTGCCATCGCCGCAGTCAATGCCATGGTGGGTATAGAGCCCTCGGGATACGTACAGGTGATCTCCCTTCTGCATCAGGTTGCTCCTTTGCCCGAGATGACCGGTTCAGCGCCATCGACCACCGCTTGCAGAAAACTGTCCACTTCCGCGCGATAGCTCATGGGCTCCTCCAGCATCGGAAAGTGAGCGGTTCCTGGCAGCACGCGGTAGCGAATGGCGATGGGGTTGCACTCAGCCGCGTTGGCACCGAGTTGGGCCGGAATGATAATGTCATGTTCCCCAGAGAGCAACAGTGTCGGCGTTTGAATGGCCGCGAAGCAACCCGGCATGTCCTCTGCGGCCTGTTGGCTCACCGCCGAATAGAGCGTGCCGAGGGCTGCGTTGTTGTCTGCAATCAAGTAGTCTTCCAGAAAGGCTTGGCTCTCGCTGTCGGGCAGGGCTTTGTGCAAAACCGCGCCATGAAGAGGCGGTTGGCCCAGGGAATCTTACGCAACCAAGCCGGACGCAGGCTGACGACATAACCGCCAAAGCGGTGAAAGACCGCAAAGGCAAGTTTTTCATACTTAAAGACCCCTCCACAGGCCAAAATGGCCCGTTCGACCCGGTTGGGATACTGAGCTAAAAAGACCGTGGCGATCGAGGTTCCCATGGAATGGGCATGGAGCCAAACCCGTTCTAGGCCGAAGGCGTCTAGCAATGTCGCCAGATCCTCGGCGTAGGTATTGACGCTGTAGTCAGCCTCGAGGGAGGCTTTACTGGATCGATCTCCAGACTGAGAGCGATCCGGGTCGCGCGATCGCCCAAAGCCCCGCAAATCGTAGAGCAGACAATCAAAGCGATCGCACAGTGCCCGCGCCGTTTCTTCCCAGTAACGGGACGAGCCCCCCCAGCCATGAACAAACACCATCACTGGCTTGCCGGTGGGTGTTTCACCCCGGCTGGTAATCCACTCGTAGTAATGGGCAACGTTGCGAACGGAAACAAAGGGCATACAAATCCCATGGAAAATGGATCTCTAGGGCAATTTAGCTTTTTTTGGGTTAATCTGAGCGATTTTGAAACGAATCTATAATGGACACAAATGAATGCTACTTAATCCCTGCTCAACCACTGCTCCCATAGTCAGCGTTGTCAACCTGTTGTTTTCGCAACAGCTGTCTCCGCCGCAGCCGAGCCAGAGCCTGTAAATCGACGTTGCGATCGGTTTCATCGACAATCTCTCCGGTCAGTTCTTCGAGCACATCCTCTAGGGTTACGACCCCTGAGACGCCGCCATATTCATCCAAGACCACCACCAAATGCTCGCGGGAGGAACGAAAGATTTTTAGTAGGCGATCGGCCCGTTGAACCTCTGGCACAAATTGCACCGGGCGAGCCAAGCTTGTAATGGCCGCGTCGTATTTACCAGCGACCATTGCGGTCAACAGCTCCGATCGCAGCGCCACCCCCGTGACCCGGTCTACAGAGTCATCGATCACCACAATACGGCTGTGTTGGGAGTTGAGGATTTCATCCTTGGCCTCTGCCAGCGTGTCATCCCCGTGGAGATAGGTCAGGGCGACGCGAGGGGTCATGAGGTCGTTGGCGGTAATATCGTTGAGTCGAAACACCCGCTGGATCATGTCGGCTTCGTTGTCTTCAATCAAGCCCTCTTGATAACCAATTCGCGCGAGCAGTTGAATTTCGGCTTCGTTCGTGGTGGGGCCTTGACTGCCCTGGGTAAAGGGAGAGGTGACCTTTTCCAAGAGCCAAACTAGAGGTGTTAGCACCCAGGTAAGGCCCATGAGTGGAATGGCGATCGCCAGGGCGATCGGGACCGAGTAGCGTGTCCCCAAGGTCTTGGGTAGGATCTCTCCAAACACAATAATCAGAAAGGTCAGTACCCCGGAAAACACCCCCAACATGGCATCGTCGAAAAGATCTGCGGCCATACGACCAATCACCACGCTGCCCACAATGTTGAAGATGTTGTTCAGAATCACCATCGTGGAGATGGGCCGGTTGATATTCTCCCGGATTCGCTGTAGAGCCAGCGCAGCGCCTCGACGGGAATGGGCCAGCTGCCGGGCCTGGATCAACGAAACAGAAAGAACTGCGGCCTCGCTGCCGGAGCACAGGGCAGAACCGGTGAGAACGATCAGCACGGCGATCGCGAGCTGGAGCATGGTTAGGGTGCCGAGGGCAGGGTAGATGGCGGATTTGCCAAAATTGAGGCTTGACTGCGGTCGAGATTATCGCACTCACCGTTGAGCAATGATTATAGGCGATCGCAGTTCCAAATCCGACAGTCCCAAACCGTCTAGATTGCATCTTTCCTCTAGGAAGATTATTGCCCCAATTGGGAAGTCTGAGGTGGAGCGTACTTTGGAACTCGGAGGATGCCACCGCGCCCGTCACGGAAAATCTGTCACGAACCAGCAAGCTCCGATCCCTGGCTTCCCAGTTGTCCATCTACCAAACGTTTGCCATGTTTAACTCAGCTTCGATTGCCCGGCCCAGAATGGACGAGCCTAGAGTTGACGCCTCTGGCCAGAGCCCGTCCAGCCAGACCCGCTCCGGCTTCCCTGTCGATCTAGATCCCCTGCGACTGCCCCGGCATGTGGCCGTGATTATGGACGGCAATGGGCGCTGGGCGAACCAGCGAGGCATGCCGCGCATTGCCGGACACCGTCAAGGCGCGAAAGCACTGAAGGATTTGGTTCGCTGTTGCAAAGACTGGGGCATCCCAGCCCTGACAGCCTATGCCTTTTCGACGGAAAACTGGCGGCGACCCACGGAGGAAGTCGATTTTCTGATGGCGCTGTTTGAAAAGCTCATGCGCCGGGAGCTGGCGGAAATGCGCCGGGAGGGGGTGCGAATTTCATTTGTGGGGGATTTATCGGAACTGTCGCCCTCGCTCCAGAGCACCTTGGCTGAGGCCATGGCCCAGACCGCTGCGAACACGGCTGTCCACTTTTCTGTTGCCATCAATTACGGTAGCCGCAACGAAATGGTTAACGCCTGCCGCCGAGTGGCTGCCCAGGTTCAAGCGGGAGAGCTGAGCCTGGCGGAGATCAGTGACACCCATATTGAGCAACAGCTGTACACCGTTGGCACCGTTGCTCCAGATCTGCTGATTCGAACCAGTGGTGAGCAGCGGTTGAGTAATTTCCTACTGTGGCAATTGGCCTATGCGGAGCTTTATTTTACTGATGTTTTTTGGCCAGACTTTAATCGGGCCGCATTTGCTGATGCCCTGCGGGCATTTCAGAGGCGCGATCGCCGCTTCGGCAATGCCAAAGACAATATCGCTTAAACACGCACGCCACGACCCCGATCGCCACCAGAGGGTCGCTTAATGATTCTTCGCCTTTAGGTTCCACACAATTTGTCATAGTTCAGTGGATAAGGTGCCTGCCCCAGCCGCTCCGGTTGTGGTGATGGACATTTTCGTGTTCCAAGAGCTTTGATTGAATAAGAGAGCGACAAGAGACTATGAGCAACCGCCCCATTATCCTTGGCATTGTTGGCGACAGTGCAGCGGGGAAGACCACACTCACAAAAGGAATTGCCAAGATTCTGGGAGAGGAAGAAGTCACGGTGATCTGCACCGATGACTACCACCGTTACGATCGCAAACAGCGCGCCGAAAAGAAAATCTCCGCTCTCCACCCCGATTGCAATTACCTCGACATCATTACGCAGCACCTCGGTCTATTGCGCACAGGGCAGGCGATTCTCAAACCGATCTACAACCACAAGACCGGTACGTTTGATGCGCCAGAATATATCCAGCCGAAGCGGTTTGTGATCGTTGAGGGGCTGCTGGGCTACCTGCCTGCGAAGGCGCGAGACTTTTATGATGTCAAGGCCTATCTTGCGCCGCCGGAGGAACTGCGAGCCTCCTGGAAAATTAAGCGAGATACTGCCAAGCGGGGCTACACCGAAGCAGAAGTTCGCGAGCAGATGCGTTTGCGGGAATATGACTCAGAGCATTTTATTCGGCCCCAGCGCCAGTGGGCGGATATGGTGGTGAGTTTTTGCCCGCCGGAGGATGAGGAGCGCGATCGCAATGATCTCCTCCTCGATGTCAAACTTGTGCTCAGGCCGACCTTGCCCCATCCTCCTCTGCTGGATGTGTTTGAAAGTAGTGTGGTTGGAAACAGTGTGCTTGGGAAGGCGATTCGCCTAGGCCTGACCCGTGACATGGGCAAGCCGGTGGATTTGCTAGAAGTCGATGGTCATGCAACCGAAGACCAAGTCCAAAAGCTAGAGCGCATGATGTGCAACGACGTGCCCCATTTGGGTCAGTTTTGCAGCATCGAAGGCAATAAGGAAATTGGTACGGTCACTGGCACTACGGGCGAAACTCTGCGCAGCTATCCTCTCGCCATCACGCAGTTGCTGATTACGTACCACATGCTCAAAGCAGCAGGTTTGAAGTAGCTGAAAATAGAAGTATTAGTGCAAATGTATTTTGAGCATGGGGCGAGGGTTGCCGGAATGATGTTGGCACTATAGGCAAACTAAGCGAGTCGGTTCGGTCGATTCCTGCGAAAGCTTACGAAACAACCGCGCCGCTTAACGATTTTCCCGATAGACCTGCGGCAGACCCCACCAGGGAGTGTCTGGGCGATCGTGATGTTCTTGATGATAGCCAAAGTGATAACAAGTCAGCAAAGAGAGTAGCCAGGGCCAAGGATCGCTTTTTGCACAGCAACCCTCGTGAGGGCGAACACCATCGCTTGTGCTGTTGCAACCCATATCATTCAACTTGGCACGATCAAAACTTTGATGTGGACGGTAGGTTCCAAAATAAAACAACTGTAGCGAACTTAAGAACGAGGGTATGCCCCAAAAGACGGCCAGATTCGCTGGGGAAAGCTGAAAAATCCAAGCCATGATGACGAGCAAGCCAGTCAACTGCAAAAACTGTCGCCAGCCCCAATATTGCCGAATAAATCGCACATAACAGGCAAGGAAGCTCACATTGTGCCTCGGATTAAAGTCGGGGTCATCCGTACTCGTCGGGTCGCGATGGTGCAGCTTATGATTGGTCGCGAGGGTTTGGTAGGGGAGGCAGGCATAGGCGATCGCACACAGCTCACCCACCCAACGATTAATATTCGAATCAGCGGGATAAACCGAGCCATGAATTGCATCATGGGCTGTGACAAACAAACCCGTATTCAAAAACGTTTGAAGCAAAACGGCCGCGACTAGAACTGATGCAGATAGGGTCGGCAAATGGGCTGACAGAAACCAAGCTAGATTGCAGATCCAGGTTCCCACAATTGCCAGGGCGATGAGCAAACCTTTGAGGTCGGGCTGGTCGACCGCAACCGGCGTGGGAGTGAACAAGAAACTGTTGCGAGCTAATGATTTCACTGACCAAACATCCTGAAATATCTACATACGAGTCAACACGCTCACCTTAGCGCGTTTGCTTGAATCTAATCCTTCTAGTTCAGACAAATTCAGCCAGCCATCCTTGATCAACTGAGATAGTGTAAACACTAAGGATGATTCCTCGCTGTCGTATTTACCATCAATCTCGTGCCGCCGTGCACTCAGGAAATCGTGCAGCTGCCAAACATCTTCCAGCAGACAGATTGCCTGGGCCTGAGCCCGAACACCGCTGATCAGGGCTTCTACTTCACGACTGTAAGCTTTTTTGAGAGCAGCCTCGGCCACTTTCTTCTCCGCACTGTTCCAATCAATTCCAGCTGTCTGAGTCATCTGAAGCTATTTAAGATTATATTTGATTTTCTTATTATAACTATACTCAAAATGTGATTGAAGACGATCAGTTATAGACTTATTTAAGGTCTTCTGATTGGTTTTTTGTCAGATTTTTGTCAAGGGCTATATTCGATCAAAAAACGAGGGAGTAGTGCAACTACCCCCCTGAGATGCTCTATATTTTGGTCAGAAAGAGCAGACGCTCCGACTAACGGATCAGGTTCAATAGCTCCTTTGGTGAAGCGAGTAGATCGATCGCCACAAAAAAGATTTTGCCATCGGGATTGAGCAGGAACCGCCAAGCAATATTCATACCAACGTTGGCCCCGAACCAAGGGGTTTGGCATTTGCCAGTCACTTTGATTTGGATGTAGCCATCCTCTGCAGCTTCAGAAACACCGCGCTCTGGAATCAAATTTAGGTTTTGGCACTCTTCTCTGAAGAACCGCAGCACATCTTCCTTACCGACAATGGGCTTGCGGAAGGGGGGCTGGAGGGCTCCATCGGGTGCAAACAGCTCGATAAGAGCCTCAAAATCATTAGCATTCAAGTTATTCATGTAGCTCAGCACGGTCGGGTTGTCGATGCTTTCAATCGAAACCTCAGTCCGCTGTGCCAGGTCTGTCGGAACAACAACCGGTTCTGAGACCGGCGTGTAGCTGTCGAGTTTGTTGACATCAAAGCCCATGTCTACCACGGCGTTGCGCAACACTGTAATCTGCTGACCGGGGTCTAGGTCGCGAATGGCTTGCAAAATTGCGGTTGCGTTGGCCGAAAGCTTGTAGCCCTCGGGAATGGGTGCCACGAGGCCTTGCTCCATCCACTCGCCCAGTTGATACCAAAAGCCCAGCTTAATGTTGGGGCTCCAGACAGCGTAGGCGCGGGAGATTTCGGTGTCAGCACGGTTGGCCAAGTCGCACATGGCTTGGCTTTGCTCCAACGGCGACATGGCTTTGATTTTGTTCATCGTCAGCTCAGCAAACTGCATATTGGCAGCCCCAGGAGCGGCGATGGTAATGCCACTGCCCATTTCGAGGTAAGCAAACCAAATCAGCGCGAGCTGGTCTTCGGCACTGAGCTGACTGAAACGTGCGATAGTTGCGGGAACCGCGTCCGCAGAGAGTGTGTTGGGGAAAATGCTGCGAGCAGCATCAATGGTATAAGACATAAAACAAAACCTCAGGTACGGTTGAATTGCAGACGCGAAGCGACCTTTTCAAGCTTTAGACAACAGGCCTAGGATTGGATGCCTGGAGCGATGAGCCTGAAGTTGAAGGGATTCAACGCCAGCGGGTCGGAAGTTGTAAAGCGAACACTCTCACAAGAGGCTACGCTGGTGGAGGCGATACCTAGGGGCGATCGCCGCTGAACGGAGCTGGAGCTTCAGACACTAGGCCATGGTGTTCATCAGGGAATCAAAACGTTACCTAAAGATATATTACACATCCGTAAGTTTTGTAAAGAAGTCGAGATAACCCACCCTAGCGTTCGGGCTGGGGCTCTAGGTCGGTCGGATTTCCGGTCGGCGATCGCCAAAGACATCTTCCTCATGGTCGCGATCGCGCTCTAGCTCGCTCACATAGCCGCAGTCGGCCTCGGGAAACGCATCGCAGTAGCTAACGTAGGGCTTGATATCCAGCACGGGGGTCTGATCGAGTAAATCAATCCCCTGCAAATGCAAACGGTTCCCTTCCACCCCCCGCAGCCGCACGGCACTGAGGCCAATCGGGTTGGGGCGGTGGGGGGCACGGGTGGCGAGGGTGCCCCGTTTGACCTTGGGGCCACGGGGCGGCGTCACGGTGGGGTTCCAGTGGCGGTTGAGGTGGAGCCAGGAAATCACCCAGATGTAGTCGAAGCCTGCGAGGTCTTGAAGGGCGATCGCCGGAACGATCTCCTCAAACAGCACTAGGGTTGCGATCGCAGGCCGATAGTCTGCCGGGGCTGAGCGCAACTGCGATTGCCGAGGGGTGCCGTGGCGCTCGGTGTAGGGAGAGTGAATTATGCCGATGGGTTGCATGGTGATGGTGTGGGGAAATTCGACGGCTTGGATGTAGCGCTTTTGGGGGAGTTTGGGCATGGCGGGGCGGGGTGTTTATTCTCTGGTGGTGAATCTTGGGGGTTGGGGAGTGGGTGGGGTGATGGTTTGGCGGGAGGCTTAGCGATCGCGGCCTAGCATTCGCACGAGTTTGAGCACAGCAATATCGCCAAAGACATAGAAGACGAAGGCTCCCAACGGCGGATTCGTGGTGGGTAAGATCCCAAAGGCTTTCGCCTCCCAAGTCCAGCAGCCAAGACCCGTGCCGAGGAGTTCAATATACAACACTAAAAAAGCCATGATGGGATAGACCAGCCGACAGCCTCGCCAGTTCAAGACCAAGGCAAATAACCCCCCGAGCAACGCGCTAAAGGCGTCGTGCAAGAACAAAATCGCCCCACCAAAGAGTAGTGCCAGCAACCCAAGAAGAACGGATTGGAGAGGAGGCCAGTCTTCTAGTTTCTTGAGCTTCGAGAGCATCAGCCCGGTGCTAAACAAAATGGCGTGGCCTAAGGGAACGTAGAGGGGGACGGCCTCAAGCCGGTAAAGGTACACCTCCCAGACCGGACTGAAAAGGTATTCTGCGAGGGCAGAGAAGGGCACAAAGATCAGTGCCATCAGACGTTCTTGGAAATCGAGCCCCCCAAGCAGCACCAGAAAAAAGAGCGCAGCCAAGACGTTGGCGATCGCCTGTCCGCCCCATCCTGCCAAGCCCCAGTTCGTTGCGGCAAACCAGCGTGAATCTGCCCCCAGCACCAGCGCCACGAGCGGAAAGAAGCCGACAATTAGGCAAGGGCGCAAGGTCGTTAAGCTGGGAAAGGAGAGTCGTTCGGTCAGGATCATGGGGCGATCGCGAGCTGGCTGTAGTTCTAGTATCCTAGCGGGTTGTCCATTTATGTGGGTGCTAGAGAGAATGAAGCAGCACGGGCTTGCTTGAGGGGTAATTGCTCGTTGTAGTGATGAACGAAATTCCAGATTGCGGCCTCATGGTTCTCTTGTTTCTTGGAAAACGAGAGCGCCTTTCTCACCAATCGCGACACCCTGTGCCTCAGGGTGCAGTTGAATCTTTTAATGTAATTGGTTAGCCCACTTTCTTTTCCAACCGCTCGATGGCGTGTACCGTGTGGTACACCGCCGAGGCCTTGCGATCGCCCTGGGCCAAAATCATCACCTCCTGGGCCGCCAAAATCGTACCCATGCCGAGGGTGAGGGCAAAATATACACCACGTCAGATCCTAACGCAGGGACTGGCCTTTCCCAGCCACCTCTAGACACGGACAGACTCTCGAGCAAAGGCGATCGCCTCTCCCACCTGATCGGTCTGCTGGGGATACCGCACCCTCGGTCGCGACAGCACAATCAACTCCACGCTTAGCGCTTGGGCGATCGCCCGTTTCACATCCTCTCCCCCCGCTGCCCCCGAAGCCTTGGTCACCACCGTCGAAATTTGCCACTGCCGCCAGAGCGCAGTTTCCAACTCTGGCATAATCGGAGGCCGCAGTGCGATTAGACGGCGAGGATCAAATCCAGCGACGAGGGCCGAATCCAGGGCTAGTTGCGACGGCAAGATCCGAGCAAACAGCGTCGCCTGGGCCTGCCAAGGCCGAAAGTGGTGCAACAGTCGGTAGCCCAAAATTAGCAACACCCGCTGGTGGCGCAGCCGACCCGATTCCAGAAGGGGCTGTAGCAGAGTAACTTCGGGTTCTGGCATGAGATCGGGGCGTTCGAACCGGAGGTAGGCGATCGCGCCCGCCTGGGCCGCTGCGATCGCCCCCTCGGAAACCGCCGTCGCAAAGGGATGACTGGCATCGACAATGGCACGAATCGATCGAGTTTGGATAAAGCCACCCATGGCCGACCCCGGCAGACAGCCCACAGACACGTCGCCGTGGCAGCCGTCGTAGAGCGATCGCCCCGCCGCTGTCGTCACGGTGACGCAATAGGGGATGTTTGCTTGGTCGAGGGCGCGGGCGATCGCCGCACTCTCGCTCGTCCCACCAATCAACCACAACACGAATTAATGCCAGTCCTTAGCTGAATTTGGCCTTAGCTGAATTTGACCTTAGCTGAATTTGACCTTAGCTGAATTTGACCTTAGCTGAATTTGACCTTAGCTGAATTTGACCTTAGCTGAATTTGACCTTATAGCGGTTTTCAGAATTAAGGGATACAGTTATTAGTCTGGATAACCCAACAGAATAGCAATGAAATCCTACTCCCTTGACTTGCGCCAAAAAGTGATTGAGACCTACGAAAATGAGCCAATTTCCCAGCGGCAGCTCGCCAAACGGTTTCGGGTTGCTCCAAG
>JAAUOP010000071.1 GCA_012034805.1 Synechococcales cyanobacterium CRU_2_2 | reverse complement strand
TTCTTTTCCCGGAAGGCTCGTAACTCAGACTCGATGGTTCGGACGGCAAGCTCGGTTTTGGGCAGCTGCTGCTCCAAAAAACACGGGCCGCCGACGTTTCCTCTCGGTTGTCCAATACATTGTTTTGAATGTACAAGCTAATCAGCTGATTGACGGCATTGGCCGCCTCGACCGGATTTTCAGACTCGTAGGAAACCCGCAGCATGTCAGTGCCTGGAATCTCCTTCACAACCAACTTCTCTGAGAAGTCTCTGAGCTTGAGCGGAGCGCCATCTTCATCCTGAAGTCGGAGGGCCTTGATGGTCTTCTCTGCCAGGGGATTGGAGCGAAGGACTTCAGATTCCGTGACGACGGGGTCGCTCGTTTTGCCTAGGGATTTGATGTCGCCGATGTCCTCCAATCCGGGCTGATTTAAACCACTCAAAGATGAGGTTTGACTGGGCTTGACCAAGATTTTGGCTTCTGAGGTGTAGCTATCCGTTTGATTAAGATAAGCCAAAAGGCTTAAGGCCGTAGAGAGCCCGAAAATACCTGCAAAAACGTACCATTTTCGCCTAATCCCCGATAACAATTGAGGCAAATTCATATCTAGTTCTCGGTCCAGACTCTCTGCGGCCATAGCTAAACGTGTTCCGTATAAATATAGAGATCTTCTGAAGGGATGCTCGATCGCCGGTATGCTGATCGAGCCGGTCGCTTAGCTTGATGAGACCCTAGGCAGAATGCACATTCTGGTATTCCTGATACTGAATGCCCAGCAATCCAGCTAGTATTCCTAAGCCTCGTGCGATCTGAAGGAGTGCCTCGATTACAATTTTTCGACTCCAAAAAAATAGTGGGATGCCAACCAAAAAACAGATAGAACCGATTATAATACGCCCCATCCCTGTGGCAAAGCGTTTGGGAAAAACCTTGTACCACAAGTCGAGCTCCTTCTCACAAAAAGAGTGACTTCCATAGTTGCGGTAATTCCGAACCAAGAACCACTTCATCGTCATCCGACTCGAAGGCATGTGGTCATACACTAACGCTTCGTCACACCAAACTATTCTGCATCCCTGTCGATAAATCCGCATAAAAAAGTGTGTATCTTCACCCCCGGATAAAGCAAATCTGCGATCGAATCGATTCTTTTGATCCTTGAGCAATTGAGCTCGAATCATCACATTGCAGGTGAACGCAATAGGCCGCTTAGTCCCGGTTGGATAACGAACTAAAGGAAAGAGATTGGCGCTCCGAACCCAGTCTGGCAACACTTGACTGAAAAGATGAATCACAGGGCCTGAAACAACGTCTGCTGAAAACTTCACTTGGGTTTGAATCAGGGCTTCTAGCCAATGAACAGTGACGACTTCGTCATCATCTATGAATGCCAGAAAGTCTGATTCTGGGTTGATGTTGTCGATGATCGCATTGCGTACGTAGGAGAGGCCCCGTTGGGGTTCGAGGCTGTACTTGATCGGCCAAGGAGAGCCGTGTTGTTGGGAGTCTAGGCAATAATCCTGGGTCAGGGGTTGGCTGTCATTTTCTACAACAATGATTTCGATCTGGGGCGTTGCAATCGCCTCGAATTTCAGTTGACTCAAAGAATCAATCAACCGTTTCAGCTCTTGGGGTCTTTGGTAGGTTGCAATGCCAATGGAAACAAACATATTTAGGTAAGTTCAGAGAACAGGGTTGTGCAGAAGCTAACTTAATTGAGCATTGGTGAATCTAGGATAAATTCTATAGAGAGTCGCGATTTAGTAAGCACCTTTCGCGCAAAAAACGATCAAGACTGTTTTGAGCATAATCATCAAGTCGAGTTGTAGCGACCAAGACTCAATATATTTCATGTCCAAGGCCACCGCCTCTGCAAAGTCTTCGATGTCCGATCGACCCGAGACCTGCCAAAGTCCTGTAATTCCCGGCAAAACCTCGTGGCGGATGTAGAAACTTTCTTGCGAAAACCGCTGGACATCCCGAATCGGCAAGGGCCTAGGGCCAACGATGCTCATGTCGCCCCTGAGCACATTAAAAACTTGGGGGATTTCATCTAAGCTATAGCGGCGGATGAATTTGCCCACTCGTGTCACCCGTGGATCGTCCTTGAGTTTGAATAAAATCCCGTCAGCCATTTCATTGTGCTGTTCGAGCTGGGCTTGGGCTTGTTCTGCATCCAACGACATGCTGCGGAATTTCCAGACCCGAAACTCTTTGCCATGCAAGCCCACACGCCACTGGCGATAGAAGACGGGGCCAGGGGAGTCGAGCTTGATGCAGAGTGCGATCGCCAGATAAAGCGGTGCAAACAGAATCAAAACAACAACCGACACCAGAAAGTCAAAGCAGCGCTTGATAAAAAAATCTAGGCCAACGATCGTTGGCGGGGCAAGTGTAAATAATGTGAGCTGATCCACCGACCAAAGCTTGCCATGTTGCGCAGCAATATCGGACGTGAGTGGTAGAATTCGCAGCGTCGCGCCTGCAGATTGTAGCCGTCGAAACAGAAATGTGCGCTTTCGAATGGAGTCCCAATCGGTGAAAATTTCATCCACCCCTAGGGTTTTGATCCGGTTGATCAAAGCATCGCGATTGGCGCGATCGAGGCATTGGGACTCAGCGTTTCCCAAAATGTTGTAGCGTCCCTCCTTGGCAATGAGCTCTTGGCTTAGCGCCTGGTTTTCGGCCTCGGCAATAATGAAGGCCGAGTAACGAGCCCAGCCGAGTTTGCGGATCAGCTGCACCAACCCTTCCACGCAGAAGCGTCCAATACAGATTGCGATAACGCTGCAACTCCAAAACAGGCTAAACGAGAGGCTCAGGGAAACCAGCGATGATGGAGTGGTCGCTCCCGAAAAAGCCGTGATCAAAACCAGGAAAATATCAGCTAGGGCAAGGACTCGCAAACAGCCCCCATAGTCTCGACGAAGTTCCCCCTCTCGATAGAGACCGCCTGAGGCGAGAAATGCAATCTGAGCTGTAATGACTAAAACCTTGAGCGAAATCGCTTCTCCAGCGACCTCAACCTGGGGTTGAATGAGATTGAAGTACTGAGTAATGGGCCAAACCAGATAAAACGCTAGCAAGTCCGTCATCAGCAACAAAATGACGCGCAGCCATTTTGTTCTGATCCCTTTTCGCAAGCCCTGAATCATCGGAAATCTCAGATCATTCGTCTGTCGCCAATGAAGCGCATGATCTGAAAAGGGTGGGTCGGCTATTTGGGTGGGTTGCGAGGAGCTGCGCATTTGTTGTTACCAAAAGGTACCTTCCCAAGCCTGCAGGGCTGGGGAAGGGCAGATCTAACTGAATCCAAACGATTCAATCCAATCGATGGGGCGATCAGAGGTTGCGATCGCCGATGGCAGAACTGCCAATGACATCATCGAATCTGAGTAAAAGTAGTCAAAGTAGGCACTGCCGAAGTTGAACATTTCCCAACTCGGACGTTTTCTGTCTCAGACATTATACGAATCTATAAGAGTGGAAGATATCACGTAACTGTAAGGTAGTACACAAGCAAAAAGCACTAATATCGACAGCGAGCACTAAAAATGACTGTTCCAGAAAACGCCCAAGACGCCTCGAAGAGTTGCCAAAATCAGGTCAAGGAGCGGCTGAAAGTATTGAAAAACGTCTTCCACCGCACCAAATCTTGCATCAATCGCGGTCTCTCCCCGTTTTTGCCCTCGTGACCTTGCAGCATGGGTAGCTGCGTTAATTTAGTACAATCTGCTGAGTAGGCACCTGTAATGATTATTGCATGGAGAAAATGTATGCTTGCCGCTTTACAGAAATAAAATAAAAATTTTACTACTTTTTCTTCAAGAAATTTAGTCACTCGAATCTGGTAGTCCGATTTGATCAATGAGGTGAAAATGTGCGATTTCACCTCATTTACTGACTTGAGACGATGTATATTTGAAGGATAATGATCTCAAGATTGTTTGAAATAGCGCGATAATTGCGATTACTTCGGCCGTTTCAAAATCAATTCGTATAGGGTGTATTCGGTATCGCTTTCGGAGGCGATCGCCCGTCGGGCATAGGAAAGTTCCCAACCTTCTTGGCCCAGTTTCTTTATGGCGGTATCAAAGTTATCGTCTTCTAAGGTCACGATGTGATACTCCCACTCTGTTCTGGCGACAGAGCGAGGCATAAACCAGGTGACGATGTGAGCGCTGAGGAGTGCACCCAGCATGAGTGAAGTCGCCCAGAGAAAATAGCGAATTTGAGGAGGTTCCTGAGCTCTGGACCGTCGCGGCGCATAGCTTGACAGATTGACGCCGGGGCTCGGGGTGAGTTTGGCTCGCGAAAAATGCTCCATCTGCTCAGGGGTGATAAAACTCCGGGGTTCGGCCTGCGCAAATTCCTGTTGCTGGAATTCTAGCCTTTTGGGCTCTGTTCTTTGGAGTTCTGTTCTTTGGAGTTCTGTTCTTTGGAGTTCTGTTCTTTGGAGTTCTGTTCTTTGGAGTTCTGTTCTTGGGCGTTCCGCCGTTGGGGAGTCTGTTTGCAGGGAAAACTGTTGATGCCAGGCGATCGCCCCTAGCCCCTGCACCTTACCATGGACGACCACTGAGGTGATGCCAGCGGGCATGATGTTGGTCATCCCCTGCTTGAGGAAGTTAATGAACGAATGCTTCGAGGGCGGATTGATTGGCGCTTCCGCTGTGACGGTGAGACAACCCTGCTCAACGCTCAAGCTGACCTTGATCTCTTTGGGTTCCAAGGGTTGGTTAATCAAAAGTTCTAGGGATTTCAAGTCTCCCTGTCTCGCAGACTCTAGCAAATCAACTTGAGCTCTCATATGGCCTGTGAAAACACTTATATCCCTGTTTCAAGGTTTTAAGTATCACTCAGTGAGAAAAAGATTAATTTTCCATCAAGAGACCATGAAGCTGCGTCATCTGAGGAACCCTTGGGTTGGTCAAGCCGAGAGGCCTAGCGCCACCCAGGGCGATTTTTGCGTTCCTCGGCTTCTTTTTGCTTGGCCGCCTCAAGGAGGACACGTACTTTTTCGCGCATGAGGTCATGTCGCTCGACGCCCTCGACGCCGTAGCGCATCAGACCTTCGGTTTGGATCTGGCGTTGAAGATTGCCCACCCGCTCTTCGGTTTCGGGGTGGGTGGACATCCAGGCCAGGAGCGGACGAGATTTGTCTTCTTCGCCGAGGATTTTCATCAGATTGTGCAGTCCGTCGGCGGGGTAGCCTGCGGCGGACAGAATGCGGGTGCCGAGTTCGTCGGCTTCGCGCTCCATGTCGCGGCTGTAGTTGAGCACCACCAAATTGGCGGCGTAACCTGCGTAGGGAACAAAGCGGCTGAGGTCGGCCAACAGACTACCGTTGCTCACGAGTTGAAAGCCGTGGGAGAGCACTGCATGGGCCAGTTCGTGACTCAAGAGACCGGCGAGCTCGGCTTCGGACTTGGTTTTGGCGATCGCCCCCGCATTGACAAACACCTTGCCCCCCGGCAATGCAAAGGCATTGAGATTCTCATCTAGAATTACGAAAAACTCATATTCAAACTCCTCCCGACCCGCGACTTTGGCCAGCTTTTGGCCCAGCTCGTTGACATAGGCAACGACGTCTTCGTCTTCGACTAGGGGAATCTGGCGCTGGATGGACTTGCTAATGCCATTGCCGACCCCGGCTTCGCCGCGCAGCATCAAGCTAGTGGTTTGGAGGGTAGAAAGGGTGTTCCAAAGATTACCGGTGACGCCGTAGGTAACCGCCCCGGTGAGCACATTGGCGATCGTGTTGGCGGTGAGGCGATCGCGCACCTCGCCCTGATACCGCTTGAGATTCTCCTGGGCCAGCGCCACAAACGTAGCGGCTTCCGGGTGCTCCGGATTGAGCTGGGCAAAGCGGCGAGCCTGCATTGAGGCTTCCATCCAGCGGTGTTGCTGGGCCGCGAGGGCGATGCCGGCCTTGAGTAATTCAACCTGATCGGGGTAGCGTTTAATCGCTTGGTTCAGCACGTCTAGCCCTTGTTTGGCTTGGCCTTGGGCGACGAGGGCAGCAGCATATTGTTGGTGGCCGGGGATGTATTCCGGATGCGTTTCGGTGAGCAGCTTGAGCGGAACCAGTACACGGGTGGTGAGACTTTGCGCCTGACCTGCGTTGGCTTCGCGTAGGTAGACCTGGCCGCTGGGGGAGAGCTGCTCGGGATCGGAAAAAGCTACCGGGGGCGGGGCGACGGGCGCTTGGGGGAGGGAATCGTCGAGCTTGGTTGCTGGGGTTGCTTCGGGTGTTGCGGCAGTGAAGGTAGGTTTGACGGCTTGGTAGATGGCGATCGCAGTTTCGATTTGCCCCTGTTGGTACAGTTGGTCGGCCTTGTAGAGCTGGCAGATATCGCGTTTTTCCTGGGCGAGTTTGGCCGCGAGTTTAGCGGCGACTTCTGGATCGACTTCTGGATCGACTTCTGGCTCAAGTTTGGGCTCAAGTTTGGGCTCAAGTTTGGGATCGATGGCTTCCGTCTCAGCGGGTTCGGATGTGGTCTGAGAGGTTGTTTCTGGAGTCGGGGTTTCTGGGGCTGGGGTTTCTAGGGCGGCACAGCGATCGCCCAAAGGCTGGATCGTCTTTGGGGTGTCTGCGGTCGCCGCATCTGTCGTCGTGGCGTCTTTGGATACGGGTTGGATGTCGCCAGATTGAAGCGTTTCGGGTTGCGACGCTTCGGATTGCGGCGTTTCGGGTTGCGGCGTTTCGGGTTGCGGCGTTCCGAGGGCAAGACCTGGTAATGCCAAGCTCAGCAGCAAGGCTGCTGCCCCTGATCCGAAACCCCTCAAAACCAAACGGCCAGATTGCTCAAACACGATTCAGGCTCTCCTACAAATTTTGCTGTGCAGTGGGCGTGGACGTTTGAGGATTTCAGGCTGTGTTCGGACGTTGAGGCTGTCTTCGGCGTCTAATTGCGCTCCAGCCACTTTTGACCATTGAGTCGCTGCACCACGCCAAAGACCATCAGCTCCAACGTCATCCGCCGCTCATCGCCCAAAAAAGGCTCTACATCACTGGGTGTAGCTCCGCCATCGGCATAGGCAAATGCTTTCTTTCCACCAATACTTTCATCCGGAAAAGCCACCACAAACTGACGTTGGCCCTTGGCCCAAGATCCTTGGACTTGCCAGCAGTCTTGGCCGACGGGGGAGAAATTCCGCTTGCTGAAGGTGAGTGCCAGATCGCTGAGCCCCTTCGCTTCGAGGGCCTGCTTGAGCGAGGGAACGTAGTCCTGCTGCATAAATTCGCTGAAGGGCTTGTCCTCGGGCTTGGGGGGCTTTTCCTTGGCAGGGGCTGTGGCCGGTTTTGCTGCTGCCTTAGCCGCAGGTTTCGTTGCTGCCTTGGCTGCAGGAGCCTTGGCCTCGGGTGCTTGAGCCTCGGGTGCTTGAGCGTCGGGTGCTTGATCTTCAGCCATGGCGTGGGTGAACGGGTAGAGTGGGTTTGGGGGCGGGCCAGAACTCGGCTAAGATGCGGCGTGCGCCCATGGCCCTCAGTTCATCTTAAAAGTTTTCACAAAGTTTTTACGCGGTTTTTACGCGATTTTTCGGTCGTTTGGGGTCTTCGTGTCGAACGTGACCCTCTTACCGTTGGGTTAATAATCCACCCCCCGCTTGAGATCCACGCCGCGTTCGGCATAGTGCTTGTGGCAGACCATTTCCGAGTGCACCGTTGCCAGGTTGAAATATTCTGGAATATTCGTACAGCGCCCGGTGATGATCACCTCCGTATCGCGCGGCTTGCGCAACAAAGCTTGGAGAATGGGTTCCTGGGGCAACAGCTCCAAATCCACCGTCGGGTTCAGCTCATCCAAAATAATCGTCTTGTAGAGGCCCGAGGCGATCGCCACCTTGGCAATCTCCCAGCCCCGTTCCGCCTCCACATAGTCAAGGGTCTGCTGCTGCCCGCGCCAGACGATCGCATCCCGTCCGCAGCGCTGGTGATCGACCAAACTGGGATAGCTTTGCTGGAGCGCGGCGATCGCCCCATCCTCCGTATAGCCACTGCCCCCCTTGAGCCATTGCAAAATCAGGACTCGGTGGGACTTGTCTTGACCAATGCCAATGCCGATCGCCTGGAGTGCCTTGCCCAAGGCGCTGGTCGATTTGCCCTTACCCTCGCCGGTGTAGATTTCGATGCCCCCGGCCCGCCGGCCTTCGGGATGCTTTTGGGCCATTTGCTGGGCAAGGCGCTGGGCCATTTCGTGGACATGGGGACGCATTTCGGAATGGAGGTCGGCAATTTCGAGCAAGCTGGGGTGGGCAGCGCGCCCCGTGGCAATAATTTCGAGATGTTCGGGCTTGTTTTTGAGTGTGCGCACCACCTCGGCCACCTCCAACAAGCCCAAATCCAGCACCGGATTGAGTTCATCCAGAACCACCACCGAATACAGCCCCGAGGCGATCGCCCCCTTGGCCACCGCCCACCCCCGCTGAGCCTCCTGCCGGTCGTAGCGGGTAATGTCGTTACTGCCAAAAAACTCCGCGCGCCCCGTGCGCACCTGGTCAATCAGGTGGGGGAAGGCCTGCTGCAGCGCTGCGATCGCCGCATCCTCGTCATAGGTGCGCTCTGGCCCCTTCAAAAACCGCAGCAGCAGCACCCGCGTTTGGGAATTGCTCTTGATGCCGTAGCCAATCGATCGCAGCACGACGCCCAGGGCGGCCTGGGATTTGCCCTTGCCCGCTCCGTCGTAGACATGAATTTGTCCAACGGCACGCCCTGAGGTCTGTTGAGCCGTTCGAATACCAATGCCGCCACGAACCATGGGGTATTGCCTCGCCGATCGCGCTGTTTGTGCCAATTGTCTTTTCAATCCTACCGACATCCCACCGATACACCCCCAACCGATTAAAATTCCATCCCTTTGCAATTCCGTTCCTCCTCTGGGCAGCTCAGCCCAGAGGCACTACAATGCACTCGACCAGGCCGGTTGGGCCACATTCGGGGGATGCCATGGAATCGTTTGATTATTGGGTATTGCCACTCAGAACTTTTGCGCTGCAAGGGTTGTTTTTGCTGGTGACGATCGCCCTCGAAGCCATCGTCCTGCACAATCGCCTCGGCATCAGCAGGCGAGGCGGCGTTCAGTACGCCCTGATCATCAATCTCGTCTCCACCGTGATCGGCTGGATGACCTTCTTCACGCTCGAGCCCTATTTCCCCAATGCGCTTGAGCTGGATGTCATGAGCTATGTGCTGTTTAACCGAACCCTCAGCCCCGCCGCTGCGATGCCATCGTTAGTTCTCATCGGCGTTTTTGCGATTTACACCCTCACCTTTGTCATCGAGACCCAGGCCATGACCGTACTGCTTCGCCTGTGGGCACCCCCCCCCCGACTGAATATGGCTCTCAGCAGGAAAAGAGTCGCCGCCAGTTGCGCTATAAAAGTTCCCTGTCCGGGCGGCTGAGGGCCGGTGCGTTGCTGCGGGCCAATGCCTTCAGCTACGGGGCGATCGCAATCTTGCTCTATGTGCTGAAACAGACGAGATTTCTTTAAATGAAAAACTTTTTGGTGGCCTTCTGGCAAGATTTTTGGGGATTTCTGGGCCCGCGAAGAGCCTATGCTTGGCAAACGCCCCTGTGGCTGAGCATTTTGGCTTGGCTACTCTCCTGGCTAACCACCAACCCGGACGTGGCGACCGTGCCGGTAACGGCCCACGACATCCTGATTAACTTTAGCTGGGTGTTTTTGATCATCGCCGTGGGCTGGTTCACCACGGATTATCCCTTGAAGATTTTGGGCCAAAACATTGGCCCTTGGATCACGGGGGCGCTCCTGTGTCTTTATTTGTTTGCTCGGGGCAACGAACCGATGGTGCGGACGGCACTGTTGGTCTGGCCGCTGCTTTCGACCGCGATCGCCGCCCTCCCTCAGTTCTTCAAGATCGACTCTGGATTTCAATGGCCCAAGTCGTTACCGGTTCAGCAGCACCTTGCGGTGCTGCTTTTGCTCAATTTACTGCTCACCAGTTGGATTCTATTTGGGTTTCGCACCCAAGATTGGATTACCCAGTACCCCGGCCTCAAAGGCGAAAGCTTCGACCAAAGCTTGTTTGTGCTGCATCTGTTTGACCGCCAAGATCCCGCCAAGGCTGCCGACTATTCTCGAGGCAAAGATATCATTGAGGGCATGCGCAACGAACTGGTGCAGCAATCCTTTGGGCTCACCCGACCTGAAATGGAACGCTGGCTATTCGATAACAAGCAAAATCCACAAATTTTTAGCGATGCGGTGATGAGTCGCGTCGCCCAAGCCCATAAGGGCGATCGCCTCGATCAGCAATTCTGGCAGCTCGAAACCATCGTCGGTGAGCCCGAATACCGCGTTCTGCTGCGCGCGCTCTGGCGAGGCCCTCGGCCCCGCATCGAGGGCCACTCCGTGCAGCTAAGTTGTCAAATTAGCTTCGGCAGCAGCAATCGTACACAGATTAAATGTGATGATGAAGCCCAGGTGTTTTCAGGAGTGTCAGCCTCACCATGAGCATTCGTCGGATTTGGGTGGTTGCAACCAATGTGTTTCGGTCGGTGGTTCGCGATCGCGTTCTCTACCTCCTCGGCCTATTTACCCTGATCTTGCTGCTCGCCAGCCGCCTGCTGCCCGAGATTTCCAGCGTTGCCGCCGAAAAGACGCTTATTGACTTGGGCTTGGCGGCGATCGCCGTCTTCAGCCTCGTGGTTACTCTCTTCGTGGGCAGCGGTTTGATCAACCGAGAAATCGAACAGCGTACCGTCTTCACCGCCCTTTCCAAACCCCTCAGCCGCAGCGAATTCATCATCGGCAAGCACCTCGGCCTCAGCGCTGTCACCGCCGTTTTGATTGGGACGATGGGGTTGGTCTATCTGTTGCTGCTTCAGAGCTATGGCATTGACTTTGACTGGCGCTACATGGGACTGACGCTGCTGTTTCTCTTGCTAGAGCTCGCTTTGCTCAATGCGTTTGCCCTGCTGTTCGGCGTCTCGACCAGTTCGCTTCTCGCCACACTCTTGACCCTAGCGATCTACATCACCGGGCATCTCAGTCCCGACGTGGTCAAGCTGGCCCAATTGACGGACAATCCTGGACTACAGCAGGCGGTGAAGGGGCTCTATCTCGTCCTGCCGGATCTGTCCCAGTTCAACTTGCGCAACGATTCAGTCTATGGCATTTTTCCCGCCACGCCGACCTTGATCGCCACGGCAGCCTATGGGGTGGCCTACACCGTGTTCATACTGATGCTGTCCAGTCTGATCTTTTCAAAAAAGGAATTTTAAAAGGAATTTTAGCTAGGGCAATTCAGATCTCCAAAGTCTTAAAAGCTCTCAAAAGATATATTGGACATCTGGATGTTAGTCTCTCATGATCAATCTAGTACGGCGAGGCGCAAGTTTCCGGACTAGCCTCAGCCATCCTCATCCCCCAGTCTGCTCACCCAATCAATATAGCCCGCACGACAACCAGCCTTTTTTTGTCGTGCTCAAGCATCGCCCACCCACCCGCGAGCCATTTCCATGAGTACAGGCACCCTCTTTGACAAGGTTTGGAACCTCCACACGGTTGGAATCCTGCCCTCGGGGCAAACCCAACTGTTCATTGGCCTACACCTGATCCACGAAGTTACCAGTCCCCAGGCCTTCGCCATGCTGCGCGAGCGGGGCCTCAAGGTGATGTATCCACAACGCACTGTGGCCACCGTTGACCACATCGTCCCCACCGACAACCAGGCTCGTCCCTTTGCCGACACCTTGGCGGAAGAGATGATGCAAAACCTGGAAAAAAACTGTGCTGATTATGGCATTCGCTTCTACAACATTGGCAGTGGCAGTCAGGGCATTGTTCATGTGATCGCACCGGAGCAAGGTCTCACCCAGCCCGGTATGACGATCGCCTGCGGTGACAGCCACACCTCCACCCACGGAGCCTTTGGTGCAATCTCCTTTGGCATTGGCACCAGTCAAGTTCGAGATGTATTAGCATCTCAGACCCTCGCCCTCGGCAAGCTCAAAGTCCGCCGCGTCGAGGTCAATGGCACGCTCCAGCCGGGGGTCTATGCCAAGGATGTGGTGCTACATCTGATTCGCAAACTCGGCGTCAAAGGTGGTGTGGGCTATGCCTACGAATATGCCGGAACGACCTTTGAACAAATGACGATGGAAGAACGCATGACGGTGTGCAACATGGCGATCGAAGGCGGTGCCCGCTGCGGTTATATCAATCCGGATTCAGTCACCTATGCCTATCTCCAGGGTCGCGACTTTGCGCCCCTGGGCCGTGAGTGGGACGAGGCGGTGGCTTGGTGGGACAGTCTACGCAGTGATGCAGATGCAACCTATGATGATGTCGTCAGCTTCGATGCGGCGGAAATTGATCCGACGGTGACCTGGGGCATTACCCCAGACCAGGGCATTGGCGTCAGCGAAGCCGTACCCGCGCCCGAAAGCTTTGGAGAGGGCGATCGCGCCATTGCCCAAGAAGCCTATGCCTACATGGATCTCGCCCCCGGCACCGCCATCAAGGGCACCCCGATTGATGTCTGCTTCATCGGCAGCTGCACCAACGGTCGCCTCAGCGACTTGCAAGAAGCGGCCAAAATTGCCCAAGGTCGCCACGTTGCGAACGGCATCAAGGCTTTTGTGGTACCGGGTTCAGAGCGCGTCAAGCAACAGGCCGAGGCTGAAGGATTGGATAAAATTTTTGAGGCCGCTGGATTTGAATGGCGTGAGGCGGGCTGCTCCATGTGCCTCGCGATGAACCCGGACAAGCTCCAGGGTCGCCAAATCAGTGCTTCGTCTTCCAACCGTAATTTCAAAGGCCGCCAAGGTTCTGCTTCGGGCCGGACGCTGTTGATGAGCCCAGCCATGGTGGCGGCGGCGGCGATCGCGGGCAAGGTCACGGATGTACGCGAATTCTTGCCAATCTAGTCTTGTTGTGGCTGTATCCTTTTGGGCGATCGTCCTTGCATTCGGCGATCGCTGGGGCCACCGAATCCGGCAGACCACAGCGACGTCCGCTGGCTCGGGGGAGAAGGCATCCTGCAAACAGGTTCACCCGCACCCCGATCCAGCCCTTCAACCAAACACCTGAGTTAACCCCTAGCGGAGCGTGTCCTTAGGCTGCCCAGGTTTATTGCCCGAATCGCCCTTTGCACAATGGTTTCATTTTATTTTCTCGGAGTTAATTTTCCCATGAGTTCTTCTGTTGCTTCCGAAGCTCGCAATTCCCAAGCTAGAAATTCTCAAATCAAAACCAGCCAAGGTACCGCGCTGCCACTGGTTGGCAACGACATCGATACCGATCGCATCATCCCTGCCCGGTTTCTGCGCTGTGTCACTTTCGATGGGTTGGGTGAGCATGTGTTTGCCGACGATCGCCAACAGGATCCCAGCCATGCCTTCAACCAACCCCAGTACCAGGGGGCAAAAATTTTGGTGGTGAATCGCAATTTTGGCTGCGGCTCGAGCCGAGAACATGCGCCCCAGGCGATCGCGCGCTGGGGCATTGATGCCATCATCGGCGAAAGCTTTGCAGAAATTTTCTTTGGCAATTGCCTTGCCATGGGCGTTCCGTGCCTGACGGCAGCTCCCGAAACAGTGACGGCGCTCCAGGCGATCGTGCAAGCAAATCCGGGGCGCGAGGTTCAGGTTGATGTTGAAAACAGACGCGTGACCGGTGGCGATTTTGCTGCGGATTTGACCCTGGCCGATGGCCCCCATCAAATGCTCACGTTGGGAACTTGGGATGCCTGCGGTCAACTGGTGGCCCAGGCGGAGGCCATTGAGCAAATCTTTGGGGAGTTGCCCTATGTCAATTGGGCGAATGCGGCTTGAGTCGATCCAAAAGCAAGCACGAGGCTAAGTGGCCAGAGAGTCCGCCAAGGAGGGCTCAGGCTCGGTAGACGGCTCCAAGTCGGGAGGCAAATCCCCTTCGCTGCGGTAACCCGACTCAATCAAATACTGGAACGCCTTGGCGGTGGCTTCGGCGCAGCGCTGGGGCGGCGATTGGTAGAAACTGGCCCAGGCATTGGCTTTGTGGAGCGCGTAAATGTCGCAGTGGTCTGGATGATCCTCGAACCAAGCGAGGCGAACTGCATGGCCAATCAACACATCTAAGACGATGTGATCTTCGATGCGCAGCTCGGGGTTGCCCTGGGCGATCGCCGCCAATTCCATCAAGGCTTCCAAATTCAACTGCCGATATTCTGGAACTGGCATCTTGTTGAGCAAATGCTCAATGCGCAGAGCGAAATTCGTTTCTCCGGGCGTCATTTCTAGCACCAGCGGATAGCTATCGAGCCGATTGCGGCGCTCTAACTTGTCGCCAATCACAATGCCCTTACACTGGTTGAGCAACTGCCAGACACCCTGATAAAAATCTCGAGGAACTTTGTTGAGTGAGCCTTCGAGCTGCCGTCGCTGTCGCCAACCCTGGGGCGCTACGCTGCTGGTGTCTTCGGCGTCTTGACGAATGACCCAGTCGATCGGCTGCGGGCCGGTGGCTACGTGCAGTGACTCTTGCTGGCGCAACATTTCGTCAAAGCTGTCGCTGCGCATTAACACCCGACGCAGCCGCGTTTTGATTTCAAAAGGACTCAAGCCCATCAAGGCTTCGTAGGCTTCGTCCTGGGCCAGATGCTGTTCCTGTCCCAGTTGACTGGTCAACAAAAGAATCAAGTAACCCACCCGCAGCGTCAAGAAGCCCTTGAACAGCTGGGGGTCGACTTTGATCAGCACGCCGAGGTAGAGCAGAATTTCTTGGGAGAGGACGCGATCGCGGCTGTCTTCTCGACAAAATTCAGTTAGCTTCTCTAGTAGCTCCGGATTAGACAACGGTTGTGTAATCAACGCAGCTTCGCTGTAGGCTTTCCCCACTGCAATTTGCTTGCGCCGTACCAGAATATCGGTAACCGCATCGGAGAGGCCAATGTCAATTTTGTCGAGCAGGGCAGCGGCTCGACGCACCAGCGCCCAGAGGCGCAGGTGGGTGGCTTTGCCGTAAACTTCGTCGAGGAGCGATCGCACCGTCACCCGAGCATTTCCCAAGATCACCTCAAACTCAACGCCTTGCAAGTTGCGCAAGGTTTGCAGCAGCTCAATTTGTTCGTATAAGTTTTCTGACTGTTGCAACCGCAAGATAATTGTGTCAACGTCTGTTTCCCGCTCCAGAAATCCTTCTTGGACATGGCTCAGCAGTTGGGTCTTGGCCGGATCGAGTTTGAGGCGGGCGGTACGAATCACAGGGCCAGAGACGCGGGCAAACTCAAAACTGCCGGGGTTGTCGATCCGCTCAATTGCGGCGGTGAGCAACAGTTGCTGCAAGGGGGCCAGCTTCACTGCCACCCCGTCACATTGGCCATCGCTGAGCTCCCCCATGAGCTGAATCAAGGCTGCTCGACCGGTTTCCATCATTCGCCGGGTGATCAGTAATGTCATGGTGGGTTGGCCCAGCTGTCGCCAGTCCCGTTGGAGATAGGCAATCTCACTTTTGATCTGGGCGACCAGGAAATGCTCATCCAGGGTCAAATAAAACTGATCCAAATCTAAGTTTGCAGGCAAGAAGACTACCGCTTCGCTCCGAATGCGGAATACCCGCGAGGTCGTGAGGTTGCGCAGGCGGCGCACCGGCCGACCCGTCAGCCCTAGGGCCTCATTTTGGCCAATGCAATGATACAACTGCGCGAGATCCTGGGCCGATCGCACCTGCACGGGCTGAATTTGCTCCGGGGTTTGGCTCGCGATGCCGCAGGCTTCGAGTTCATTTTGCAACTCAGCATCTTCGGCTAGCAGTGCCAACTGCACCACGGGACGTCGGGTGTTGCCCAGGGTCCGGTGCCGCCCCAAAGGGTCAATGTCGCCGGGGCTGAGCAGCCCATCGATCATCAGCTGACCGAGATAGTAGAGGCTTTGGGCCCAGACGAGGGGAATATTCTCATTGGGTAGGCGAGTTTGGCTTTGGGGGTTGGCTTTTTCGGCTTCGACCCGTTCCGCTGGAACGTAGTAAACCTCAGGCAACAGGGCGATGCCGTTGTGTTTAACTTCGACAAAGGCGAGGCGATCGCGATAGGCCTGCACCTGGGCCTGATCACCTCGAAAAATTCCATCCAGCAGCAAATAGGTATAAAACAGCGGCCACTCGCACTCGACATGCTTAAATTGCTGCAATTCCCACGGTTCATAGTGTAACCGACTGGTGTCCTCTAGAACCGTTTGATGGCCATCGAGTAAAAAACGTTTGCAACCGTAGCGTCCCTGGAGTTTGTTGATGATTTTGTTACGGGTGCGATCGACCAAGACTTGATCTTCCACGGCAAAGGCAGGAAAGCTGATGGCGCTCAAGGTTGCTGCATCAACTTCTTTTGAAGCCGATTCTCGGGGCAATAGCGACGTCAGTGTGGCGCGGGCACGGGCAATCTCATCGGGCAAAACATGAATCACCGAAGACTGGCCACCGTGGACACCAAACAAGTTGAGGCCACTCATCGCCTCTAGGGCTGCCTTGGCCATGCCGACGGAACTGGCATTCAGCTCGGCGTTGCCATGGTTGATTTTGTTGCCACGCTCCCAAATGCCGTAGTCGGGGGTGCGATAGGTGCGGCCAATGTAGTAGACCAGATTCTGGACGAAGTTCACTTCATCTAGGGTATAAACCAGCGACAGCCCCGAGGCGGTCATCTGACCCAGCATCAGCAAAAACAACGACGTGGCGTCAAGCTGAAGATGGCCCCATTCATCATCACCGACGACAGAGTCGCCCGTTCGGGTGTCGTATTTGGCGTGGAGCGCGTCGAGGGGGTGCTGGGTTTGCTTGAATTTTTCGACCTTGTCCGCCTGTTTCATCATGGCAAACAGCAGCCCCCGCATCAGCTTAATGACGCTGTGCTCTAGCTCAAAGGTGCGCCCGGGGTCGATGTCATGGTTGCGATAGGCGATCGCCAATCCCCACACGGCTAAAATGCTGTAGACGTTATCCCGCACCCAGGCATCAGTGTAGTCTCCATGGCTATTGACTGCCGTACTCGCAGGCAACAGACCACTAATCGGGTTTTGCCGACGGAGGATGACGGCCTTGATGGGCTGGTAGTAGCCATCCAGCTTCTGATGCACGTCGGACAAACGGCTGGGCATGGGGTCGATCTCTCTCGAGCAGGACATCTATCGTGAAGTGTGCGCTAGACAAAAATTGACGTTCAGTCGAGCCCCTCTATTCTTCCCACCGTTGCCGAGGGAATACGTTGCTGGGGGAATACGTTGCTGGGGGATGCATGGCCTGAGGAATGAACTAATCATCCTTGATCCCAGGATAAACGGAAGACCCATATACAAAATGACCTCCACAAACTATTTGCGGAGGTCATCAGACCTAAGGCGAGCAGGTATTCGTCCGGCGAAGGCAATTGAATGACACGAACCGAAGACTCACGCCAACATGAATGCCAACACCTCACCCAGATGGCTCGCCCCCAGGTGATACCGAAGCATTGAGGAGTTGTGCTCCCTAGCGAGGCTTGGCCTCGTTCACCCGCAGAGTGCGGCCCATCCACTCAGCACCATCAAGACCTTCGATCGCTTTGGCTTCTTCCTGGGAAGAGGCCATATCAACAAAACCAAAACCGCGAGGGCGGCCCGTTTCCCGATCCGTGGGCAGGCTGATGCGGCTAACCACACCGTACTCTGCAAAAACTTCCTTCAGATCCTCTTGTTGAACATCAAAAGACAAGTTACCGACGTAAATAGACATGTTTCATTCTCCTGAAAAATCAAGTGTGTAGAGACTTTGATTTCGGAGATGAAGCTGTGGATTTGATAACCAAACAGAACCAAAAGACAAATTGATCAACCGAAAGCTAAGAATCGACGACGGCCTTTTCATCTCCGCCTCCACAAGAGTAGCACAAAAAAGAACAACGTCCAAGGGGAACTTGAGATTTTTCGGTTTAAGGTGTTCGTCCAGGGCTCAGGCTAAAACTGATTTGGGTCAATGCCGCCATCTGGGATCACCCACTTAGGGCTTTCTGTTCGCGATCGCTCGGCCCGTTCGGCATTGCGGCGCTCCACAGCAGCGGCGGCCATTTCCAGCATTTTGTCGAGAGGGGTTTCGCGAATGAACGCCGCTGCTTTCCCCTGATTTTCTCGGTTGGGGCATTGGTCGCCGAGGATGCAGCCGTTGACACAGGCGATCGCGCAATCGACCTGCTGGGCCGGTGCTGCTCCCATGGCCCCAGTTTCCACCACGGCTGCCTCCGTGGCCTCAGATAATCCCTGCTGCCAAACTCCCGAGAACACCCGCTGGGCTGGCCCGGTCATGTAGAGATGATGATTGGTCTGGGACCATTCGATGATCAGATTGCCGCCGGGGAGTGCGAGGGTGGCGGTGCGATCGCTTTTACCATTCAGCACAGCCGCCACCAGCGATGCGCAAGCTCCCGTTCCGCAGGCCAACGTCGCCCCAGCGCCTCGCTCCCACACCCGCATTTTGAGCTGGCTGGGGCTGATCACCTGGACAAACTCAGTGTTGGTGCGGGCAGGGAAAACGGGATGATGCTCAAATTGGGGGCCAAGGACAGCTAGATCGAGCGCGTCCACATCCGGAACAAACGCAATCGCATGGGGATTGCCCATGCTGACACAGGTCATTTCCCAGGTTTTGCCGTCCACTTCCAGCGGCTGTGCGACCACGTTTCCGTCTTTTTCTGCTAGGGTCGTGGGAACCTCCGCTGCCCTCAGCCGGGGCTCACCCATGTCCACCCGTACCAGACCATCGGCCTGAATCGTCGGAATAATTACCCCGGCCAGGGTTTGAATGCGATATTGAGTGGCGGCAGCTGGTTCGATATCGCCGGTTCTGTCGTGGGTTATTCCTTCTAAATCGGCAATAAACCTAGCCATACAGCGAATGCCGTTGCCGCACATTTCCGGTTCCGAGCCGTCGGAGTTAAAAATCCGCATGGTGTAGTCTGTCGGCTCTTGGCCCGGCTGGCCCGCTTGACCGGGGAGGGCGAAAATAACCCCATCTGCGCCGATGCCAAAATTGCGATCGCACCACTGCTGCGCTTCCGCCTGAGAAAGCTTGGGCTCATGACTGTCGCGATTGTCGATCAGAATGAAATCATTGCCCAGACCGTGGTACTTGCTAAAAGCGATGCTCATGGTGAATTGCGAATTAAGTCTACGAATTATTAAACCTCTCGGCTCTGTTTAAGATTCTAGTGGCTCGTAGACCCGCTCTGGGCATTCTCTAGGGAGGGAGATTAGTGCTACATTCCCTGCGCAAGGAACTTCATCCCGATTCACAGGCCTGCCATGAACAAACCCCCAACGATCATCGATATTCCCACCCCCAGCCTGCGTCAGATGCAGAACTACATTCGCGAGAAGCAACCCCTGGAGATCAAGCTTGTGACCGGCGATGTGTTGTCCGGTAGTCTCTTTTGGCAGGATGTGGATTGTCTGTGCCTCAACGGAGCCGATGGCCGTAACATCACGATTTGGAAACAGGCGATCGCCTACATCCAGCCCCAGTCCTAGGCAAACGCCGCCAGCAAACATCAAGACGAAGGCGTGAACCTCGAGCCTAGCTATGCCTTCGTTTGCCCCTCGCTTGCCCTGCCTGCGGTGATCACCCTCCAACACTCCAGATTTCCGTCCCTGGGCAAATGACACTGCCGTGGTGATAATAGGGAAAATCATCGTCAGCCAGGAGGCCCAGCGGAAATGGAAGGTGTCTACGATCCCGATAAGCGTAAACTGCTCTCCGCCGTTTGCCACGGTTTGCTTTTTTTCAATGTTTCGCTCATTTCCATTGGCGTCCCCATCGGCTTGCTGCTGATCTCTGACGACCCCGTGGTGAAGGAAAACGCCAAGGAATCCGTCAACATGCACCTTAACCTCTGGGTACTCAGCGGTGTGCTGGCATTTTTGTACTTTATCTTGATCGGATTTTTGCTCGTCCCTGTTTTAGTGCCTCTGTTCATTGTTGCTAATTTTGTTTTACCCGCCTGGGCGGTTTACAAAAGCCTAACCGAGCCCAATGAAGTCCATCGTTATCCGTTTATCTTCCGGTTGCCGCTTTAGCGTTTGTCGAGCGATCGAAGCGCTTCCGCCGCCTGACCGCCCGTGATGTTAATTACGGGCAGTTTGCACTGGGATAAAAAGAAGCCGGAGCTACAACGAAACGCCTGGGACTGGGGGGCTTTGACAGTGATACGGGCGTTGGGGGTTTGAGATGCAATCTCCAGGTCTGGGCTGTCTGCTGCCTGGGTCTTCTGAACCCAAATGCTGGGCAAAACCACCTCACGGCTGCCGTTGCAGAGGCGATTGAGGTCGATTAGAACACCCGTTTCGTCGCGTAAATAGCAAGAATCTGGGGTGATTTGGCTAGGGGAGAGTCGAGGTAGCGGGCCGTAGGTGGAGGCTTGGCTGGGGGCGATCGCCCCCGACAGCAGCGCAGTGATAATCACAAGGCAGTGGCCAAAGCAGGGGCCAAAGAATTTCCCAGAAAGCCTAGCGGTCAGCATGGGGGTCAGCATCGAGTTTTGTAGTCTACTGCTGTCTGTGTTCGGGAAGCCGCGATCGAGATCAGGACGGTATCGATTTGGGGCACAGTTCTGGGACGTAGCTCTAGAGCCGAACGCTAGAGCCGAACGCTAGGGCCTGGCTCTTGAGCTGGAGGCAATCTGGTATTCCTGGGCTTCAATCAGCTCATAGCCATCTGCCCCAAGTGCCGTGCGGAAGCTTTGTTCAACGCGATCCACATCCACAGCCGGAATCGCTTTCCACTGCTCGCGATCGCTCCAGTGGATCAGCGTAATCACTTCGTTGGGTTGGTCGGGATTGAGCCAGATTTCTTTGCTGACAAAAGCGGGGCTTTTGGCGATAAACGTCGTCCAGATTTGTTGATCCAGTTGGATGAATTGCGATCGCAACTCCGGTTGAACACGAAACTTGAGCCATTCAATATACATCAAAGCTGACTGGGGTGAGGGTATGGGTTCGGCGGAGGTGCAAGTTCTGAACAAATCCCGGACAACCTGTGAGCCTCCGCCGATCCATCCTAAGCCTTGGGTTCAATAAAGTGCGCCCAGATGCTACCGTCTCCCTCAGGGCTACACATTTTTTCCATGTAGGCCTTGGGATAGGACAAGTTGCGGCCATAGGCACTGCGGTAGCCCGTCAGCGCATCGCCCCAGGGATCGTTAACGAGATAGCCTTGTTCGCTGTAGCCAATCAGCGTCAACAGGTGCCCCTGAGCAGTGAAATAGCCGCCGATAACTACAGGTTGCTTTTGCTTGAGGCGATCGCGAATTTGAGCCCAGGTGCGATCGGTTGCAAAGGTCGAATTAAATCCATAGGCTTGGGCCAGCCGCACCAAAACGACGTTTTCCTCCTGGGAACCCTCACCGTAGTTGTTCAAGCACCACTCGTATAGCTCGTCCTCCAGTTGCCCCTGCTTGGGCTGCACGCCGTAGTAGCTCATGACCATGGCCAAGGCCGTGACGTTGCAGCTGGTATGGGGGCTAAATTTGTTGTCTCGCTGACTGAAGTAGGGGACGTTGATCTCAACTTGTGACGTGAGGGCTTGAACCACCTGAGCCCCCCGATTGAGCTGAATATGGCTAGCATTGAGATAGCCTGTGTTGCCAAAGTTGGGGATATGTTCGCTGAGCGTGATGGCAATGTGGCCATCATCTGCCGGTTCATAGTGCAGCACGCCATAGACATGCCCCCCAGACAAGGTCGCTTTTTCAGACTCGCTGAGATTACTAGAGTTGACAGGGCGCTTCTTGAAAACTGTCGGATCTAAAATGGTCAGCAGCAGGGCATTCGCGTCAAACTTAACGATTTCGGTGTTGCGTGTGAGCTGAACATGGTCAAAGTAGAGATAGCCCGTTTGGCCAAAACCGGGAATTTCCTGGTGCAATGTGACGCGAAAGTGGCCTCGAATGCAGGCGTAACCAGTAATTTCGAACTGCTCACCTTGTCTGAGCAGATAGCTTTGATTGCCGCTGAGATCGCTGGAGTCTGCGGGTTTTTGTTTGAGCAAGGTTTCTTGGGTGATCAACAGTTGGCAGGTGCCGGGGATAATAACTGGAATTTGACCGGTTTCGAAGGCCAAAATCTGTTGACCTTTGCGCAATTCCACATGGCTGGCGTAGAAGTAGCCGGTGGTGCCGACGGTTTCAAGGGCTTGATCTAGCTCAACTAAAATATGGCCGTCCACATAGCTGTAGCGTTTGACCACAAAGCTTGTTCCAGCGGAGACCTGGGTGTTCAAATGGGCTGAGCCTGAGTCGGTGGGGTTTTCCTTAAACAGTGTGTCGCGTTGAATGGTGAGTTTGATGTCTTGGCCGATGCTGAGGGGATTGGCGCTGACGATCAGGTTGATAATTTGGCTGGCGATGATGCGATCGCCCGCATCCAAGGCCTGCACGCGCACCCAACGCGCCCCAGCTTGATAGAACCCCTCGCTCAGTTCTGTTTTCCAGATACCGGCTTGGGCATCCAAGATGACGGTAAAGCGATATTTGTTTTCGGCGTTGACGACGATTTGAGTCACGCGGCTCGGGTCATAGGTGCCATGCAGTGTGACGGAGGTTTTGAGAAGAACTTCCTCGGGGCCGTTGTAGGTGAGGAGTGCGATCGCTTCCGGTTCGATCGTTTCACCTTCAAGCGCCTGAAAGTCACTCACGTCAGCATGAGAGAGGGTGATTGCGTCAGATTCTTCGGATTCAACAACTTCGGCTTCAGGCTCGATGGCTTCGGTTTCGGCAGCTTCGGTTTCGGCAGCTTCGGTTTCGACAGTTTCGGTTTCGACAGCTTCGGTTTCGACAGCTTCGGTTTCGACAGCTTCGGTTTCGATAGCTTCGGTTTCGATAGCTTCGGCTGGGATAGTTTTAGGCTCAACGGCTTGGGATTCAGCTTGGGCCTCGGGGTCAGCTTGGGCGATCGCCGCTTCCTCCAGATCGCTGATTGGAGCCATGGATGCTGAATCTTCTGCTGCGGGAAGGCTTTGGGCCAGGGCTTCTGCGGTGGCTTGGGCGATCGCGTCTGAGAAAATCTCCTCGAGATCCGCAACGGTGGCGTCAGAAGCTGCCAAATCTTCGACCTCAGAAGCTGCCAAATCTTCGACCATTGCCGTTGCATCAGTGCTGGTGTCAGTGCTGGCATCAGTGCTGGCATCAAGCGTTGCATCAACTTCGATGAGCTCGGTGGCTGTTGGGCTAATCTCAACCTCAGTTGCCACTGAATTAGTTGCGGCTAAATCAAGTTCAATACCACTAACTTCGATACCATCAAGTTCAGTACCATTAATTTCAGTATCATTAATTTCAGCAACAGCCGCATCAGCAACAGCCGTATCAGCAACAGCCGTATCAGCAACAGCCGCATCAGCAACAGCCATTTCAACCGTACGAATTTCAGCTTCAATCTCAGCGTCGCTAATCACCGCCGTGCTCGTTTCAGACCCACAGACTGCTGATTCTTCAGTTGTGTCTGCAAGCTCAGCAAGGGGGGGGCTTGGGCGGTGGCCCAGGCCAAAACTTGCTCAAACTCCGCTGTTTCAACGGCATCAGCACTCTCAACCAGGGGCATGTGTTGCACCGCTGTCCCAGCTTCGATGATTTCTTCGTTTAGTGTTTCTTCGTTTAGCGCGTCTTCAATCAATGCTTGTGCAGTCAGTTCGCCGTGCTCCGCACCATCCATCCCCACCCCAGCCAAACCAAACCACTGATCCAGCTCAGCTAAGGCGCTATCCAGTGCTTGTTCTTGGCGGGTATCGACTGTTTTCGTCATGGGCATTTCCGACACGGGCATTTCCGAGATGGGCATTTCCGAGATGGGCATTTTCAACATGGGCTTTTGTGGAACTCCTGAAGTTGACCGGGGAATGGCGAATCGGATGGATAGGACGATGGGGTTTGCCTAGCGCCGCTGCATTGCGTCATTCCACGCATAAGATGCAAAACGCCCCTGAAACGGTCGAGGGGGCTCTGTATAGATTCGAACAGTGGTATTTGCTCCCTGGGGTGGTTTACCCTGGGATGCGTTCACGTTTGTTGATGAGGGAGATCGATGGCTTACGAAAAAGAACAAAAGATTGCACTGCAGGCCGCTGCTGCTGCTGCTCGACTCTGTGAGCAGGTGCGCGTGCAGAAGCTCTCGGATGCCATTGAAAAACCTGACGAAAGCCCGGTGACGATCGCCGATTACGCCTCCCAGGCGATCATCTGTCGTCTATTGGCCGAGGCGTTTCCCGCAGATGCGATCGTGGGTGAGGAAGATGCGACGCTGTTGCAACAGCCGGATATGGCGGACTGCCTCGCTCGAGTCACGGCGATCGTGGCGGAATCTGTCCCGGATGCCACACCAGAAAAAATCGTCGCTTGGGTCGGGCGGGGCAAGGGCGAGCTGGGGCGGCGGTTTTGGACACTCGATCCGATCGACGGAACTAAGGGCTATGTGCGGGGAGACCAGTATGCGATCGCCCTCGCTCTGATCGAAGATGGCGAAGTCAAGGTCGGTGTTGTGGGTGCACCGGCGATGCTGCTGGATCCAGCCGATCCGAATGCAGGACAGGGGGCTTTGTTCCTAGGGGTGCGGGGTGAAGGTGCGACGCTTTTTTCGATGGATTTGCAGATGGTGAAGCCGCTGAAGGTGAATGATGCGTCCAAAGCTGCTGATTTTCGCTTGGTGCAAAGCGTTGAAAAGTCCCACGGCACCCCGA